>VXOH01000020.1 GCA_009840135.1 Chloroflexota bacterium | reverse complement strand
CCCTGCTGCCCTGGGCCTGGAACCACCGCTACGACGACCTCCTCTACGGCGAAATCCCCACCTGACCCCGTCCGGTTCCGTAGGGGCAGACACACAGGTCTGCCCCGCACCGAAGGAGAAGGGAGGACTAAATTTAGAAACTATCTCAAGAGTTCCCTCTCTCGGAGGGAGAGGGTGAGGGTGAGGGTGAGGGCGTCCCTACTCCCAGCGAAGGTAATGCTGGTGCCTGCACCCAACGCCATCCGGGGATGGGGGTGAATATCCCCGCTCATCCTGAGCTAGTCGAAGGATCATACTAAGCCCGTCTAGGGACACTGCGGTCAAAAACACCCTGTGCTATACTTGCTGAACCGTCTTGTAGCTACAAATCCTGGTTCAGCAGCGGAGGGAGACGAACCATGACCTCTTTGACCCAGCTGGGTGACCACCGCCCCCACACCATCGGCGAACTGCGCGATAGCGGCTACCGCGTAACCCCCGTCCGCGAGGAGATACGCAATAACCTGGTGGCGAAAATTCGGGCCGAAGAAATCGCCTTCCCCGGCATCATCGGCTTCGAGGACACCGTCATCCCCCAACTCGAAAACGCCATCCTGGCCGGCCAGGACATCATCCTCCTGGGCGAGCGGGGGCAGGCCAAGTCTCGCCTCATCCGCAGCCTGGTCAACCTGCTGGACGAGGCCATTCCCAAAGTTGCCGGCTGCGAGATTAACTGCGACCCCTTCAACCCCATCTGCCAGGGCCGCTGCGGCAGGATTTCCGAATCCAGCGACGACACCGGCATCGATTGGATCGGACGGGATGACCGCTATTCCGAAAAGCTGGCCACCCCCGACATCTCCATCGCCGACCTCATCGGTGAGATAGACCCCATCAAGGTGGCCGAGGGACGCCACCTGTCCGACGAGCAGGCCATCCACTACGGCCTGGTGCCTCGTACCAACCGGGGCATCTTCTCCATCAACGAACTGCCCGACCTGGCCGAGCGAATCCAGGTGGGCCTCTTCAACCTGATGGAGGAACGGGACGTCCAGATTAAGGGCTACCGCATCCGCCTGCCCCTGGACGTTTACGTGGTGGCCACCGCCAACCCCGAGGACTACACCAACCGGGGCCGCATCGTCACCCCCCTCAAGGACCGTTACGGCTCCCAGATTCACACCCACTACCCCCGCCACATCGAGGAAGAGATAACCATCATGGACCAGGAGCGGGCCCGCTTCATTGACGAGGACAACCTGGTGGTGCCCCAGTACATGAAGGAGATCCTCGCCGAGATTACGGCCCAGGCCCGCGCCAGCAACGAGATTAACCAGCGGTCCGGGGTCAGCGTTCGCGTCTCCATCGCCAACTACGAGACCCTGTTGAGTAACGCCGTCCGCCGCTCCATCCGCTCCGGCGACGCCTTGACCTGCCCCCGCATCAGCGACCTGCCCTACATCCAGGCATCTTTCGGCGGCAAAATCGAACTGGAGACCTTCGAAGAGGGTCGCGAGGACCGGGTGATGGAGGACCTGACCAAGCGGGCCGTGCTGCGGGTCTTTGGCCGCTACTTCGACGTGGATTCCCTGGACGATGTGGTGACCGCCTTCGATCTGGGCAGCCAGGCCGAAACGGGCAGCGAGAAGCCGGCGGGGGAGTACTCAACCATGGCTGCCGGGGTGGAAGGCCTTACCGAGGCGGTAGCCCGCCTCACCGACGACCCCCGCCCCGAACTGCAAGCCTCCGCCGTAGAGTTCGTCCTCGAGGGCCTCCACCTAAACCGCCGCCTCAACTGCGAAAGAACGCCGAGGGGCTACAGCTACAGGCGGTAGGGGAGGGTTACGACTGCTTAAGGTATTGAAGAGTCCTTTCCAAGCTGCCTTTCTCCACGTAACCTTCAGCCAGCCGATATAGTTCCTCCAGGTCCGGAGGCCTGCCCGGGTCGGGAATGGGGTCAAAGGCGCTGGGTCTCCTTTCCATGGAAGCTATAACTCTGCCTGTGTCATCAGACAGTTTGAGACGAAAATAGCGGGCGTCGTCGTGCCAAGAAACTGTGGCCAGCAACTCCAGAACGAAAACGTCGTATTCGTTGCTGCGGTAACCCTGTTTCCACTCTAACTTGCCGTCCCTTGACAGCCGCAAGAGCTCAGTGCCTATTTCGAATATTCTCGGTTCACCCATTACTGTCACCTCTGCACACTCAAGACAGGTCATTCTCCAACATAACCAGAAGGTCGATTTGAAACCCGTTCAACTGGCCATTGAACCGGGAAACTATTTCCGCAGGCATATCTTCGGTTAGGTTTTCCAACTCGCTTTGCCAGCCAACCAAGAAACCCAACGCACGCTGTATTTCTTGCCGGCTTCCTTTGTTCAAATTGGGATGCCGCCGCTGAACGTCCAGAAACAGATCCTGTATATCTTGACAGAGATTTAATGAAAGGCCCTTATCGCCTCTACGATTCAAGTCAATGAGATGTCTTATCCTGCCTCTTAAACGAGCTATGTCGCTGATGGACAAGTCACGACGCAACAGGCGTTGCGCCTCTTCTGCCGCTTCCTTGGCCGCCCGTGTTTCGCCCCTCAGCCTTAACTAATGGTAAATCGCGAAAACCAGCGCTATCAGCGAAAGGGGCAAGCCAACAATGCTGGCAATGCTGCCCAGTTCGTTAATCAACGGGACAGCCAGTTATCGGGTTATGGTCGTTGCATGTCATAGCCACATTCTAACACGGCAATGTCACTACTCATGAGCCTTTCCCCAGCACCCGCAACGCCGCCGCCTTGACTTCTTCCCGGTCCAGGACCACCGCCAGTTCACCGTTTTCGTCGGGTTGGAACGCCGACTCGTCGTGCAATTCTGAGACCAGGGCAGCCACCGTCTCCTGCCGCACTTCCCCGTCCTCAGAATTGGGCGCGGCCAGTTGAGGCAACGCCAGGGCCGCCAGGTGGCCCTCCACCTCGGCGGTCAGCAGTTCTACCTCCACTGCGTGGCGCTGTATCTGGCCCACGGACTGCAGGTGCCGACCCAGGTAGCAACCGCCAAACTGCAACACGTCGCAGGGGCGGCCGTCCTCTTCAATCTGGTACTGGTAGCGGGGCTCCAGCTCATGGTCGGCCAGGTAGTCCCGCACCTCCTGGTCCTCCGAGTCAGGACTGGCCGGGTCAAAGATCAACTGCACGGTGTACATGAAGAACCCGGCCGGTTCAACCTTAATGAACATGGGACCTCCTCATTAGCCTGGTAGCCGTGCCCAAGCGTTTACAGAAGTATTGACACACAGCTAAAGTATCCGTACACTCAATGGACCACCTCTGTCTCTTCGGCGGCAGAGCGCGAGGCCGCCTCCGGGCGGCTTCAGCTATTTCAGGGACCCGTTTGTGAAGACCAACGCTTACGTTGACGGTTTCAATCTCTACTATGGTTGTCTGAAGGATTCTCCCTACCGCTGGCTGGATGTGGCAAAGCTGTGCAGTCTGCTTCTGTCCTCCCACGAAATCTACCGTATCCGGTACTTTACCGCTCCTCTCAATTTCAGACCCGATAATCCTTACCAGCGACAGCGACAACAGACTTATCTCCGGGCACTGCAGACCATACCAAATCTGACCATACATTACGGCCACTTTTTGACTAATGCGGTAAGGATGCCCCTGGCTCACTCTTCTCCCACTGGCCCGCAGACTGAGACTGCCCTGGTACTGAAGACGGAGGAAAAAGGTACGGATGTAAACCTGACCACCTACATGATGGCAGATTCCCTTAGCGGGGAGTCCGAAATGGCGGTATTGCTGTCCAATGACTCCGACTTCAAGACCCCCATCGAGTTTCTACGAAGCTAGTTGGGCATGACCGTCGGTGTTTTCAACCCGCAAAGGACCAAGAGTTGGGCGCTGTACCAAGCGTCCGACTTCTATCGCCCAATCCGCAGGGGCCCGCTGGGCGCCAGCCAATTCCCAAGCCAACTGTCGGATGCCCAGGGCACCATCACCAAGCCCCGGTCCTGGTAATTCTCATCAATCGTAAATTGCCGCCTACATCCCCACGGCCCGGACTATCAACTCCACGTTGGACGGGTCGGGCTTCAGGGAGCCGTCGTCTATGCCGTGCATGGTGTCCACGATGGCGTCATGGAAGGGGGTGGGGACGCCCGTCTCGCGGCCCTTGCTGCAAATCAAGCCGTTCATGAAGTCCACTTCGGAGTGGCGGCCCTTGTGAACGTCCTGGGCCATGGATGCCAGCCAGTTCACCCGCCCACCAGCCTTGCTCATGATGTCGTTCAGTTCCTCGAACACATCGCCCCTGTCGGCGTCGGCCCAGGTCTGGGCCGGAATGCCGTTGATGGCCACTACGTTGAGGCCCTGGGCCAGGCCCACCTGGGCCCCTTCCTTGGCCAGCTGAATGCGGATGGTGCGGAAGCGGGAGTCCTGGGCCATCTCCTGGGAGCCCAGGGTGGTCATGGCGGAGATGGCGTTGCCCATGCCGTTCTGGCACAGCTTGGCCCACCGTTCGCCCCACAGGTTGTCGGTGGCATAGGCGGCGTCAATGTTGTCCAGCTTGCTGGCGACACCTTCGCTGCGGGAAGTGATGTGCCCCGTCTGCTCGCCCACGCGGAAAACCACGTGACCGTGGTCGCGACCCGGAGCGCCGCCCCGATTTACGTGGCCCGGCTCCCACAGGGCCACCTCGATGTGTGAGGCGATGCAGCCCATCTCCCGCTCCGGCCCGACTATCTCCCCAATGATGGGGTCGTTCCAGCAGTTCTGCAGGGAAACGAAATAGCCGTCGGGCTTGACGTAACGCTTGATGAAGTGAGTAGCCCACTCCGTGTCGTAGGACTTCATCGCGATGAAGGCAAAGTCGAAGGGCTCGGTGATGCCCTGGGCGTCGGTCAGGTGCATGGCCTTGACCGGCACGGTGAAGTCGCCCTGGCTGCCGCTGGCCCGCAGGCCGTCGGCCCGCATCTTTTCCACGTGCTCGGGCCACATATCAATAAAGGTAACGTCCTCGCCGGCCTGGGTCAGAAAGGCGCCGACGTAGCTGCCCAACGCTCCCGCGCCCATAACTGCGATTTTTTCTGCCATGCTGATTTACTCCTTTTTTGATTCCATTTATCTGTGGTCTTTCCACAAGATTTCGGACTTCTCAAGCGACCAAATCACTACTTTGATTCCCGGCTGCTTTCCCAAGTATTGTTTATAATTGTCCTCTAACTTGATCCTTCGGCCAGATCTCTCGTCAGGGCAATGAAAGAAAACATAACGATAGGTAGCGTTAGATTCGCCAACTCTATAAACATCTTCTTTGAGCTTGCGGTTATTGCGCGGAGTGACTGCCACGAACACCTCGGCTTCCACCAGATTCCAACCTATACTCTTGATGTCCGGGCCGTGAGCACGGCCTAAGTTCAATTGTAAACCTTTGTATTTGGTTTCAGGGAAGCATTCAAGCAAGCGCCGCGCCGCAGCTAGAGTTGCCATCATTGTGAAGGTCTGGTTCAGCTGCTCGATCAGGTTGTCTGAATCGTCTGGTTCCTTTTCCAGCAGTTTATAACCGCTCCTCCTTAGCTTTAGTTTGTACAGGGCTTCCATTGGTTCTTCAACCAGACGACTCAGATTTTCGCGGGCCTTCTTGGCAGCCTTACCAATCTGATCCTGCAGCGCCTCAATATCAGCGGCATTATGCACAACGCACCGGGGCATGGCTACTCACCATTCCTTAACTTCTACCTGTTCTCTAACCACCAACTACAGAAAGCCAACACCCATCTCACTCCTACAGCTTCACCAACCGCGCATCCGAGATGTGGGACAGGGCCTTGATCTCCTCCAGCACATGGTTCGGCACCGGATCGTCCAGGCCCAGCACCATCATGGCCTGGCCCCGCAGGCTCAGGCGGCCAACTTCCATGAAGCTGATGTTGATGTTGTGACGACCGGCAATGGTGCCCACCGCGCCGATGGAACCGGGCTGGTCCCGGTTGTCCACGAACAGCATGTAGGGAGCGGAAGGCGGCAGGTCCAGCCAGTAGTCGTTGACCTTGACGATGTGGGGTTCGTTGCGGAGGGACGTGCCCGCCAGGGTAAAGTCCCCGCTGCTGGTGGTCAGCGTGACCGTGATCAGGCTGGCGTATTCGTGGGCCTCCGAGTACTTGTGCTCGGTCACGCTCAGGCCCCGCTGCTGGGCCAGCACCGGCGCATTGATCAGGTTGACCTGCTCCGAGGTTACGGGTGTCAGCACCCCTGCCAGCACCGCCGACTTGAGCATTATGGTGTCGTGCTGGGCTATCTCCCCTTCGTAGGATATGTTTACGCCCACAAACTGGTTCTGGGCCAGGTGGGTCAGCAGCTTGCCCAGCAGGGTTCCCACGGGTATGAAGGGCGACAGCAACTCGTGAGCGTCCGATGCCATAAAGGGAGCGTTGACGGTATTGCGCGCCGGACGGCCCTCCAGGACCGCCAGCACCTGCTCCGCCGCCTCTATGGCCACCTCGCGCTGCGCCTCCTGGGTGGACGCGCCCAGGTGAGGCGTAGCCATCACCCGGGGGTGGCTCACCAGCGCCTGGTTTTGCGGCGGTTCCTGGACGAATACGTCCAGAGCGGCGGCGGCCAGTTTTTCCGATTCCAAAGCTTCCAGCAGGGCATCCTCGTCTATCAGTTCTCCCCGCGCCACATTAATCAGGCGCGCGCTGGGCTTCATCAGGGCCAGTTCCTTCGCACCAATCAGGTTGGCAGTAGAGGGCGTTAAGGGAGTGTGCAGGGTGATGAAATCCGCCCGGGCCAGCAACTCGTCCAAAGGCAGCAGTTCCGCTCCCAGGCGACGGGCGTAGTCGGCCCCGACGAAGGGATCGTAGGCCAGCAGGTGCATACCGAAACTGGCGGCGCGCCGGGCCACCTCGGAACCCACCCGGCCCAGGCCGACCACGCCCAGGTACTTGTTTCGCACTTCAATGCCCATGAAGGCGCTGCGCCGCCACTCCCCCTGTTTCAATGACTGGTAGGCCTGGGGGATGTTCCGGGCCAGGGCCAGCATCAACGCCAGAGAATGTTCCGCCGCCGCCACCGTGTTGCCAATGGGGGCATTGACCACGGCGATGCCCGCGCTGGTTGCCGCAGCCAGGTCTATGTTGTCCACGCCGATGCCCGCCCGGGCGATTACTTTCAGGTTCTGCCCGGCTTCAATCACCCGGGGCGTCACCTTGGTTTCGCTGCGCACCACCAGGGCATCGTAGTTGGGGATTGCGTCAACCAGCTCATCGGGTTTCAGTCCCGTCTTTACCTTGACGTCCGTCCTGGAATCAAGCAGTTCCACACCTTCGGAAGCAATGGGGTCCGATACCAAAACTCTTGCCATAAACTTGATCACATCCATGTTATTGGTTTCGCCAAATAATACACCATCCGGGTTGGCAGGGTGTTAAGACGAGGTAAATGGCCAAGACAATCGCCCTTTAATTGACGGTCATGCTGAGCCCTTCGTCCAAGCTCAGGATAAACTCCGCCGAAGCATCTAAAATCTATGCCTGGGACTAACTTCACTACCCGCAATCGGGCTGAGTAGAAGGACTCCGGGCCCTTCGGTAAGCTCAGCCGCCCGCGTCCTCCCCTGGCGGGGCCACATGACCTTTGCCAACCGAATTTGCGTCCCCTATAGCCTGAATCTATAACGCGATTGCCCTGGGCAAATGGCAGCCGGAAGGAAGAGTCTGTATAGAGGAATCAGGAGTGCAAAAGAAACCGTTCGTGGTGAACCTCTCGACGAAATCACCACGAACGGTTTGTGGAATTAAACCGGCAACGCCACCGAGTCTGGCGTCAAGGATCTGTTTCAAGAATAATCAAGCGGCCTGTCAGTTCCCTGAAACGACAACCTCCGCAGGAGCGTCACCCCTATCCTGACCCTCCCTCGCAAGGGGAAGGGTTGGCTAACAGCTTCCGGTTGCCTATCGCAGTTGAATTGATGGCTAACCGGCAGGTCTGTTCGGGGTAGGGGCGCTTCACGAAGCGCCCCTACGGGCGGAACCATGAATGGGCGGCCCTTCGACCAGCCTTGGGCGAGCGGAAGGGTCATCCATCAATGCAAATGATCTGACCCTTTAGTTAAAGCCCTCAAATCCCCTGGATTGGAACCGGTAGCCATAGAACTCGTCCCCGTCTCCGTCGGATTCCACGAAGATTATTATTGACGTATTGTCTCCGCGGCTCCACTTGGCCTCGCCGGCGCACTCAACCCTCCGAGAATTGCTGACCACTATCCTCATGTCATAGACCTTCAGGATGGCGTTGTCCTGCTCCCGGCTCAACTCGCGGCTCAAGTCCGCCACACGGTCGCAATTGGTGCCTCCCAGGATATGGGTACTAAGTATCTGATTAGACCGGTCGGTGGTATCCCGCTCCACGTAGGAATCGGATTCCAGGTGCGGGCGCACCGGAACGGTGGGCGTGGGAGCCACCTGCTGGGTAACAGTCGTTGCTCTAACGGGCGTCGGATAGGGCGTGTAAGTAGGCAGCGGCGTCTGGGTCGCCGCCTGGGTGGGCGTCGGATACGGCGTATGGGTCGGATAGGGTGTGGCCGTGGGGTACGGCGTATGGGTCGGCCAGGGCGTGTTCGTCGGCAGGGCGGCCGGCGGCGGATAGGGTGTGGCCGTGGGATACGGCGTATGGGTGGGATATGGTGTGTTCGTCGGCCAGGGCGTGGCCGTGGGCGCGGCGGCCAGGGCAGCGGCCACCTCCGCCTGAACCGTAGCCTGTACATCGGGACTCGCCACCGTGGCGGGCTCGGGCTCGCTGGTGCAGGCCGCCATCAGCAACAGCAGCGCCACGGGAATCAACGCTCGAAAAGACATGGTCAGTGCTCTTGAACTATTTATCATCTGCTTTGGTGATCCTCAAACTTTTCAACCTGCTGGCCGGGGCGTGTCGTCAAATTGCCTCGCTCGTCTTTCCGGCCAAAACCGGAATTCAGTGTTGACTCAGAACGTTTTCGAGTTTGGCCCATCCAGTTAGCTGGATTCCCTTTCAAAAGCGGAAGGGCCAACGGAATGGCGGAAGGATTTGACGAGGCCCCTTAGGACTATATCAGACACAGGGATGTTATTACTCTATTACTTCCACCTGTTTTTCTGCCAGTTTGCTAATTCCGCTTCTGCACAGCCACAGTAGTTGCTTTCCTTGACCCACGCCCTGCCTGCGGGTAGGATTGTGCTACCAAAATGGCAAGCTGGGAGGCTAAGAATCTATGCCCGCAAACTTTACCGAGGAATTTGTCGAGGTTGGCGGCTCAAAGGTGCAACTGCGGAAGGGTGGCTCCGGCGATCCCCTGCTGGTGCTCCACGGCGCCGGCGGCAGCGGCGGCTGGCTCCGCTACCTCGATGCCCTGTCCGAGCGCTTTACCGTGTACCTGCCTTCCCACCCCGGGTACGACGAATCCGAGCGTCCTGAGTGGATGGAGAACATGCACGACTTGGCCTGCTTTTACAACTGGTTCGTGGAGAGCCAGGGCCTCCACGGCTGTCGGGCCATGGGCTTCTCCATGGGCGGCTGGCTGGCCTCGGAAATGGTTGCGGCAGCAGGTCCCGTTTTCAGCAAGCTCATGCTGGTGGCCCCCGTGGGCATCAAGCCCAATGACGGGGAGATCGCGGACGTTTTTATCATCACCCCCGCCCAGGTAATTGACCTGTTGTTCCACGACCCTTCCCAGTCGCCCGAATATGACGAGGTATTCGGCCAGGCTCCCTCTCCGGAAATGATGGCCGTCCTGGAGCGCAACCGGGAGATGTCGGTCCGCATCTGCTGGAAGCCATACATGCACAGCCTGAGCCTCGCCGACCGGCTGGCCCGCGTCAACATTCCCACCCGCATCCTGTGGGGGCGCGACGACAAGCTGGCTCCGGTGGAGTGCGGCCACCTGTACCGGCAGGCCATTCCGGGCTCCGAACTGGTAATCATAGACAACTGCGGCCACCTGCCCCAGATGGAAAAGACCGAGGAGTTTTTGCAGGCGGCCAACTCCTTCCTGTAACTGCCGGTTTCGGGACTGGTCCTTTGCCCCCGGGCGAAGGAAGGTCGGCCTTTTCATCAGAATGCAGACTTTTGCATCAGCGGTAGCTGTGTCGTTTCGACGGGAAATTTCCCGGCTGCCATATTTGGTATAATGAAAGCCCAGTGCAGGTAAGGAGGCCCTCGTAGTGGCGGCTGAAAATTACCGTGAAGAGTGTGTACTCCTCGCTAATTTGGATAATGCCGAACATCTGGTAGTCCGCTTGGGCCTGGCCTACGAGTCAACAGAGTACGGCTGGGAAGGCGAATGCGAGGCGCTGGGTGTAGCCACCACCGCGGATACGCTGGAGGAGGCCCGAGAGGAGCTAATGGACTTGGTGCTGCTTTACCTGAACAGCATCGCTGAGGACGAGGACTTACGGGCCTACCTCAACGGCCAGGGGATCCGCTACGACACGCCTGCCTCTCAGCAAGAGGAGCAACCGGTGCGTCTGTTAGCTGTGGCAGGCATAACAGCCTGACCCGATGGCAATCAACGCTTTGCCGGTGATTGCCCTGCTGCTCCGTCACGGTTGGGAAATCAGGCGCCGCAGCAGGCATGGCCTGGTCCTGACCCGCCAGTTCCCCGGGGAACAGCGGCCCAGGAGAATCGTTGTGCCTGACAAGAACAAAATCCTGGGCCAGAAGACGCTGGGAAATATCCTTGGCCCCAAGCAGACCAACATCGGTAGCTCCGGTCTGCAAAGTATGCTGGATGGGAACCCCGGCGAACTTCGATAGCCAGCAGTTATCCACCGCCGCCCTCGGCAAATCAGACCCCACCGAGTTTCTCATCAGTTTGGCAACTTAATCATCGGTAGGGACCTTTTTCGGAAGGTCGGGAAATGTGAGGATGGGGTGAAGTGGCGCTCCCGGACCCCTGTCCCGCCAGTCCTGCCCCCCATGTTTCATCTAACACGCTTCACATAGGAGAAAAACCGTGCTGCCAAGATTCCGAGTTAGCCTGGACGAGGCCATCAACGTACCCGGCGACGACCTTAAATCCACCGTCGCCTCCATATTCGAAAAGGTGGGGGTGCCCCCGGAGGATGCTGAACTGGGCGCCGACGTGCTGGTGCTGGCCGACCTGAGGGGCGTGGACAGCCACGGCGTCTCCAACATGCTCCGCAGCTACCTGGGCGGCTACCAGCGCGGGGAAATTAACCCGCAACCCAACATCAGCATTGTCCGCGAAACCGCCGCCACCGCCGCCGTGGACTCCGACCGGGGGCTGGGCACCATCGTCACTCCCAAGGCCATGGAAATCGCCATCCGCAAGGCCAGCGAAGTGGGCGTGGGCATGGTGACCATCGGCAACTCCCGCCACCTGGGTATGGCCTCCTACCACGCCATGCTGGCCCTGGAACACGACATGATCGGCGTGTGCATGACCAGCGCGCCGCCCCGCATGGTCCCCACCTTCGGCGCCGAGCCGCGCCTGGGCACGAACCCCATTGCGGTGGCAGTGCCTTCCCGGAATGAAGCGCCTTTTGTGTTCGACGCTGCCACCAGCTCCGTGGCCCAGAACAAGATTGAAATTGCCCGCCGCCTGGGCGCTGACCTGGAGCCGGGCTGGCTGGCCTCCGAGGACGGCACTCCCATCATGGAAGAGGTGCCCGTACCGGAGAACTACCACCTGCTGCCCGTGGGCGCTACCCGCGAGCTGGGGTCCCACAAGGGCTACGGTCTGGCCTGTGTGGTGGACATCCTGGCCGGTGTGCTCACCGGATTCGGTTACGGCGCCGTCCCCGGACGCCCCAATTTTGGCCACTACGTCGCCGCCTACAACGTGGCCGGATTTGACGACCCGGACCACTTCAAGGATGAAATGGACGGCTGGCTCCAAATGATGAAGAGCACCAAACCGGCCCCGGGCCACGAGAGGGTCCTGGTAGCGGGCCAGCCCGAAGCTGAAATGGAAGCCGTGCGCCGTGAAGAAGGAATCCCCCTGCACCCGGACGTGGTGCAGTTCATCCGCGACACCTGCGCCGAGCTTTCGGTGCGGTGCATGTTCTGAATTAAGCCAAAATCCCGGCGGTATGTCAGAGGTACGCCAACGGCAATAGGCGTACCTCATCTTATCTTTGTTGAGTAGCAGCGGAATAAAGGGGCCCGAAGCGTACGGCCAATGTGCAAGTCCGCCCAACCGTGCCTGAATTGGTGCATCAGCCAACAACTCCCAAAGTTGTCCCCAAACCCCCAATCTGCTATATTGGATACCCAAATTCCGGAGGGATCGCATAGTGGTCTAGTGCGGGCGCCTGCTAAGCGCTTATCCTGGGAAACCGGGATCGTGGGTTCGAATCCCACTCCCTCCGCCACCCTGGCTTTTGACCCTTCCCGCCCGGCATTTTCAGGTGCCGGGCTAGCTGGATAGAATAGCAAGCATTTATCATGGATACGTTTTATATCTGGACCATAGGCTGCCAGATGAACAAGGCCGACTCCGAAAGGCTCGGTTCGGCCCTGGAGCAGCTTGGCCTTCAGCCGGTGGATACCGCCAAGGCCGCCGACGTCATCGTCCTCAACTCCTGCGTGGTACGCCAGGGCGCCGAGAACAAGGTCGTCGGCAACCTCTGGATGGTCAATCCCCTCAAAAAGAAGCAACCCGACCGGGTGCTGGCCCTCATGGGCTGCATGGTCGGCCCCAACACTGTCGAACTGGAAAAGCGGTTCCCCGATGTGGACCTGTTCATGCAGCCCCAGCAGTTCGAGCCCCTTCTGGAGCTGATTGGCGAGCGCAAGGGCCTGGACTGGGAGGGCTGCGTTGGCTCCCTGGCTCCCGCCCACCCCGAAGTCACCTGCTACGTGCCCATCATCCACGGCTGCGACCTGATGTGCTCCTTTTGCATTATCCCCTATCGCCGGGGACGCCAGGTCAGCCGCCCGGTGGACGATGTGGTCCAGGAGGTGGAACTTCTGGTGAACCGGGGCGTGCGCGAGGTAACCGTGCTGGGCCAGACGGTGGACGCCTATGGGTACGACCTGCCCGACAAGCCCGACCTGTCCCTGCTGCTCACCCGCCTCAATGCCATTGAAGACCTGGACCGCATTCGCTTCCTGACCTCCCACCCCTCCTACATGGACGACCGTATCATCCAGGCCGTGGCCGACCTGCCCAAGGTCTGTGAGCACATAAACCTGCCCGTCCAGGCCGGTGACGACGAGATCCTGAAGCAGATGCGCCGCCCCTACACCCGCGACCACTACCGGGAATTGGTGGGACGCATCCGCGACACCATCCCCGGCGTGTCCATGAGCACCGACATAATCGTGGGCTTCCCCGGTGAGACCGAGGAGCAGTTCGACCGCACCATGGATCTTGTGTCCGAACTGCGTTTCGACAAGGTCCACTGCGCCGCCTACTCCACCCGCCCGGGCACTATCGCCCACCGCACCATGGAGGACGACGTTCCCAAGGACGTGAAGGACCGCCGCATGAAGGAATTGGACACCTTGCAGGAGAGCATCCTGCGGGAGACCAACGCCGCCCTGGTGGGGGAAACAATGGAAGTACTGGTGGAGGGCCGCAAGCGGGGCAAGTGGCAGGGCCGCACCCGCACCGATAAGCTGGTCTTCATCAACGCCGACGAAGAACTGGATGCCAGAGTGCGCCCTGGCCAACTGGTAAATGTGGAAGTAAGCCAGGCCAGCCCCTGGGCCCTGCAGGGACTGCCCCTGGACGGCGCGGCCTCTGTTAAGACTGATTAAAGGAGAATTTGCCCGAGTCACTCTGAACTCGGTTCCCTTGCAATCACCTGGGCCTGAGAGAAACGCTATGACCAGCAAGCTGACAATGCAAACTGACCGGCCGGACAGGCTTGAGCAGTTTCCCGATTTTCCACCCAGGGACGATATGCAGAATATATTGTATCTCTACCAGCCCAGTTATCTGGTCGCCCTGGCGCGGCACCTGGGCCACCGGGACACCACCCTGGTTTTTGGAGAGATTCCCGTTTACTGGTATCCCAGCCGCTACGCCCGCATACCGGACCTGCTCGTGGCATTCAATATAGACCCGGCAGCGGCTATCTCCCGCAACGGCTACTCCATCGAGGAACACAGCAAGCCTCCGGACTTTGTGCTGGAGGTAGCTTCGCCCACCACCACCCGCAATGACTACACCCAGAAGCGGGAGGACTACGCCGCCTTCGGCATTCTCGAATACTGGCGTTTCGACCCCACCGGGGGGCGGTGGTATGATGCGCCGTTGGCCGGCGACCGCTTGGTGGATGGCGCCTATCAGCCCATTGGAGTCCAGCAGTCCGCCGAGGGCCACATGTCGGGCCGTAGCGACGCCCTGGGCCTGGATGTTTGCTGGGAAAACGGAAGACTTCGGTGGCGTATCCCTGAATCCGGGCGCTACCTTGAGACCCACGAGGAAGAAGCCGAAGCCCGAATAGCTGCCGAAGGACGCGCCGCCTCCGCCGAGGCCCGCGTTCAGGAACTGGAAGCGGAACTGCGCCGCCGGGAAGCTCCCTGAGTACCCCGGCCCGCCGCCAGCCCACCCTTTATCGAGGAAGTGAAAATGGCAACTAAGCCAAGGACGCCTACGATACCCCTCACGGAAATCGAGCACGCCGCCTTCTGCCGGCCCGAGGACGAACTCCCCGCCAAGTCCCTGGCCGAGGAAATCGCCATCAACGTTCGCTGGCAGAAAATTCCCCCGGAATACCTGCGCTGCTCCCCCGAAGAGCTGGACCAGCGTATCCACGACGTGCGCCAGAAGCTCGGTACCGACGTTACCATCCTCGGCCACCACTACCAGCGCGAGGAAATCATCAAGTACGCCGACTTCCAGGGCGACTCCTTCCTTCTCTCCCAGGAGGCCGCCTCCCGTCCGGAGGCCAGCTACATCGTCTTCTGCGGCGTTCACTTCATGGCCGAGACCGCCTGTATTCTCTGCGCGCCCCACCAGCAGGTGATTCTCCCCAACATCACCGCCGGCTGCTCCATGGCCGATATGGCCCCCATGGACGACGTGGAAGATGCCTGGGACGACCTGCAGGACGTGCTGGGCGATCACGGCGGCATCATTCCCGTCACCTACATGAACTCCATCGCCGGCATCAAGGCTCTCTGCGGTCGCAACAACGGCGCCGTCTGCACCTCCTCCAACGCGCCCGCCGTCCTGGAGTGGGCCTTTGAGCGGGCCGAGCGGGTCCTGTTCCTGCCCGACCAGCACCTGGGACGCAACACCGCCCTCAAGCTGGGCATTCCCCTGGATGAAATGGTGGTTTGGAATCCCTTCAAGCGGCTGGGCGGCAACACCCCGGAGCAACTGCGCAACGCCAAAATGGTCCTCTGGCAAGGCCACTGCTCCGTCCACACTCGTTTCACCCCGGCCCAGGTCCAGTCGGCCCGCGACCGCTATCCCGACGTCAACGTGCTGGTCCACCCTGAATGCCCCATGGAAACCCTACAGGTCGCCGACATGAACGGCTCCACCGAGTTCATCCGCAAGACCATCAACGAGGCCCCGGCCGGCAGCCAGTGGGCCGTGGGCACCGAGATCAGCCTGGTCAACCGCCTGGCCCTGCAGAATCCGGACAAGACCGTCTTCTGCCTCGACCCGGTAAGTTGCCCCTGCTCCACCATGTACCGCATCCACCCGGCCTACCTGCTCTGGGTGCTGGAAGGCCTGGCCGAGGGCCACGTCAACAACCAGATCACCGTCCCCGAACAAATGCGCCAGGAAGCCAACGTAGCGTTGGAGAGGATGCTGGCACTGCGGTAGGGGTCTGCCAACCTGACTGCCCTTTCCTGGGCATACTTGTTCATGTCATTTTAGATAAGACTGAAACCTTGCAATACGAGGCTTGACGGTTTAAGCTAACGCACGGTCCGCATGGGGACTAGAACAACCCGTCACGCAATTGCAAGGGGGTACATCAAATGCCCTACTCGGCAGATATTAGCCGTACCAACCCAGGCTGCTTCCTCTTTCTTATTGACCAGTCCGGATCAATGACCCAGGCCCTAGGCGGCCAGCCCGGTATGCGTAAGATGGACCAGGCGGCGGATTCTCTGAATCGAACCTTGAACGCCATTTCCCAGCGCTGTTCGCAAGGTATGGATGTTCGGGACTACTTCCATATTGGAGCACTAGGTTATAAGACAGATCAGCAGGGAGGTTCTATAATTCAATCCTTACTTGCAGGGACAAGCGTTGATCAACCTTTCTTGCTGATTAGCCAAGTTGTAGATATTGCCGAGATCGAAGAGCGGGAGGTCAGGGAGAGTGATGGAGCCGGCGGACTCGTAAACGTTACTCGAAACTTTCCTGTATGGCTGCGTCCTGATGCGGAATACGGTACCCCCATGTGCGAGGCCTTAGA
This sequence comes from Chloroflexota bacterium, assembly GCA_009840135.1. Lineage (GTDB taxonomy): Bacteria > Chloroflexota > Dehalococcoidia > Lucifugimonadales > UBA3495 > Bin22. The sequence continues at coordinate 77,843 of VXOH01000020.1, read as the reverse complement.
CTTGGCCGGAGTAGCTCTGCGTGACTGGATTTCTCAGCACCCCAATGCTTTTCCACCAATTGTAATAAACATTTCCGACGGCATGGCAACGGACGGAGACCCCGAGAACTTTGCGGCAGAGATAATGAGCCTGGGAACTTCGGACGGAAATACGTTGATGTTTAATGCTCACCTCTCTGACATAGCTGCGATGCCGGTCCAGTTTCCCGCTCAGCCAGAGGGATTGGCTGACGAACATGCGATGAAGCTTTTTCGCATGTCCTCCACATTCCCGCCATCCTTTCGGGACTTGGCCGCTACGTTGGATGTAGTAGCAGAAGAAAATGCCCGTGGATTTGTTTTTAACGCAAATTTGGAAGCTCTGGTGCGATTTCTGGAAATTGGCACCAGGGGCGTCACCAGCGCTGACTTGCACTAGAGGGTTGCCCATGGACTTGTTTCCTCCTCTTAGGCTGATAACTCCCAAGTTCGGCAACAGGCCCGATGAGTGCGAAGATGATTGCCGCGTGGTTTATCCCGTTCGGTTAGGTCGTGACGAAAAGAAAGCTGCCCGCTTCGCTCTAGCTGACGGTGCCACCGAGTCGGCTTTCTCTCGGGACTGGGCGCAAATTTTGGCTAGGGACTTTGTTGAGCGGACACCGGATCTAGTCAGCGATGAGATGGGCGATTTGAAGGCTTGGCTGGCCCCCAGCCAGGAAAGCTGGGACCGTTTAATCCCGTGGTCTCGCATACCTTGGCATGGAGAGGCCAAGACACGGGCTGGTGCCTTGGCGACCCTTCTGGGACTAACCATTCGCCGGAAATTGGTATCTTCCCCTGTCCTCCACTGGAGTGCCCTCGCTGTCGGAGACAGTTGCCTTTTCATGGTCCGCCGAGATGAGTTGTTCCTCTCTTTTCCTCTGGATGACGCTGCCCAGTTTGGCAACACGCCGGCCTTGCTATGCAGTAATCCGACCAACAATGGTGTCTTTCCTGAAGGGGTCCAACTGGCAAAGGGGACCTGCGAACTAGGTGATGTGATCATGTTGGCGTCGGATGCTTTGGCTGGTTGGTTTCTGACCCAGCACTCCGCCGGAGAAAAGCCCTGGCACACTCTCTTGAATCTTGAGCCTGCTCAATGGGAGAGTTGGGTGAATACCCAGCGGCAAGCCGGCTCCATGCGCAATGACGATACCACCTTGGTCGTAACCCGTATCCGGTAGACTTACTGAACGAGCTAGATTTATGCCGTGGCCCGGCACCACCGAATTTACTGACGCAATACAGAACCCCGGCGTCTGCTTCCGAGGGAACACGGAGTTGGCCAATGGCCAAGTTGCTGTCTATGACCGGGGAGGACTCACTGGCATGCCGGTAGTGGCCAGCGGCCAGTTCGCCTGTGTGTACAAATTAAATACGGGGAACAGGGAGGTTGCTGTTCGTTGCTTCACTAGCGAAGTCAAAGACCAGCAGCAGCGTTACGAGCAGTTAAGCACTTACTTACAGGGAGTACTGCCGGAATCCTTTGTAGATTTCCGATACGTAGAGCAGGGCATCCTGGTGAAGGGCCGGTGGTACCCCATTGTCAGGATGGGCTGGGCTAGTGGAGACCCGCTGAACAAATTCGTTCAGAATAATCTAGACAATCCAGAGGCCATCGCGAAGGTTGCCGCCCGGTGGCTTGCCACCGTCGCCACCTTGCGGGGTCTAGAAATCGCCCACAATGACCTGCAGCACGGCAATGTTATGGTGCGGCCCGACGGCCTGATTCGCTTAGTGGACTACGACGGCATTTTCCTCCCCGATTTCCAAGGACAATCCAGCCCGGAGACTGGGCACAAGAACTACCAGCATCCCCAGCGTACAGCCAGCAACTACAATCACCAGATAGACAACTTCCCCGCCCTGGTGATTTATCTCAGCTTGCTGGCTCTGAAAGCTGATCGAAGCCTATGGGACCGATTCTACAATGATGACAACCTTCTTCTTACCCAGAAGGATTACGGCGACCCTCGGAATTCAAAATGCTTGCAAGCATTGAAGCAAAGCCCCGACGCGCAGGTAAAAACGTTGGCAACTCGGCTCGAAGAGTATTGTGCGCTACCAGTGGAGCAGGTGCCGAATCTGGTGACTGCCCTGCGCGGCGCACCGGCCGCTTCATCCCCGCCACGGACCCAGCCAACCACCGGCGCGCAAGGGGTGCCAGATTCCGGTGGATATCGTGAAATGCTCCAGAAGCAGGCTGCGCCCGTTCCCAAGCCGAGTCCCCAACCCGTGCCGGCCGGTGCATCATCCAACAACTTGGTTAAGTGTCCCAAATGTGGACGGAACAACGACCAAGGGCTGATCTACTGTGTTGACCATTCTTGCACGGCTCCGCTTTCAAGCTCGGCGAAGACATGCCCTTGTCAGGCGTCCATTCCAGCCAATGCCCGCTATTGCCCCCAGTGCGGACTCTCTCAGACTGCCTCCACCACGGCCCACGCCAGTACAGGGCAACCCGCAGCGGTGCGCGGAAGGCCGTCGGTTTCTCCTCAAGCTCGCCAGGGAACCATAACCTGCCCCAATTGCCGGGCTCAAAACTCAATCAATGTCATTTACTGCATACGGTGTGGCACCAACGTGAGATAGAGGTCAGCCCTGAGGCATGAATTGCCCCCGCTGCCAGAACGTAATTCCCAGCTCCACGATCTTCTGCGCCTATTGCGGCGCGCGAGTTCTCCCTACTCAGATCCCTGCCCGCTCGAGGTCTCGCAGAAATGGCATCATCTTGGGTATTGCATTGATTATTTTGCTGGTGGGAGCAGGAAACTGGCTATTTGGCAGCTTCGTTCAGGAAGAGGAGGTGACTGCGGCCGTGCCCGTCGTGATTCCTGACCCTAGTCCAACTCCTACCGCAGTTCCTGAGGAATCCCGGCCCGCGCCGACTCCCCAAGCTACGTTTACACCCATGCCGACGGCTACCCCGACTCTCACTGCCTCTCCTACTCCCAATCCCACGCCTACTGCCGTACCCAGGCCTACGAATACATCTACACCAATGCCTACGGCGACACCTACACCCTTGCCAATACCAACACCAACGCCCCGCCCAACAGCGACTTCCACGGTCATTCCACGTGGGATTGAGCTGTCCCCCAGTACCGGGCACCCTTACACCGAAGTGTCCATATATGGCCGCGGGGTCCAGGCCAATGTTCAGGTGGACCAGGTGTACATACAATTAGGCATAGGGTATATTGACGTAACTCCCTCGCCCAAACCCTTCACCGATTCCAATGGTAACTTGTACCTGAACTTTAGCGTACCCAGACTAGTCGGTGGGTTATACCCTGTTGTGGTTAGGATTGGCAATGTCGAAACCCAGACAATTTTCCAAGTAATTGCCTTACCAACCCCGACGCCCACGATTACGCCTGTGCCGGTGCCAACCCGCGTGTCCAAGGTCTTGCGACACGCCAGACATGCTGGCGCTCACTATACCGTAAATGTACCTTCGAACTGGTCTGGTGGCCACGTAACTTTCTTTGGAAGGAATTACGAAGGACCACCGGGGCCCTGGGTACAAGCCAACACGATCAGAGGGGCTACCAGGTATGACATTACAGCCCTTAAAGAGGCGGGCGTAAACCTGGTCGGCACCTACTTCAAGGAGAGATACTCTTCAGATGAACTATGCGGAACAAAGGGTTATGTTGTTATCCGGGAAACCGCTCTACTGACCCACTATCCAAGTACCGGCATTGCCCTTCACGTAGATGTATGCGAAGCGGACTTGCACATAGAAGCTGAACTAGGGTTTACCAACGAAGATATCAGCAACGAGATTATTCGAAGCCTGCAGAATCACAGTTAGTCTTGCTATTAAGGATTTGGACGATCATGAACTGTCCACAATGCGGCGCCAAAGTAGAATCAGGGCAGACCCATTGCTCTTGCGGCCAATACCTGCCAAGGATACGGCCGAACACAGATATGCCCAGCGAGTTCTACACCCGGCTGGAGAACCAAGTGGAGAAAAGCGGGAAGGACAACTTTCGGCGGGGGCTGCTGTTGGGACTGGGCTTCCTAGCCCTGTTCCTGGGTGCTGGAAACGGCGGTTGATACCAGCGATTTTGCAAGGCCATTGCTCATTTTCCTTGCTTTTCTCGCGATGATAGGGTTGAGCGGCTTCAATATTTGGCTACTCATACGGGGCCGTAACAAATAGGATTAGGAGGCAAGGCATGAATTGTCCTCGATGTGGGGCTGCGGTAGTTGCCGGTCAGACCCATTGCTCCTGCGCCCAATACCTGCCCCGGATGGGTCCCGAAACGGACTTGCCCTCTGAATTCTATACCCGAATTGAGCGTCGGGCGGAACAGAGCGGCAAGAGTAACTTTCGCCGTGGACTGCTGGTCGGACTAGGGTGCTTGGCCTTGTTTCTCTTCCTGGAAATGATTATGGACACAGTCTTCATCGGGCAGGAGGTCGGAATCGGCTTCGTCTTTGCCGTGATGGCTGCAGTAATCGGCTTCAATATCTGGTTGATGATTAAGCGATACCTCATGTAGGTTCCTTACATATTAAGAGGGACCAGCGTACGTGCCGGGGTCAGGGCCACCCCGGTCGGTAATCTCGCCAACTGCCGCCACCGGGACTGATTGACTCCCTTTTGGGCTTGTGCTACATTGTTTCAACCCTTCCTGGGCACAGAGTCAGGCGTGATTCCGGGGGTGTATCCGGCGCCTGGTCTGGCATGGACTCGCACGAAATTCTTTCGGAGGTAGGAGAGCATAGCGAGGCAGTATAGAGTAAACGAGCAGATTCGGTCACCCCGCATTCGCGTCATCGGAGAGAACGGAGAGCAGCTTGGCGTAATGCCCCTGGACCAGGCCCTTCAGCAGGCCCGGCAGAGTGGTGTTGACCTGGTGGAAGTAGCCCCCAACGCAGACCCGCCGGTCTGTCGCCTGCTGGATTACGGAAAACTGCGCTACCTTTACTCCAAGAAGGAACGGGAATCCAAGAAAGCCCAGAAGAATACCGAACTGAGGGAGGTCCGCTTCCGCCCCAACATCGGCGACCACGACCTGGAAGCCAAGCTCCGCAAGGTGAAGGAGTTTATTGACGACGGCTCCAAGGTCAAGTTGACGGTGCGATTCCGGGGCCGCGAGGCGGTACACCAGCAGTTGGGCCTTTCTTTGCTCAAACGAGTAGCTGACGACCTGAAGGAAGAAGTGCGGCTGGAAAAGCCCCCGGCCATGGAGGGCCGGGCCTTGTCCATGATTCTGATTCCCAGCCTGGCCAAGGGCGAAAAGACCGACAAAAAGGTGGAAGACCTAGCCAATGCCGAAGCTTAAGACTCACAAGGGCGCCAAGGCCCGCTTCCATGTCACCGGTTCGGGCAAGTTGATGCGGCGCAAGCGCATGAGCAGCCATCTGCGCCGCAAGAAGCCCAAGAAGGTGACCCGCAAATACGATGCCAAGATGAACGTGGCCGAGGCCGACGTCAAGCGGCTGAGCAAGCTGATCCCCTACGACGCCTAGGGCTTTTCGCATATCAGTTTTGGGAAAAACCCGTCGTTCCCGCGAAGGCGGGAACCTCGCTTTTGCGCCAGGGGAATTGCATCGCATAACCCTTAGCCCTGCCGGAAAGGTAGCCATCTTCGACATTTCCCCGGAGTTTTTACGTTGTCCAGAGTGAAACGCGGCGTCACCAAGCGCCACCGCCATAAGAAAATATTGTCCCAGGCCAGGGGCTTCCAGGGCTCCTCCAGCCGTAACTACAAGTGGGCCAAGGAGGCCCTGCTCCACGCCTGGAGCTACTCCTACCGCCACCGCCGGGAGCGCAAGGGCGATTTCCGTCGACTGTGGATTGTCCGCATCGGCGCCGCCTGCCGCCAGTCCGGCACCACCTACAGCCAGTTCATGCACGGCCTCAAGGTGGCCGGTGTTGAGGTGGACCGCAAGATGCTGGCCGACCTGGCCGTCAACGACCCCGCCGGTTTCGAGAAGCTTTTGGGCATATCCGCCGAAGCCCGGGCCGCCTAGGTCTGCCCGGCCTGCCCCGTCTCCAGGCTGCCGCTGGCACGATCTGAAAACGCCCTTTTTGCATCTGATGAACAGGGTGACTTTCCATTGCCAAAGTCATATAATTAAATTCAATAACACAATCAGATGACAAACAGGCGACATCATCCGGTTGGAACATAAACTGGAGCGGCAACATTGGCTTCGTTGGAAGAAAGAGTAAGCTATCTTGAAGGGGCGCATACATCACTGGCGACCAAAGCGGACGTTGCCGAGTTGAGGGCAGAACTGAAGGCGGACATTGCCAGGGTCGAAACTACGATCATCAAGTGGATTGTAGGTACGATGATTTCATCGGTGGCGGTGGCATGCACTTTGACCCTGGTGATTGACCGGCTTCTTGGTTAGCCAATACTTCCCGCCGCCCTGACCGTTCCCGAAAGCAAGACCGGGATGAAGGCAATTCGCCCATCCCGGTCGCTTACGTCTGGTGCTTCTGATCGTTGCTCTTTGTTGTTGCTTTGGGTCGTTGCTCATGAAAGTTGTCTCGCCGGTTGCCCCCGCCGGCTCCGGACCCGGGTCTAGCTTCCCGAGCTCGCAAATCCGTAGTAGTTGTCGCTGTCCAGGATGCGCTGCAGGCTTTTCAGGGATACGTTGATGGGTCGCACCGGGGTCGCCCACCGCTCGGTCAGTTCGTGGTGCAGCTCGGTCAGCGCCGTCGGCTCGTTGCGGCGCACCAGCAGCATCCGGAACACGATCTCCTGGATAGGCATGTCCGAGCTGATGAAATCGGCCTCGCCGGCCGAGTAGTCCGAGATCTCCTCCAGCAATTCCTGCGGGTTGTTCAGCTCGTGGTCTTCCTGCACCATGGAGGGTGACATGGCGCCCCGCCGGGCGGCCAGCAGGGTAATAGCCGACCGGTTAAGCTCCTCCAGCCGCTCGAAGCTGACCTGGTAGTAACGGAGAATGTCCTCCTCTTCCTGGGTTTGCGCCTCCGGGTTCGGGACCGTCATATGTTTACCTCTTCGTTCCAATCAAGCATGATAATTTGCACTGTTTCGCCGGCCTGTTTGGCGGGCAAGTCCTCCGGGCAGATGGCCAGGGCATTGGCCCGGGACATGGAGGTCAGGATGTTGGAACCCTGGGGACCGGTGGGATTGGCGTAGTAGGTTCCGTCGCGCTTCTCCACTTCAACGCGGGCGTAAACCCGCCGTCCGTCGCTGTTGTAGATGGGCGCGGTGAGTACGCCTTCCACGGTGGGCCGGGCCAGCTGCCTGCGTCCCAGCATGGTTCGGATGGCCGGGCGGGCGAACATTTCAAAGGCCACCATGGCGCTGACCGGGTTGCCGGGCAGCCCCATCAGGGGGACCGGCTTGCCGGAGCCGTTGACCGGGTCGCCGCGCAACATTCCAAAGGCCAGGGGCTTGGCGGGCCGCATGCGGACCGACCAGAAGTTGATGTCGCCCCGCTCGGTCAATACGTCCTTGACCACGTCGTAATCGCCCTTGGATACGCCGGCCGATGTAACCAGCAGGTCGGAGCCGGCGACCTCTTCCAGCTTGCGGTGCATGTCCTCCAGGTTGTCCCGGGCTATGCCCAGGACCCGGGGCACTCCACCGGCCGCCGCCACCGAGGCGGCCACGCCGAAGCTGTTGCTGTCGTAAATCTTTCCTCCGGCCAGTTCTTCTCCCAGCGTGGCCAGTTCGTCGCCCGTAGATAGGACGGAGACCAGTGGGCGCCGGATGACCCGCACCCGCTGCAGCCCCAGAGAAGCCAGGACACCCATTTCCGCCGGACGGATAAGCGTGCCCGCGTCGAGAACCAACTGGCCGGTCTGCACGTCCTCGCCGGCAGGGCGGACGTTGCAGCCAAAGGGCAGGTCGGCCTGGATGTCAATATCGGTCAGGGGCCGCCCGGACGAGCGGCGGCTGATTTCATCGGTCTCCTCAAAGGGGACGACGGTATCGGCGCCGGAAGGTACGGGGGCGCCGGTCATGATTCGGATGGCCGTGCCGGAGGTGACGGTCTGGTCGGACACCTGGCCCGCGGCGACCAGTCCGATAACGGTCAGGTTGCGGGGCGAGGCCTCCGAGGCCCCGGCTATGTCTTCCCGCCTGACCGCGTAGCCGTCCATACCCGAATTGGCCAGGGGAGGCAGCGCCAGGGGGGAATGCACGTCAACCGCCAGGGTCTGGCCGAGGCAATCCAGAATGGGTTTCTCCTCCACTTCCAGGGGAGAGAAACACGCCATTATCTGCCGGTAAGCTTCTTCCACCGAGAGCATATCCTCATCCACGTGACGGTGACCGTGGTCGTGGGGCGGCTCGTGGTGGCGGCCATGGCTGCCGTGGCCGTGCCGGTCATTGTGCTCGTGTCGTTCATTGCGTTCGTGATGTCCTTGCTGCGGATTCTGCATGATCCTTATGATCCTTCCTTTGCCGCTTTCCGACGGCAACCTGGCCCGGTGGACGGATGGGCGGATTGCCCATCCGTCACTGACAAGCCTGGCGATTACTGGTCCCGCAGGGTTGCGCCCGTATCCCGCTGCAAGGTCCGCAGCAGGCCGTCCAGGGTACGGTTTACTTCTTCCGCAGTCAGCGTGCGGTCCGGCGACTGGAAATAAACGTGAAAGGCCAGGGACTTGACCCCCCCTTCCAGGTTCTGGCCCTCGTAAACGTCGAATAGCTCCACTCTTTCCACCAGCCGGTGGCGGGCCAGAATTTCCTGCACCCGTCCCGCGGGCACGTCGTCGGCTACCAGCAGGGCCACGTCCCGGTTCGCCGCCGGGAATCGGGTCAATGAGCGGAAGTTTCTTCCCGACTTTTCGGGCAGGGCCAGGAGGTCGTCCAGGTAAAGCTCGAACAACGTGGCGGGCCGGTGTTTCAGGTCAAAGTTGTCCGCAACGGTTGGATGGATTTCCCCAAGGACTCCAATCTGATTTCCGTCACACATAATGCGGGCGCAACGCCCCGGATGCAAGGCCGGCGCCTCGGGCGACGGGAGCGGTTCCCATTGGGGGGCAATCCCCAGGAAAACGAGGGCCGAGGTCAACATTCCCTTAACGTCAAAGAAGTCCAGCGGCCCATTGTCCACCAGCCAGGACGGTTCGGAACGGAGGCCCGCAACAATCCCGCTGGCCACTTCCCGCTCGTTTGGAAGCTGGTTGGAGCGGGGCAGGAAGACGCGCCCTTGCTCAAAGAACCGGAAGGGCCCTTCGTTGTGGCCTTCGTTATACGAAAGGGTATTCAAAAGGCTGGACAACAGAGTGGGACGCAGATAGTCGCTATCCGAGCTCATGGGATTGGCCACCCGCAGCGGGCTGTGGTCCCCGGCGCCGTGATTGACCTTTTCCAGGTCTTCCAGGCTGATCAGCGGATAGCTGATGGTTTCCTGCAAGCCCACGGAGGCAAGGACCTCCTTTACCCGCCCGCGCAGCTCGGTCATGGGCGCCGGCTGCCGGTAGGGAATGGGCGTGGACAGCATGGTGGTGGGCACGTTGTCGTACCCGATGATGCGCACCACTTCTTCAATCAGGTCTTCCTCGATATTGATGTCGCTGCGCCAGTAGGGAACTGCCACCTCCAGCGAGGACTCCCCGGTACGTTCAGTGGCAAACTCCAGGGAACGGAACACCTCTTCCACCTGTTCGAGGGTAACGTCCATGCCCAGGATTTGCTTCAAGCGCCGCAAGGTCAGCGGAACCGCCGGACTGGGCTTGTCGGCGTCCGGGTATATGTCGTAAATGCCCTGGGCGATGGTCCCGCCGGCTACTTCCTGAATAAGCTGGGTGGCCCGGCGCAGGGCAATGGGGGCCAACTCCGGCCGGAGCCCCTTCTCGAAGCGCTGGGAAGCATCGGTGTGGAGGCGGAAGGTATCGGCGGTGCGCCGGTTATTGAAGCTGTTGAAGGTGGCGGACTCCAGGAGCACGGAGGTGGTTTCAGGGCCTATTTCGCTGTTGGCCCCGCCGATGACCCCGCCCAGACCAATGGGGTCACGGGAGTCGGCGATGACCAATACCTCGGTATTCAATTCCCGGGGAGTTCCGTCCAGGGTTTCCAGGGTCTCGCCCGGCGCGGCGCGACGGACGATAACGGTCTTGTCGCGAACTTTGTCCAGGTCGAAGGCGTGGAGGGGTTGGTTGAACTCCAGCATCACGTAGTTGGTTACGTCCACTACGTTGCTGATGGGGCGCAGGCCCGCCCGGGTCAACCGGTCCTGCAGCCACTGGGGCGACGGTCCTATCTTGATTCCTTGAATGAGGCTGGCGGTGTAGCGGTGGCACAGGTCCGGGTCGGCCACGGAAACGCTGGCCTCCCCGGCAATGGGAGGGCCCGCTTCACTGTAGCTGACATCGGGCACCCGTACCGGCTTGCCCGTCAGAGCCCCGATTTCGTGGGCCACGCCCAGTACGGAGAAGCAGTCCAGCCGGTTGGGAGTGACTTCCAGGTCAAGTGTTGTGTCGCCGAGATAATCGTCCAGCGGAGTCCCAAGGGGAGCGTCCTCGGGCAGCACCACGATGCCCTCATGGGCTTCACCCAGGCCCAGCTCAAGCTCGGAGCAGATCATTCCCTCGGAGACCACGCCCCGGATTCGGGCGGCCTTGAGGGTCTCATGCCTTTCGCTGTGGGTGTTGTAGAGGCGGGCTCCGACCCGGGCAAAGCATATCTTCTGGCCGGCGGCCACGTTGGGCGCGCCGCAGACCACTTCCATTTCGGAACCGTCGCCGGGGCTTACGCGGCACAGCTGAAGGGAGTCTGCATTGGGGTGAGGATTGACCTCCAGAACCAGGCCAACGCAACAGTTTTCCCAACCGCCGAACTCGGTTACCTCGCCGACCTCGACGCCGGCCATGGTCAGGCGATGGGCCAACTCGTGGGGCGGCAGGTCAATGTCCACATATTCCCGCAACCAGCTTAAAGGTACTTGCATGGGTTTTGAATCTCTAAATTGGCTCCGAACTCGCCATTTCGGCGATTCGGTTCAAAATGATTGTGTTGTCAGGTCAGGATGTTGTTCACAACAACGAGGGCTAAGGCCGCGAGAAAGGCTCCCAACGTGGAAATGTATAGCAGAGTTACCCTTTGTTCCGTGCCCTGCACTCTGTTGCCAAGGTCTTCAATTTGCGTACTCACACGAATGAGCTGCTCACGATTGCCGGTTACGTTCTCCTGGATGGAATTCAAACTGCTTTCCAGAGAACTAACGTCGCTTACCACCCGGTCCAACTTGGCCTCAATGTTGCCAACCCTACCTCCCAAACGCTCCAATTGGTCCTCAACGTGCTCCAGCTTCCTGCCATGATCGGCTACAGTAGCTTCAAGGGAAGCTACGCCCGAGCTGAGGGCGTTTATGTGCTCTTGAAGCACTGCTACCTGGTTGCTAAGTTCGGCGAAACGGTCTGGTCCGTTATTCGGGGTCACAATTGGCCCTCCGCCAGTTGGATGCTTCCGCAGCTAAAACTGCCTCAGGAAGCGCAGGTCGTTGGAGTAGAAGTGCCGGATATCGTCAATGCCGTACTTCAGCATGGCAATACGCTCCGGTCCCAGGCCGAAGGCGAATCCCGTGTATTTTTCCGTGTCGTAACCCACGCCGGCCAATACCTGGGGATGCACCATGCCCGCACCCATAATCTCAATCCAACCGCTGCCCCGGCAAATACGGCAGGAGTTGTCCGACCCATCGCAGGCAAAGCAGTCAATGGACATGTCCACGCCGGGTTCAACGAAGGGGAAGTAGTCGCAGCGGAACCGCACCTTGCGTTCCGAGCCGAACAGCCTTCGGGCAAATTCGTAAAGCGTGCCCTTCAGGTCGGCGAAGGTAATGCCTTCATCCACGGCCAGGCCTTCCACCTGGTAGAAGTGCCATTCGTGGGTGGCGTCGGTGGCCTCGTACCGGTAGCACTTGCCCGGCACAACCACGCGCACCGGAGGCTGCACCTGCTCCATAACCCGGGCCTGCATGGGCGAAGTGTGGGTACGCAGCAGCATGGGCCGCTGGCCTTCCTCGTTGACGTAATCCACCCACAGGGTATTCCACATATCGCGGGCGGGATGTCCCTGGGGAATGTTCAGCATTTCAAAGTTGTAATGGTCCCATTCCACCTCGGGACCCTCAACGATGCTGAAACCCATGGCCACGAAGGCGTCGGTAATTTCCCTGACCACCTGGGTGGTCGGGTGAAGCCGACCGGTGGCCACGGGACGGCCGGGCAAGGTGACGTCAATACGTTCCAGGTCGGCCACCTGGGCCAGCCTGGCCTGGCTGATTTCCTGTGAGCGGCGGTCCAAGGCTTCTTCCAGGCCGGACTTGGCCTGGTTGCCCAGGGCGCCAACCTGGCGCCGCTCTTCCAAATCCAACTGGGAGAGACCCCGCAGAATGCCGGTCAGTTCGCCTCGTCTTCCCAGGAATCTTACCCGCCACTGTTCCAGCGAATCGGCATCATCTATGCTGTCGAGCTCATCAAGGGCGGTCTGGGTCAGGGCTTCGATGGACTGGACGGTGCTTTGCGTCAAGCCTTTACACCTATACCGGGAGAATAAGCGGGAAAAGGGATTGTTCCCGCCACGCCATTATAGGATTCGTACCTACAAGGGTCAAGTTGAGGCAAGGGAAGCGCTGCCAGGTCGGGGCGGTCAGATCGAGGCCGCCAGGACGTTGCTCAATGGCTGGATTTGCCCTGCTTCAGGTCGGGCAGGGCTTCCCTGATTTCATCCACATGGACGGCGAAGAAGGTACCCACCACCCGTTTGCCGCCGGCCGCCTGGGTCTGGGCGGCGCGCACCAGCCCAATAACCTCGCCCTTGCCGTTAAAGACGGGCCCGCCACTGTCCCCGGGGTCCACCGGCACGTCCATAAGCAGGTTGGTGACCTGCCGGTCGTCGTCAACGTAAACCACCTGGGACAATACGCCCCGGTTGGCGGAGGCGGCGCCGACGGAGCCATCATCGCGAGGAGAAGTGGTGGAGTAGCCGAGGGCCATCAACTCCTGGGCGATGTCCTCGGAGGGGACGGTGCCCAGGGGAAGGGGAGAGGCGCGGCTGCTCAAGGGCACCTTGTCCGGGTCAAATTCGATCAGGGCCAGGTCTCTATCCCGGTCAACGGCCAGGACACTGGCGGTGAACTTCGGGTCCTCGCCCTGCCGCACGGTCACCGACCGGTAATGCCCCACGACGTGTTCGTTGGTGATAATCAGGTCCGGCTCAATCAGCCAGCCGGAGCCGCGGCTTAACCGGGTTTCGATCATAAAAACCGAGGTCCAGGCGTGCTGATGAATGGCCCTGAAGTCGGCAAAGGGCTGGGGCGTAGCGGTGGGCTGCGGCGTGGGGGTGTTGGGAATGACGACGGGAGTAGCCGTAGGGGGGAAAGTTACAGGAGTCGGCGTGGGAGCCGGCGTGGCCGTAGCGGGAAAGGCTACGGGTGTAGCCGTGGGTTGCGGGGTTGCGGTGGGCAGGCTGGTGGGGGTAGGCACGGGTGTGGGAGCCGGCGCGGGCGTGGCAGTGGATACCAACGTGGGCGTTGGCAGGGGAGTAGGGTCGGGTATGCGCGTGGCCGTAGGCTGAGGCGTAGGAACGGGAATGACCTGGGGCGTGACGGTGGGCATGGCGTCATCGATGGCCTGCGCCCGTTGATCAATGAGCCGGTCCAGCTCCTCGTCGGAGGGGCCGCAGGCGGGGAGGGCCAGGGCCAGCCCCAAGAAGACCAGCGCGGCCAAGACCCCCGAACGGCATTTGCGAACTCCCTTCCCCATCTAGATAAATCTGGCCTGGGTTCGGGGGGCGTCGGCGTAGTCAATGTACACGGTGATGACTTCGCTGAAGAAGTCCACCGCTTCCACGCCCTGCTCCCGCTGGCCCACGCCGGAGGACTTGAGACCGCCAAAGGGGAGATGTACCTCGCCGCCCAGGGTGGGAGCATTTACGTGGACCATGCCGGCATCCACGGTGTTGATGTACCGGTAGGCGCGGGGCAGGTCGCGGGTGTAAACCGACGAGGACAAGCCAAACTTGACGCTATTGGAGATTTCCACCGCCTCTTCCAGGTCCCGGGCCTTGAAGACGGTCAGGACCGGGCCGAATATCTCCTCCTGGGAGATGCGCATATCGGGCGTGCAGTCGGTAAAGATGGTTGGTTCAACGTAATAGCCTTCGTCGAACTCGCCGCCGGTTACGGCGTGGCCGCCAAAGGCCAGGTGGGCGCCCTCCTCGGCGCCGATGCCGATGTACTCCAGCACGGTGTCCAGCTGGGACTGGCTGGACAGGGGACTGACGTCGGTGTCCGGGGCCAGGCCGTCGCCTACCTTGAGCTTTGAAGTCCGGTCAATCAACTGTTCCATGAATGTGTCGTAAACGCCTTCCTCCACGATGACGCGGCTGGTGGCGGTGCAGCGCTGCCCGGTGGAGCCGAAGGCCCCCTGGACGATACCGCCCAGGGCCTTGTCCAGGTCGGCGTCGGCCAGCAGGATGACGGCGTTCTTGCCGCCCATCTCGCACTGGACTTTCTTGAGCCGCTGGGCTCCCTGGGCGTAGATGCCGGTGCCGATGTCGGTGGAGCCGGTGAAGGAGATGCCGTTAACATCCGGGCTCTCCACCAGGGCGTTGCCCACCGAGCCGCCGGGGCCGGTGATCAGGTTCAGCACTCCGGGAGGCAGGCCGGCTTCCTCGAATACCTCGGTGAGTTTTACGGCGCTGAGGGGAGTGATGGAAGCCGGCTTGAAGACCAGGGTATTGCCGCAGATCAGGGCCGGAGCCATCTTCCAGGCCGGTATGGCGATGGGAAAGTTCCAGGGGGTGATTATGGCGACCACGCCCAGGGGACGGCGCACGGTGTAGGCCACGGTGCTGGGCAGTTCCGATGGGGTGGTATAGCCGAACATTCGGCGTCCCTCGCCGGCGGCGTATTCGATAATGTTCATGGCGCGCCGGACCTCGCCCATGGCGTCGGGCAGGGGCTTGCCCTCCTCCTCGGTTATGGTGCGGGCCAGTTCGTCGCTGCGGCGGCCCATAATTTCCAGGGCGCGGAACAGCACCTGGGCCCGGGCCGGGGCGGGGGTATTGGCCCAGCCTTCCAGGGCCTCCTTGGCCGCGGCCACCGCCTGCAGGGCATCATCGGGGGTCGAGGTCTGGAACTCGCCCAGCGCCGTACCCTTGTGGGCCGGGTTGTAGATGGGATAGGTGCGGCCGGACGCGGACTCAACCCACTGTCCGCCAATAAAGTTGCGATGGGGCGCCGCCGGTGCAGTTGCCATAAGTTATTCCTCGTCAGTTGTTTGAATCTGGAGCGCCAGTGTCAGAATGCTATGCAGTAAAGTACCATTACGGGAAGGAATGGGGCAAGGCGAGGGATATGAACAAAGCTGGGTCTTTTCCGATTGGCAGGAATTAATTGATAGAAATCACAGGGTAAACGCAACTGGAATGAAGGCTGTTTGGCAATTCCGTCATTCCTGCGAAGGCGTCCGCCTCAGGCGGATCGCACCCAATGAGCGGAGGTTCCTGCCTTCGCAGGAACGACGGTTATTCCCCAGCTCATCAAAACATACTTCTCGGACCACTGGAAGGAGCAGGCAATGCCAGGAAACAATGAACGGACTCCCGGAGAATGGACTCCTGAATTGAGCAGGCGCTGGGACCAGGGAATCGTCCGTTACCCGGACGTGGCGGTGGAGGTTGTTGATTCGCGGTTCAACGCATACCGGAACGGAAACGCCGCCGTGGAATGCCTGTACACGGGGACTCGCTGGGCCGAGGGGCCGGTATGGTTCGGCGACTTCGGCTCCCTGGTGTTCAGCGACATTCCCAACAACCGGATGCTGCGCTACTGCGAGATAACGAATTCGGTGTCGGTTTTCCGGCAACCCTCCAACTACGGCAACGGCAATACCAGGGACCTGCAGGGGCGCCTGATAACCTGTGAGCACCTGCCCCGTCGGGTTACGCGCACCGAGTACGATGGCAGCCTTACCGTGCTGCTGGACAGCTTTGAGGGGAAGAGATTAAACGCGCCCAACGACGTGGTGGTCAAGTCCGACGGGTCGGTCTGGTTTACCGACCCCGGCTATGGAATAATCGTGGGCTACGAAGGTCAGCGAGCCGAGGCGGAACTGCCCACTCAAGTCTATCGCCTGGACCCCGGTACCGGCGGCGTGGCTGTAGTTGCCGATGATCTGGTGAAGCCCAACGGACTGTGCTTTTCGCCGGACGAGAAACGGCTGTACATTTCCGACAGCGGCATTTCCCACGATCCCCATGCGCTGGGACATATTCGAGCATTCGACGTGGAGGACGGGGGAAAGCTGCGGGGCGGGAAGGTGTTTGCCGACCTATCGCCCGGATTTGCCGACGGAATGAGGACGGACCGGGACGGGAACCTGTGGTCCAGCGTGGGCTGGGCCGGGGCCGGCAGAGACGGAGTCCATTGCTTCACTCCTGAGGGCGAGCTGATTGGCCGGATTCACCTGCCGGAGCCCTGTTCCAATCTTTGTTTCGGCGGAGTCAAGAAGAACCGGCTGTTCATGACCTGCAGCCAGTCCCTGTACTCGCTTTACGTTGAGGCCGTGGGGAACCAGTGGCCGTAAAGGAAGCGCCCCAGCCGACAAACAGGGCCGCCGCACCCGCCCACTGCCCGACCCCTGACGGGCGGGGGCAAAACCAGGGCGTTTAATTTGCCCTCTGCCCTGCTCAGGACCATTGCCGAGCATTCACTTAGCCGCCCATGGTGAGCTTGTCGAGCCATCCCTCGATTCGGGGGCGTCCTTCGACAAGCTCAGGATGAGCGGATAGGAACATTTGCTGCGTTCTTGCCGTCGCTCCGCTTTGCACTGGGGAAAGAATTCCTGGCAACGGCCGCCGTAGTATAATTGGCTATCTTCCATGGGAGGACGATACTGATGACACTCACTTTGAAGGACTTCAAGATACGAAACCGGCCGGTTGTTTCGGGACGAAGGCTGGACCCCGACATGTCGGAGCAGATGCGGGAGAACCTCAGCAACGCCGAGGCTCAAATCGCCGAACCCTTCAAGGGGCTGTCTGCCGACGGCCAGGTAAAGCCGGGGCTGTACTCGCTGCAACAGACGGGGCTCTCGACCGATGTAATGAAAGGGGCCGCAGAAGCCTGGCTGGCTTCGCTGGACGCCAGCCAGCGCGACGCTGCCCGGTTTACGATGGATAGCGATGCCTGGCGCCGCTGGAGCAACATCCACGTTTTCCTGATGCGCCACGGGGCCATGATGGAACCCATGAGCCAGGACCAGCGGGAGCTGGTCTTTGGCCTGCTGCGACAGGGATTCAGTCCCCAGGGATTTGAGCTGGCCCGCAACATTATGAGGCTGAACGAGGCAATACGGGAAATTACCGGCAGCGATGAAGAACTGGGGGAATGGCTTTACTGGCTCAGCATAATGGGCGAGCCCTCCCAGGACGAGCCTTGGGGCTGGCAGTTCGACGGCCATCACCTGAACGTCAACTGGTTCGTGCTGGGGGACCAGGTGGTAATGACGCCCATGTTCATGGGCTCCGAGCCGGTGGCCGTGGATATCGGTAAGTACGCCGGCACCAGGGTATTCCAGGCGGAGGAGAGCGCCGCAATCAACCTGGCCCAGACTTTCACCGCCGACCAGCGCAGGAAGGCAGTTGTATCGGAGGATGTTCCTTCCGGAGTGTTTACCGGGGCGTTCCGGGACAACTTCGAAATGCACTATGAGGGCATCAAGTTCGACGACCTGTCCAGCCACCAGCAGGCCATAATGTTCGATCTGATCGGGACTTACGTAAACCGGATGCCGGCCGGCCATGCCCAATTAAGAATGGACGAAGTCAGGCAACATCTCAGCGAAACCCACTTCGCCTGGATGGGCGGGACCGGAGAGGACAGCGTTTTCTACTACCGGGTACACAGCCCGGTAATACTCATCGAGTTTGATCACCAGAACGGCATTTTCCTGGACAACGATTACCCCACCCGCAACCACATCCACACCGTGATGCGGACGCCCAACGGCAACGACTACGGCAAGGACCTGCTGCGGCAGCACCGGGAGCAGCACGACCATTCCCACGGGTAATTCCGGAGATGGGAAGGCTTCGCCCCAGTCCTGACCTTACCGGCACAGGTCCGCCTGAGGCGGATTACGCCCTCTCCAAGGGCTGAGAGCGGTATGTATTCGGACCTTGCGGTGAAGAATTGCCGGCTGATATGACATCCTTAGCCCTTCGGCATAGCTCAAGATAAACTACGCGAAGGACCCGAGCTCGCGAAGATAGATTGCCTTGCTATTCCGAAAGTCGTCATAAGGGGGTGACTATAGATTCTTCACTCCGTTCAGAATGACATACTAACGGGCAGGATGACGTACTAACGGGGCAGGGTTTGCGGCAGGTACATACCCTGTCAGCACATCAAGGGAGAAGAGAGTCTCCGGCAGGTACATACCCTGTCAACACATCAAGGGGGAAGAGAGGCTCGGGCAAAATTTTCCTTAAGTTACGAGGACAGCAAAAAGGAGCATCGAATGGCTGGGTACATGATTGCAGACGTTACGGTAACGGACCCGGAGGGGTTTGAGGAGTACCGCAAGCTGGTCAGCGGAACCATCGAGGCCTATGGCGGCCGGTACGTGGTGCGGGGTGGGGCCACAGAGACGGTGGAGGGGGACTGGAGCCCCAGCCGCCTGGTAGTCCTGGAGTTTGACAGCGTGGAGCAGGCCAAGGCCTGGTACTACTCGGAAGAGTACGCGGGTCCCAAGGCGATGCGGCACAACACGGCTACCACCAACGCTATTTTTGTCGAGGGGATGCAGGGGTAAGAGAAAACGCCCAGGGCGGCTGCCCGGCGGGGCAGAGGGCAGCCACAAGGGCTGCCCCTACGGGTTGGGGTTGGGTAACTTTCGCCCCCTGGTGAGCTGGCGTCGCTGCCTTTTGGTCATTACTGCGAAGGCAGAAGCCCGGGTTAGACCTGGGTAGACCCGAGCGAGGTTCCTGCCTTCGCAGGAACGACGGGACCTTCCCTTGCGGCGGGTTAGTGCCAGGCGGCGTGGTACATGACCTCGATCAGGTTGCCGTCCGGGTCGCGCACGAAGCCGGCCAGCTTGCCGCTGTCGTTGAGCTTGGGCGCCCGCCCGGGCTCAAAGTCAATGCCCTCCTGCTGGAGGTTGGCCAGCCAGGCGTCCCAGTCCTCGACCTCAACGGCGAAGTGGTTGGTGGGATGGGGCTGGGGGTTGGCCTCAACGTGCAGATGCAGTTCCGTGTTGCCCAGCTTCAGGTAGCGGGGGCCGTCCTCGGTCCACTCGGCCCCGAAGGCCCGGCGGTACCAGTCCTGGCTGCGGGCCACGTCGCTGGTTTCCACGTTGGTATGCTGAATCATGCTGACCTTGATGCTTCCCGTGGTGAACGTTGGCATGTAGGGATTGCGTTCCGGCATGTCAATTACCTCCAAAAAGCGTTCCTGGATGAGATTGGTTAAGAAACTATCTCAAAACCGGCGCTGGCTGTCCCAACCGGTTCTCCACTATACCTGTTCGCCCTCACCCTAACCCTCTCCCAGGGGCAGAGGGGACTTTTGAGAAAGTTTCCAAGTGGCTCCCGCGGCGAGCGAGTATTTCGGAGACATTGATCCAAATGCCACCCCTGAAGGGTGACCCTTCACCTCAATTCTAACCCTTTTCCATCAATGAGCAAGGGATTTGAAGCGGATTCAGGAAATGTTCATGGCCTTGAGGCCGATCATGGCCAGTTCCTCGTCCCGGGCCAGGTAGCCTCCTACGCCGATGCCGCCCATGATTACACCGTCGCCAGACTTGACAACGACCCCGCCAATGCCGGGAGTCAGGTTGGGGTCGCCGTAGTCGCTGACGGTGCGGCCCCGTTCCTTGAGCTGCTCGCCGTGGGGCCCGGTATCCATGCCCATGATGGCGGCGGTGTAGGCCTTGCGGAAGGCGTGGCGTCGGGCGTAGAGACGGACGTGGTCCATTTGCGCGTAGGCCACCATGTTGCCGGCATCGTCCACGATGGAGACGGCCACGGGCATGCCGCCGGGCTGAGTGGCCTCTTCGATGATGGCCTTCATGGCGGCCTGAGCCTGGTCGAAGTCAATAAAGGGCTTGTCGGACATTAGTCTTGCTGCTCCTGATGGGATTTAACGGATTTCTTTAGAATAGCGCCTACTGCTTCTGCGTGTTTGTCCCACATATATTGCACTTGTTCCTCGGTTGGGCCGATTTCTATATTGTACTTTTCAGTTAGTTGAGGAACGTCAAAGTAGGTAATACCGAGGAGTTCGACGAACTTCCCGGCGCTCAATTCTCCTTCGCTAACTAATCGCAGCATTTCCCTTTCTGCGCCAGACCGTAACCAATCGAGCAGCGCGTCTGATTTGTCAATGCCTGTGATTTCAGAAAACAGTTCGGCGCAACTGGAAAGCTCCAAGGGTATTTCCAGACTGGTAATTTGGTTCTTTTTGCTCAACTTGCGTGTCATAGTGTCTCCAAGCGTTGAAGGGCGTCAGTAGACTGCACTTCGGAAATTCCGCCTCCCAGACTGGCAATGCCGTCCAGGGCTTGAGACTTGGTTATCAATCCGTTAATCGTAGACTGCACGATAAACTGAGGCGTACCCAAGTGCCTAATTGCGACTCTTTCGCTGCGCTCCATGCGCTCCAGATACCTCAAGAATCGCTGATCGTCGCTAGGGAACGAGTTACCACGCCTTTCTAAATACACTCTCAGCACTGCCGTTTCGCCCCGCCCTGTGCGGCCCAGATCCGGTTGGATTTCCATAAATTCCTCGGTACATGGCCCTATTATTTCGGCGATGCCTGACGAGTCGGGATAACCGGCCATCTGGCCGTTGGTTACGGCTTCGGCGTAAACCTCGGCTGGCACAATACATTCCGTTGCAAGGTATATCAGGGATAGAATCTCCGCCCGGTAGAGGTTTATCAGCGCGTTGGCGTCCAGGATGACGGCCATGGCCGCATATTATACCCTCACACCTGGCGAAACAACCGAAGCCGGCAATGAGACTTCGCCTTCCGGCCCATTACAACGAAGCCTTGCGGCTGTGGATGCCGGTGGCTCCGCTGGGGCGGTTGCCCATGTCCTCTTCAATTTGGGGGGTGCCGTCGGCCTCGGCGCAGCGGACCTCAAAGGTGTGGTCGCCGGCGGCGAAGGGCCAGTCGTAACGCCAGATTACCCAGGTAGTTTCGGATAGCGGAGTGCGCAACTGGGCGTCCTGCCAGGGGCCGCCGTCCACCCTTACCTGCACCTGGGAGATTCCCCGGGCGCCGGAGAAGGCAATGCCGCCCACGGGGACCAGTTGCCGCCCGTCCTTTTCGAATACGTCCCTGACCGCCACGGTGTCAATAACCGACGTGGCCCTCACCCGGGCCACCTCGTCCCAGCCGCGTTCCACCCAATAACCCTCTTCGTACTCGCTGACCACCTCGATATCAATAATCCACTTGGGCTGCTTCATGCCGTAGCGGTCGGGCAGCCAGATGCGGAGGGGGAAGCCATGGTCGAAGGGCAAGGGCTCACCATCCCAGGCGTAGCAGAGCATGATTCGCTCGTCGGAGGCGATCAGGTCCAGCGCCACCGTTTCATAGAAGCCGTCGCCCGACTTGATAACCAAATACTTGGCTTCGGGCAGCGGTTGCACGTCGGCCAGCACCTCCTGCATTACCGCTCCCGTCCACCAGGTGGTGCTGATCAGCGAGGTGCCGATACGCCCGGAAATGCAGGACAGGGTTACGTACTGGTCACGGGAGGTATAGTTGTTCCGAATATTCTCAATGGTCAGTTCTTTGGGGTTGGCTACCAGGCCGTGGATGGGCAGCACCCAGTTGGAAATATCTATAAAAGTGGGTTCGGTGCGGAGGAATACCTGGTAGTGGTCTTCCACCGGGGTGAACTCCGGGCGAGTTCCGGGCGCCGGGGTGACCGGGTCGCCGTCGTTGGGCAGGGCACGCCGGGGCTTCATCTCTTCGGCCGGCATGGAGCCGGCTACAGACTCGCTGATGCGCGCCTGTTCGCCCTGGGCAAGAACGGCGCCGAGACCCGCGCCGGCCACGGTGATGGTAGCGGTGGTGGCGCCCAGGCGCACCAGGAACTGGCGCCGGTTGATTACATTAGCGTACCTGACCTCTCCGCCCAGCACCAGCTGTTCCGCGGAAACGCCCTGGAAGAGGCGGCGCCGCGCGTAACCCAGCGTCAGGCCCCATACCAGGAAGAGGGCCATCAGCACGACAGAAGTGACAATGGGGTTCATGGTGGACTGGCCCATGGGCAGGCTGACCAGGGTAAGCGGAAGGCCAACTATGAGGCCCAGAACCAGGCCGGGAACGGGCTGGGAGAATAGCCTGGAAATCCATCCGGCATCCAGGCCGGGACCATGGACAGGACTATTTCGCAGGACTGCGAAGAAGATGACTGCGGCAACCACGCCTATGGCGAAAACCAGGAGTATGGCGGCAATCTGCTCACTGGTCTTGGCGGCGGCGGCCACGCTAAGGTTGAACAGAAGCAAGGCTTCGATCATCATGTCGATGCCGAAGGTAATCATGGGTCCCGGGGTGACGCGGGCAATCCAGTCGAACAAGGCGAAGGGAACAAAGGGAAGGTCCAGCAACTTGTCGGCCAGGTACATCAGGCCAACCAGCGGGGCGGACACCAAGGCTCCCGCCAAGGCTCCAAAACCCAGGGCGGACGAAAGTTTTGTCATTTCCAAGACCTCCTGACAGGAGAAGCTGGGGCAGGGTGCGATGGTTGTAATGCGACTGCCCGGTATTCTGATATACGCCCGAGCCAGGGAACGGGGATTGACATTGCCGCCGTATTTCAACCTCGGCTGGCAAGCGCCGGCCTGTCCCTGGCTCACCCGAGAATTTTAAGCCAAATCCCTCTACACGGGTTTTCGTGTCATACGGGGCCCGGACTGTTTTATAGTAAAATCGGTTCCTGATTATCATTTTAACCCAAAAGAGTACACCAGATGAATAAGACAGTTGGATTTCTGCTTCTGGCGGCCTTTCTGGTTCTGTTTATGGCGTGCGGCTCCCCTTCCGAGGACAGCGGCAGGACGTTGACTCTGCGTACCCTGGATACCGGATCCGGCCCGGTGTCGGGGCTGAGGGACAGGGCTGCGGCAAGGCAGGAAATGTCCCTGCGCGCCGCCGGACAGATGCCCGGGGCGGACGCCGCCGCCGCATCGTCGGCAACTTTTGCGCCTCCGGCGCTCCTGCCCAGCTACGGGCCGGCGGCAGGACTTGGCGGCAGCGGCCATACATACGGAGGCAACGTGGGGTCCCTGTCGCTGGCCAGCGTTGCAATTGAGGTGGACTCAATCCAGGGCGCGGCCCTGCGGGTGCAGACTATAGCGGAGAACCTGGGCGGTTTCGTGGAGCGACTGTCCAGTTCGGGCGGTTCAACTTTGCCCCGCACCGATATTGTGGTCAAGGTCCCGCAGGAACGGTTCAGCACTGCCATGGAATTCATTGAGGGACTGGGCAACGTGCAGTTTCGCAGCCTGGGAAGCGAGGACCTTACGGACCAACACAAGGACCTGACGGCCCGGCTGGCGATATACCACAAGGAGGAGCAAAGCCTGACTTCCCTGATGGGGCGCAGCAGTTCGGTATCGGAACTGCTGAGCGTAGAGAGGGAGCTGGCCCGGGTGAGAGGCAATATCGAGCGAAGTCAAAACCAGCTGGATACGCTGCAACAGCGGCTGGAGCTGGCCACGATCCAGGTGTCCCTGTTCCCCATGGGCAGCCTTGGTGTCGCGGGGCCGTCGGCCAGCTTCGCCCTGGAGGTCTCCGACGTGATGGGGCGTGTGGGCGAGCTGCGCAAATACGTAGCCGGTCGCGGTGGAGAGATTGACGAGGTCTATCTGGCCTCTTCCGGAGATGAGGAGCGGGCTGAAATCAGTTTCCGAATGCTGGACAGGGACTTCGACGGGACCACCAGGTTCATTGAGGGGCAGGGCAGGGTAACAGCCCGCGAACTCCTGGAGATTTCCGGTGCGGCGGGGTTGGAAGCAGCCCAAAGCCGGACGCCCAACGCCAGTATCCAGGTGGCCTACGTGGCCGGTTCTTCGGGCGTGGGATTCTGGACACCGGTGCTGATTATTTTGGTTGCCGTCGCGGTGGGCGCGGCGTCTTTTTACCTGTTGCGGCTGGCCTACCAGAGGGGACGGCAGCGGGGCAGATTCTTCTAGAACCTGTTTCAATAATCTGGGAGGGATGTATTTCACTGCGGAATTGGCATGAATCTTTGGGCAGTCACCCCCATCCTGACCTTCCCCCATCAAGCGGGAAGGTATTTTGAAATGGCCTCTAGAGAGTGTCGTCAAATCGCTCCATCATTACGGTGCAAGCAGGAATCTTGACTGTAGCCAGCGAGGTTCCCGCCTGCGCGGGAACGACGAAAAGAAAGGCCGGGAGACTTCCACCTTCAATTTGACGACAGCCCCTAGGCAATCCGAAGGCAAGGCGGCGGCCATGGCGTTGTGATGGCGGCAGCGGTCCAAATCTGGGGTTCGTTTTTGGGAACAGGGCAGACATCCAGGTCTGCCCCTGCAAGCTGGGTGCAAACACCGCCCAGGATGAGCGGGAATCCGGAGAATGAAAAGAACCTGCCCACGGAGGCTCCGCCCTGTACCGGGCCGGCGTTAGCGGCTATAATCCCGTTGTAACCGAAGGGCAATGGTTTGTCCCAAAGAACTTTATCGCAAGCAGAGACAGAGGAACGGTAAGAGATGGCAGACGGCAAGTACGTAGAGTGGGTACACGGGGCCAGCATGCAGGCGGAATATGTGGGCCGGATCACTTCGGTGCGGCACACCGGGCCCTTTGTCCGCATTGAAGGGGCCGGGGGACAGAATACTTGGGTCCATTTCCCGATTCCCACCATGGCGGTGGCCAACGGCAAGGCTACCAAGGCCGAGGCGGCGCTGGTCAGCTTCCGCACCCGACCGCATGCCACCGTACACGAGGTAATCGTTTACGACGGAGAGAAGCGGATTGCCGAGCACATGGAACTGGGAATGCAGGGGGACAATCTGGACGCTCGGTTCGAGATTCCGGGGACCCCGGAGGTCCAGAAGGGCCTCAATGTTACCGTTGGCGTGACTTTTGCCGACGGCTCGCCGGATACCCGTTCCATGCAGATAGAAATTGTCGGCGTGGGCGTGGAATTTTCCGGCTGACATTTTTCCATTGGCAATCAGCCGCTAACGACTAGCAACCAGCAGGTACCCGCCAAGAAGTACCCAGGGCGATTGCATGAGGGTTCCCCGGCACCTTTCGCCATTCCTGCGAAGGCAGGAATCTTGACTTTTGCCTGCGAGGTTCCCGCCTGCGCGGGAACGGCGGTACTTTCCCAGACCTTTCATGCGACAGCCCCTGCCCCCTTCCGAGATAAGAGGGGAGTTGCCGCCCCTTCTACAGCAGTCCCAACAGGCCGAAGAGCCAGCCCAGGATACCGGCGCCCACTATGACCAGGGGGGCCGGTAGCCGGAAGAACATCACAGACCCGAAAGCCAGCAAGCCAATGACGGCGCCGGCCGCATTGGGGTCGGCCCGCTCCCACAAGAGAAACACCACTCCTACAACCAGGCCTATTGCAGTGGCGTTGACGCCCACCAGGGCGATCCGCACCCAGGGATATTGCCGCACCCGTTCCCAAAAGGGCAGAACCGCGTAGATTATCAACACTCCAGGCAGGAAGAGGCCAACGAAGGCCAGGAGCAGCCCAGGCACGCCGCCGGCCACGGCCCCCAGGTAGGCGCTGAAGCTGAACAGCGGCCCTGGGAGAGCGAGCATCAAGGCAAAGCCGTCCAGGAATTGCTCCTCGGTTACCCAGCCGGGTTCCACCACCTCGGTCAGCAGCATGGGCAGCACCACCTGCCCTCCTCCAAAAATCAGGGACCCGGTGCGGTAGAAGGACTCGAACAGCTCCAGAGACTGATGCTGGAATATCAGCCGGGCGGGAATCAGACCGACCAGCAGTATGAAAAACAGGGCCAACAGAAGGAAGCCGGCCAGTGGTGATATGCCCAGGTTCCGGAGAGGCACACCGCCGGAGGCCTGAGTTGAGTCTGGTCTTTGCTCCCGCAGCGCGAAGCCGGTGACTATCCCGCCGGCGGCCAGCACTGCCGGAAACGCCCAGGGTTGACGGACGAGGATGGCAACCACCGCGCCCAGGAGCATCAGGCCCATGGTGAGGCGGGTGTTTACCACGACTATCCCCAGGCGCCAGGCCGCCACCGCCACCAGGGCTACGGTGGCCGGCTGCACCCCGTCCAGCCAGGCCGGGCGGTCTCCCTCGGACAGGAACCGGGTCATGCCCAGGCCGGCCAGGGCCATGATGGTTGCGGCGGGCAGCAGGAAAAGAAAGAGGGCGACCAATCCACCCAGGGGACCGGCCCGGGCGGCGCCGACGGCCACAACTATCTGGGTGGAAGTAGGCCCCGGCAGTCCTTGGCCCAGGCCGAGCAGCTCCACGAACCGTTCCTCGTCCAGCCAGCGCCGCCGCGCCACAAACCGCTCCTGGAGCAGGGCGATGTGGGCCTGGGGCCCGCCGAAGGCAATCCAACCCAGGGGCAGGAAAGCCCAGGCCACCTCGGCCAGCCGCCGGGCCAGGGATGGAGTGGAGTCCGTAGGCGAACCCGCCGGCAAGTCGTTCATGTTGACTCCTATTTGGAGAGCACCGCAGGCCTGGTACACAGAGGCCTTTGGATTGATGGGTATTTCCCCGTTCGCTTGAGCTTGTCGAAGGGCCGCCGATTCATGGTTCGACAGGCTCACCACGAACGCACTCAAGGGTAATCCGTCAATCCAATAGCGATGGCCTACTAAACTAAAGCCAAAGTGAAAACTACATTTGACTGGAAACGAACCAACCGTACCTCGCCGCTGCAAATCAACGCTTCTGCCCCGGACCATAGGGGCGATTCGCGAATCGCCCCTACTTAGCATGCGGGGCTGAATGCATATCCCACCTTGGATTTGGTTCAGGATTGTTGCGGAAACTGTGAAACGCTGCCGGGATTCTAAACTTTCTGGCCAGACTGTGCCATCGCATGTACGAGCAAACCTCTTGACAAGCAACGATTGCTATAGAACAATTGTTCTATATTGGACTTTCCAGAGAGGTACAGATGGACTATTTCAGATTGAAAGCCTGCGGACGGTGCGGCGGCGACCTGGCCAGGGACGATGGAGACTGGATTTGCCTACAGTGCGGCGCATATTCCTACGTCGGCCTTTACCTTCAGGAGGATACACCATTGAACGCAGGCGTGGAGCCGGCCTTCGGAATGAGTCTTGAAACGGAAGGAGACGAGACTCGGGGCACGCCACAATTCTTCGGCAGTCCAGGTCAACCACTCTCCAGCTTCGGCAATTCACCAAACCGGCTTGTGGGCGGGTACAGCCGGCTCATGGCAGCGCTGTCCGGTTAACAACGAGGCACACCATGAGGAACAGGAGAGGGAAGCATGACACTCTTGGCCCTGGATGCCGCTGTCCGAGAGACGGGATGGGCGGTATTCAATCCTGGTGGAATCATCCAAACCGGCATAATCAGAATGTCCAAGAGCCGGGACCCGGATGCCGCGGGCCGGGTTAACCATTTGGTGCGAAATCTTGACCTGTTGGTGGAGCGCTGGCATCCCGGTACGGTGGCTTACGGGCAACCGTCAGGGATGCGTTGGCCGGTGCCTTCCCTGGAACTGCTGGACAATTCCCTGATTAACTGGTCTGAGCGGCATCGCCTGCCGCTATTCACCTACTCGGCGCAAGAGGTCCGGGCGGCCCTGTCCAGCCACGCCCGGGTGCCGCAGGACCAACTGGCCTTTGCCATTATGCGGCGCATGGGTCTGATCGGTGCAAGGAAGTCAACCCACGAGTGGGAGGCTATGGCTATAGGGTATTATCACCTATGCAGGTACTCACGCGGGCTGCAAGTAGAAAGCAAACGTGATGAAGGCTAAGGTGATGAAAGCCAGAGGCTGGAGGCGGACGGATGCATGTTCTTTTTCGGTTTCTATTTGCCCACCCGAGGTAACCGTCTGCTGTCACCGGCTGTGTATAATGGGAACCGCGTACCAGAATCGGGGAGGTCAATAAAATGCCAATCATCCAGCGTCCTTACGTTCCGCCTGAAGACCAGCCACCCCAGGAAGACAGCTACGTCAACCCCGGCGATACTCAAACTGCAGAGGTTTCGGGGGAGCCGATAACCTTCTACTGTGATTCTTTCCACATTTACAGCAGCCTCTACTCTGCGGTCATGTTTTTCGGAGAGCAGATGGAAGAAAGGGAGCCCATTTTGCGGGCCCGCGTAAAGGTGAGCCCCCAGATGCTGAAGGCTTTTGCCCTGCTGGCCAGCAAGCACGTGAAGGACTACGAGGAGGCCGTCGGCCCCATTTCCTTGCCGGAACAGGTCTACAACGCCTGGGACATAGAGGTGGGGCAGGCCTAGCGGGGCAGGAAAATATGAGCACAGAAAATCGGGCGGCCGCTGCCTTCGTAAAGAGGCTGCCGGTGGAGGAGCTTGTTCTCCCTGCCACCGTTGTCGGAGGGGATTTGGGTACCTTCTACGCGGACTTTACGCTCTGGAGTAACGATGGGACCCGCTCCCATACCTTGAACGGGCTGGTGGACACTGGGGCATTCTACCCGCAGGTTCCTGCACTCATCCTCGAGGACCTGGGCATTGAACGGGAATTCTCCGAGGTCTTCAGATTGGCCGACGGTACCAAGCTCGAACTGGACGTTGGGCAGGTCAGAATAGAGTTGGAAGGACAGAGGCGCAGTGTCTACGCGGTTTTTGGGCCGGCGGGAAGCAGCACGTTGCTGGGGGCCTTGGCCCTGGAGATTTTTGCCTTGGCCATTCATGCCAGAAATGAGAAGTTCATACCGGCAGACCTGCCTTTGTAGGTTGAAACTACCGGCAAGGCTTGTGGTGTTGGAGTGGAACAATATGGTTTCAAATGATGATACCGATGCAGAAAGGAAGCGGGTGCCAGGCGAGCCGATGATCCTGGCTGGAAGCACTATTGGTGGCGAGCCAGGCAGCTTTTCCGTGGATTTCCGGCTGTGGGACGATGATCGGACGACATCCGTCGAGTTGACCGGTTTGGTTGACACCAGATCAATTTTCACTCATGTGCCGGAGGACGTTCTGGATGAATTGGACGTAAAGAAGTGGCAGGACCGGGATTTTCGCCAACCCGACGGCTCCATCCAGTCCCGCCCAGTGGGACTGGCCAGAATAGAACTGGAAGGCGAGACCCCCTGGCACGTTGAGGTTATATTTGAGCCCAAGGGTAGTACCATAGTCGTCGGCAGCATAGCCCTTACCGGTGCTGCCTTGGCCGCCGACGCCGGTAGCAAGCGGCTCGTACCTGGCATCCTGACCTTGTAGCCCAATATACTCCTGTTAATTGACCAATTTCACCACCTGGGAGGCCATCAATGCCCGCCCCCGAATCGCAACCCGACACACCGCGAGATAACGAGTCTCGTCTGGCCGAACACGACACCATTCCCGTGCATATCGAATCGGAGATGGACGCAACAACTCCCGAGGACTGGGACTGGCGGATCATCGGGGCCAGCCAGCCCAACGCAGCAGTCTTCCACATAAATCACAGCGATGTCACGCAGGTGAAAGTGGACGCGCTGCGGCCCGAGGACTCGCCCTCCGACGCTCCATTTGTAATCACCAATGAAATACCGGTCCTGATCATAGACACACTGGACCAGTACTGGGCGGGAGAGTCCCGCACCAGGCTTCCCCTGCAGGGTTTGAGGGTGCCCGTGGCGGGGGATACGGAAGCCGAAGCAAAGCAGAAGCTGGCCTCTGACCTGGCCGCCCAGTTGCGCCTGCTCTTGCTACTGGCATCTTCCAGGGAGGGCAACATTGCCCCGGAATTGAAGGCCAACCTGATTTACCTGAGCTCCGTACTGGAGGCCCGGTAAAGATAACCACCCCAAAGCGCCTTAACTCTCCCTGTTCTCAGCGACTGTTATCGAGACAGGTAGAGCTACCGACTTTCATCGGCTGCGCCCCTTCGCAGGGAGCCGATCAGCTGAGCAACCCAGC
The DNA here is from genome assembly GCA_009840135.1 of Chloroflexota bacterium. GTDB lineage: Bacteria > Chloroflexota > Dehalococcoidia > Lucifugimonadales > UBA3495 > Bin22. Next base: position 47,755 of record VXOH01000020.1, on the reverse strand, counting down.
TGCGGGAGGTGACCGTCTCCTCCTCGGGCGGCAGGTCTCCCATAACCACCACCGTACCGGATAACCAGTCGTACACCGACCGCCTTTCCTGCCGGTCCAGCAAGACCAGGATGAGAGATATTCCGTCCAGGACTATATACAAGGAACCGGTGAGCATCTGCGCCGAACCGCGCACCAGCTTCTGCCAGGTAGTCATGCGGCGGCCCGTCTTTCGGTCAATTACGTGGGCTCCCATGAGCAGGTGGCCGGTGGAACGCCCCCAGGTGAAATAGGCAATCAGGTAGAAGCCCCGGGCCAACATCATCTGGACGTTGATGGGAAGTTCCCGGCCTGTTACCGGATCCACGGTCTGGGAGAAGGTGAGGAAATAGAGGAAAATGTTGATGTCGGGGCGAGTAAGAAAGTAGGAAACCGCCAGCAGTACGGTGTAAATTGCCACCGCCGGCATGAAGCCGTACATCCAGGTGATGTGGCGTTCGACAAAAGTGAGGGGCCGCAGCCCGGGAGAATTGCCGCCCACCGCTAGTCCAGGAGCGCTTCCCGCACCGCCGTCGTTACTCCTTCCAGGCCTACCATGGTCGCCTCGTCTTCCGTGCGGCCCCTCATTTCAACGGCATCATTGCGCAGGTTGCGCGGGCTGACCACTAACCTGATGGGCAGCCCCATCAAGTCGGCATCGTTAAGCTTGACGCCGGCCGCCTGGTCGGGCCGGTCATCAAACAGAGTTTCAATTCCCTGGTCCCACAGATCCCGGTAAAGCTTGTCTGCCACAGCGGCTACGGAGTCGTCGGTCATGTTGAGACCCACCATATGCACCTGGTAGGGAGCGATGGGTGCGGGAAAGACGATGCCCTTTTCGTCGTGGTTCTGCTCAACGGCGGCGGCCAGCAGGCGGCCCACGCCGATGCCGTAGCAACCCATGGTAATGGGGCGCTGCTGCCCTTCCTGGTCCAGGTACATGGCGCCCAAGGCTTCGCTGTAGGAGGTGCCGAGCTTGAAAATGTGCCCTACTTCCACGCCCCGGGTGGCTTCCAGTGGGGTGCGGCACAGGGGACAGAGTTGGCCGGGCTGGGCCAGGGCGATGTCGGTCAGCAGGTCCACCTCAAAATCGCGAGGATAATTGGCGTTGCGGAAGTGGGTATCGGGCTTGTTGGCCCCCACCACGAAGTTGCTGCCCTGGGTTATAGAGTTATCGGCCACCCGCCGCATTCCCGTGATGCCAATGGGGGAAGCCGATCCGGCAACCAGGCCAGCATTTCGCACCTCTTCATCGGTGGCTAAACGCAATTCGTTGCAATGGAGATTGTTCTTCAGCTTGACCTCGTTGACCTCCAGGTCACCGCGCACGGTAACGAAGACCACCTCGCCGTCGGCGGAATAGAAGACGGCCTTCAGGGTCTGGCTGGTGGGCACGTTCAGGAAGTCCGCCAGGCCGGCGATGGTCTTGAGGCCGGGGGTGTCCACCTCCTCCAGGGGAAGTTGGGGCCCAGCCGACTGTTCTGGGTAGATTCCCTCCGCCTTTTCCGCGTTGGCGGTGTAGCCGCAGCTGCGACAGGTGATTACCGTGTCCTCGCCGGTGGGGGTGGACAGCAGGAACTCATGGGAGTCCTTGCCCCCGATGGCGCCGCTGTCGGCCTCGGCCATGAGTACGGGCAGGCTGCAGCGGCGGTAAATGTTGCGATAGGCCTGGGCCATGGCCTGGTAGCTGTCGTCCAGGCTGTCGTCGTCGGCGTTGAAGCTGTAGGCGTCCTTCATGTCGAACTCGCGCACCCGCACCAGCCCGGCGCGGGGACGGGGTTCGTCGCGGAATTTAGTCTGGATCTGGTAGAGGATTACCGGCAGGTCGCGGTAGCTCTGGACGTTGGCGCGGACGATGCTGGTTACCACTTCTTCGTGGGTGGGGGCCAGCACCATGGGACGGCCCCGTCGGTCTTCCATGGAAAAGAGGACTTCCCCCATGGCTTCGGCGCGGCCCGTCTGCTCCCAGAGTTCCCGGGGCTGCAGGGCAGGCATCATCAACTCCTGACCACCGGCAGCGTCCATCTCCTCGCGGATGATGCTTTCGATCTTGCGCAGCGAGCGCCAGGCCAGGGGCAGATAGGCGTAAACCCCGGCCGCCACCTGGTAGATGAGGCCGGCCCGCAGCATCAGGCGATGGCTGGCGGTCTCCGCCTCGGGCGGGTCTTCCCGCAGGGTTTTCGTTACAAGTTGGGTGAAACGCATATAGTCGTGTCCCTTTTATGGCGTGGCCGCGGCTTCCCAGGGGTTGATTATTTCGACGCCGCAGTCGGTGAAGTCCCGCACGTTGCGGGTAGCAACGGCCGCCCCGTTGACTCGGGCGATGGCAGCGATCTGGCAATCCAGTTCATGCCCTTCCATAGGGCGGCCAATAGACCTGCGGTGCGCCATTATTTGGGCATACTCGCTGGCGGCTGCCCGGTCGAACGGCAGGATTCGGTCAGGCAGGAAGTTTGCAAGTACCAGGTCAATGGATTGAATCAGCAAGCCACGTCTCCGCCCCACAGGCAACCTGGCAGCCCCGTATCTCAGTTCTCCTTCCACTACAGTGGTGATGTACAAATCTGCAAGGGGCTGGGTACTCCACCAACTTGCGACGGGTGCAACTGGGAGTGCCAACATCAATTCAGATATTACGTTCGTATCGAGGATTATCACCGGCTGGATTCAGAATCGTCAACGTGTCGCCGGCTGGAGCGCTCGGGATGCCGGAGTTCCTCGACATTATTGATGAACATCTCAATGTCTTCGTCAGTCAGGCCGGACGAACGGAACAAATTGTGTATTCCCATAGCCATGTCCAATCCGGTCTTTGGCGTTTCCTGCGCCTTGGCTGGATTTGGCTTGACCTTTAGGGGCAGCGCCGCCTGCAGAATCCGCCGCACTTCCTCCTCCATGGAGCAGCCGTGCCTGGCGGCTTGTTCCTTCAGGCGCTGTTTCAGGCCCTCGTCCAAGTTGCGAACTGTTATGCTGGCCACGGTATCACCTCCGGCTAATCCCCTGCCTCTACCGGCGTGTTCTCCACCTCTTCCATCAGTGCGGTGAACATTTCCTCCTCGGGGACCACCCGCACCTTCTCTCCCTTGCGGAAGATTACCGCCCGGCCAGCGCCGGCGGCGATGCCCACGTCGGCATCCTTGGCCTCGCCGGGGCCGTTGACCTCGCAGCCCATGACCGCGACCTTGATGTTCTTGTCCGTCTTCTTCAGCAGGGCGTCCACATCGTTGGCCAGCTTGCGCACGTCCACATCGGCCCGGCCGCAGCTGGGGCAGGCTACCAGGGTGGTGCCCTTGGTCCGCAGGTTCAGCGACTTCAGGATTTCATAGCCAACGACCACTTCCTCAGTCGAGTCGTCGCTCAGGGAAACGCGGATGGTGTCACCGATGCCCTCGTACAGCAGATAACCCAAACCCACGGCGGTACGGATAGAGCCGGACTGGGCAGTGCCCGCCTCGGTAATGCCCAGGTGGAAGGGGTATGGGACCATTTCGGCCAACTGGCGGTAGGCCTCCACCGTGGTGGGCACGTCGAAGGCCTTCAGGGAGATCTTGATCTGGTCAAAGTCCTGCTGCTCCAGCAGGGTGATTTCCCACAGGGCGGTGGCTACCATGTGGTCCACGATGCTGTACTGGCCTTCCTGGGCCTCTCCGGCCTTGGGGAGGCGGTTCACCAGGTCCATGTGCCGGGAGAAGCCGCGGGTGCGACCGATGCCGCCCACGGGGGGCAGACTGCCGAAGTTCACGCCGATGCGGATGGGGATGTTTCGCTCTTTGGCAACCTTCACAACTTCCTTGACCTGTTCTTCGTTGCGCAGGTTGCCGGGGTTCAGGCGCAGGCAGTCAACGCCACCCATGGCGCACTCGATGGCCAGCTGGTAATGGAAGTGAATGTCGGCGATGAGGGGGATGTTAATCTGCTTCTTGATCTCGGCCATGGCCCTGGCGGCTTCCATGTCGGGCACCGCCGAGCGGATGATGTCGCAACCCACCTCTTCCAGTTCGTGAATCTGGCGCACGGTGGCCTTGACGTCTCGGGTATCGGTCTTGGTCATGGACTGGACCGTAATTTCGGCATCGCCGCCGACCTTTACTCCGCCCACGTAAACCGGCTTGGTAACGCGACGCTTATTCATTGGTTTGACCCCCGATATTGACCTTTTTCCAACTTGCGGGATAAGGGCCTAAATGGGTATTAGGTTCATGTTACACGAAACGGGAAATGGACGCTATAACGGGCATGGGTCGAGTGGTGTTCCAATTCGGGTGGTTAAGTGGGCGAAACCAGGGCAGATGCATAGGTCTACACCGGTGATTCGAACTGTCATAGCAGCTAAACCGCAACGCTACGGTCCTGATTTGCAGAATGGACTACCCGCAGCAAAGGGTGTTAAGGTAGGGCATCAGCCGAGGAGGCAAGATATGGCAGAAGTAACGCAGGGTAGCAGGGTAAAGGTCCATTATACGGGCAAACTTGACGACGGCACCGTGTTCGATTCCTCCGCAGGGGGGCAGCCCCTGGAATTTACCGTTGGCCAAAAGCAAATGATTCCCGGCTTTGAACAGGGCGTTGTTGGAATGGAGCAGGGAGAAACTCGAACCATAATTATTGCCGCCGATCAGGCCTATGGCGTACACCGGCCCGATGGCGTTTTTGAAGTGGACCGCTCCGAGATACCCGCGTCCATACCCCTGGAGGTAGGCATGCAGTTGCAGGCCACCTCGGCCGATGGAAGGCCGGCGCAAATGACGGTCCTCGAGCTGTCCGACGACAAGGTTAAGCTGGACGCGAACCACCCGCTGGCCGGCAAGGACCTTACGTTTGAGATTGAAGTGGTGGAGATTAGTTAGCAAGGCAGCGCGTCCTCGAAGTCTGCGCCAACTCGATGCTAGGAAAAGTAGGACAAAAGACCTTGGAAACCAGGATTGAACTTTGATTCAATCTTTCAGGAACCGTGGCCTAAGGGACTTCTACAACGGGCGGAATTCGCGGCGAATTGCCCCGGAACATATTGGTAAAGTGAGGCGCATACTCACAATACTGGACCGAAGCAGCAGTCCACAGGGTATGGACTTACCGGGATTGAGGCTTCATCCCTTGTCCGGCCAACTGGCCGGGCATTGGGCCGTTTCAGTGTCGGGCAACATGCGTGTCACTTTCAGGTTCGAGGACGGGCACGCAGTCGATGTGGACTATACAGATTACCATTAGGAGGGCTTCACAATGCCCATACATGATCCTTGCCATCCTGGCGAGATAGTCAGGTATGAATGCCTGGAGCCCCTGGGTCTAACTATTACAAGGGCGGCCAGGGGCTTGGGAATAAGCCGCCAGAAGTTGTCTGACGTCATAAATGGCAGGGCCAGCATATCCGCCGAAATGGCTATCCGGCTGTCAATGGCCTTCGGTTCAACCCCCGAAACCTGGCTAGGTATCCAGGCCGCGTACGACCTTTGGCAAGCTCAAGACTTGGCTGAGTCCATTGAAGTTGAGAAGTTCGCAGTCGCCACTCAGGCGCAGACAAGCGCCAGATAGACATTGCTTTAGTATTAGCTCATCCAATACTCAGGAGCCAAATCATGCCCGAACGCAACGGCAGACTTGAAGGTAAGGTGGCAATCGTAACCGGCGCCGGTTCCAGCGGCCCCGGGGTGGGCAACGGCAAGGCCGCCGCCGTGCTGTTCGCACGGGAAGGGGCGAAGGTCCTGTTGGTGGATAACGTGCAGGAAAGGGCGGAGGAAACCCTGGGCCTAATCAGGGAAGAGGGCGGCGAGGCCGACGTGTTCGAGGCTAACGTCATCAATGCCGACGACTGCCGCCGGATGGTAGATGCCGCCGTAGAACGGTGGGGTCGGCTGGACGTGCTGGACAACAACGTGGGAATCTCCCGCCGGGGTTCGGTGCTGGAGATCAGCGAAGATGACTGGGACTTCGTGATGGCGGTCAACGTCAAGAGCATAGTCCTATGCAGCAAGTTTGCAATCCCAAGAATGATAGAAAGCGGCGGCGGATCCATCATAAACATCTCATCAATAGCCGGTCTCAGGGCCCACAGCAGCACCCCCTACACCACGTCCAAGGCGGCGGTACAGGGCCTGACCATGTCCATGGCGGCCGACCACGGCCCGGACGGCATACGGGTCAACTGCATCGCTCCGGGGCTGGTCTATTCGCCCATGGTGGCGCCGCGCATGGACTCGGATTTACGGGAAATCCGCCGGAACGCCGCGCCGCTGCGCACCGAGGGAGATTCCTGGGACATTGGCTATGCCGCCGTATACCTGGCCAGCGACGAGGCCCGATGGGTAAACGGAGTGGTATTGCCGGTGGACGCGGGACTGGTGCAGGTAACGCCGGTAACGTACCAGACCCTGGCCCAGCAGCAGTACGGGAGGCCGGGTTAGCGATTTTGGTATCATTCCAGGTAACCACCAAGCCCGACCAGTTAAGAGGTAGTGCCAAAATGACTACTCCCCGGGCAAAACCCCGCCAGGAAACCCCGGCAGTTCCGGATCCAGTCACTCCGGAACCCAATGGCCCCATAGTGCTCCGGTTGCCCCCCGAATGGAAGTTGACTGAGGACCAGTTCCTGGAGTTGTGCGGACTGAACGACACGCTCCGCATTGAAATCAACGCCCGGGGAGAACTGGAGCTTATGGCCCCTACTTTCAACAATACGTCAAACAAGAACATTAGAATTTCTGCACGGCTGCAAATTTGGGCCGAGACCGACGATTCAGGACTGGCCTTTGAGTCAAATGCAGGGTTCACCCTGCCCAACGGCGCCCTCCGCTCCCCGGATGCGTCTTGGGTTCTAAAGAGCCGCCTGGTGGAAATACCGGAACCGGAACGTCTCAAGTTTTCTCCCATCTGCCCCGACTTCGTAGTCGAACTGCGTTCCGAATCCGACCGGCTACGCGATATACAGGCCAAAATGGAGGAATACCTGGCCAATGGCGCCCGCCTGGGCTGGCTCATCGACCCCCTGGACCCCCGCCATCGCGTCTACATTTACCGCCCCGGCGTTACGGTGGAGGTGGTGGAGGCTCCGGAAACCCTGTCGGGCGACCCGGAACTCCCCGGCTTCGTGCTGGAAATGCAGCGCATTTGGGAACCGTCCCTCTGAACGACCGGTAGGGGCAGACCTGTGTGTCTGCCCTGCTCTCACCATTCCCCGGTAGCCAACCCCCACTCTTGGTGCTAACATTATTGCGCTGTGCCGCCCGGGATTGCCATCGAAGAAACGGCGGCGCCAATTTCTCTCGGAATTTCAAGGAGCGACAAATGAGGATAGCCCGTTACGAAGCCCACGGAAGAGTTCACTTCGGCGTCATAGACGGCGACAGCGTTGCCGCCATTGACGGCGATATGTTCGGCGACTTCACCGTTACCGACCACATTCACAAACTCAGCGACGTCAAGCTGCTGGCCCCGGTGGTTCCCGGCAAAATCCTGGCCATGGGCCTGAACTACACCAGCCACATCGGTGACCGGCCGGCGCCTCCCTACCCCATGGTCTTCCACAAGACTCCCACCAGTGTCATTGGCCCGGAAGACACCATCATCCGCCCCAAGGAAGTGGAGCGCCTGGATGCAGAGGGCGAGCTGGTGCTGATAATCAAGGACACCTGCAAGAACGTGTCCAAGGAAGATGCCCTAAACCACGTCCTGGGCTACACCTGTGGCAACGACGTCAGCGCTCGCGACTGGCAGCGCCGCGACCGCAACGAGAACAACTCGGACTGGTGGCGGGCCAAGTCGGCCGACACCTTCTCGCCCATGGGTCCCTGGATTGAGACGGACCTGGACCCCCATGCCCAGCATCTGCGCACCCGGGTCAATGGCAGTGAGGAGCAGAACGAGTCCACCGCTCACCTGATCTTCGACGTGCCCACGATGATCGAGTTCATCTCCCGCTACGTGACCCTGGACGCCGGAGACTGCATCTACACCGGAACTCCCGGCACCACCAGCAATATGGACGACGGCGCCGTCTGCGAGATTGACATTGACGGCATTGGCATACTGCGCAACCCGGTGAAGCTGGAAAGCTAGGTGAGGCCATCCACGAAGGACACGAAGGTTCACGAAGAACACTGAATAGGCCGGGCCATAAAGCCCGGCCTTTTTTTGTATCTTTAGGAAGCTTTGGACTGAATAAGTGAGGTGTTGCGCACCATAAGCGTATGCAGCGGGTGGCCCGTCGGCGAGTATTCGCTGAATAACCCGTTGCATCGGCCCGTCACTCGGTAATCGGCCTCGAAATAATCCAGAGGCTCACCACCGTGTAAATCACCATTAGCACAAGCATGGGCAGCTGGCTTTTCAGGGCCAACTGCCCGTTCTTGAAGAGGGAAGCGGCCCGCAGGTGGGCCAGGTACACCGCTATGATGTGTCCCACGACGATGGAAATTATGGCGAAGAACCAGATGAATCGGGCGTTGGTTATGGCGATGTTGACCCTGTAGCCGGCAGTGCCGAACAAGTCGGCGCCGACCCCGAAGGGATCCGATGCCAGGGGAATTATGAGCTGGCCCTGGATGAGCAGGAAACCCAGGTAATGGGCGAAATGGTAGGCCAGTGCAATTGGCACCAGCGAGAAGACGAAGGCCGCCATCAACTCCACGGTGATGGGACTTGAACCTCCGCCACGCTGCACAACCCACCGCATCAGGGATGAGAACCCCCAGTAAATTGCGGCGAAGGCCAGGGGGAAGAGGGCAAGGCCCAGCGTATTGGCAATTACGAGGCCGTTCAGGTATGGGGAAGTCAGTTGGGGCGTTTGCTCCAGGGCCCAGCCCAGTACCGTTGCCCACTCCGGAGTATCGCTGAAGCCGTCGAAAGTTACGGTGGCCAGCACCAACAGCACCAAGGCCGTGAGTCCGGAAGGCAGCGGACGCTCCGAGTGCAGCCCGATGGCCGGCGGCCGCAGGTTGAACTCTCGTTCCTCCGCGTACTCGAAGCCCTCATAGCAGTCCACGCAGCCCTGCCCAGCCGCTTTGTCTCCGGGTTCCCCTTCCGGCCTATCGCGTTCAATGCAGGCATCCTTATCGGTGAAGCGCACCTCGGTTACGGAAAAACGGGAGAGGAATCCATATATGACGGTGAAAGCCTCGCCGCGCTGCAGCCACCGGTGCTTGCCGAACAGGTACATTCCGCCCAGGGTGAGAACGCTGTAGGAAATGATCAGCCAGGCCAGCATGGCCGGAGAGGCGCTGTCCGGCAGGGCGTTTTCCACCCACACGAAGGCGAAGAAAAGGACCACAGCGGGCCATACGCCGACTCTTTCTGGGTAGTCCAGGCCCAGGCCAAGCTCCCAGTCGGGGTTGAACCGGTTGTAAATGGCCTCGGCCAGCCCGTAGAGTATCTTCCAGGGGTTAACCAGGGCCCAGAGATTGCCCAGCAGGGCCACCACGAATCCCATGCCCACCCACCATATTATCCAGACAAAGGTGGGTGTCAGGTTGCTGACGGGACGCTCGGAACCAAACAGGCCGGTGGCGATTACCAGGAAAAACAGGAACACGGAAGCGAGCTTCAGCGCCCAGGCCACGGGCCCGGTCAGGATGATTCTAACCGGGGTGAACCGGAAGAGGTTGAAACGGGGATAGCCGGTGCGGGCGGGGTTTCCTCGGACAAACAGGCCCACCACGACAAAGGAGAGGACAACGGCGGCGGCTCCGGCTATAGCGAAATAGGTGAGGGGGAGAGGCAGGTCATAACGCTCACCGAATCCATGGGCGGACGCTGTTGGCGGAAAGGGTCCCAGGAACAGGAAGGTTGCCGCCAGGATTGTAAAGGGAAGGAGAACTGTCAGCCGAAGCATGGCAACACCCGACGAGAGATAGCCCGGGTCCATAGTGTAGCACTTTCGCGGCCTACAAAGGCATCCTTTCTGATACTATGCTTGGAGCTAAGTCCACGCCTTTGTTCGAAGTCACAGCCTGGGGGATCGTCGAGATGTGCATTCCGAATGTTTTCTGGCTTGCTGCCATAATCAGCGTTGCTGGCATTTTCGGCTTTTTGGTAGCCCATGTTGTAAGTGAATTGGCGTTCAAATTGGGTGCTATGGCAGTCCGCAAGGAGGCTCGAAGGATGAATAGAGCCCGGTGCCAATGTTAGCCTTTCGATGACTGAACCGATTCGCCGAGCTCCGAGGCGTAAAGACTATGGCAGAGTTCCTTTGTGGAACCGAATACGGGACCACTTTGCAAAAGCCGGTGTGTAGGTCTTGCTACGGAAAATACAGGACCGCCTTAGATCCTGTCGCCAGCTAATTCTAGGCAACCCGTTGGGCAACTACCCTCTCGCTTCTCCCTACCGCCGTTCCCGCAGCATGAGGAAGGACAGGGGCACCGAGGATGCCAACACCAGCAGCAGGGCCGGGGCAGCGGCCTGGGCAAAGAAGGCCTCGGAGGCCGCGCTCCAAATGGAGGTGGCCAGGGTCGGGAATCCCGTGGGCCGGAGAATCAGGGTTGCGGGCAGTTCTTTCATGGTAAGAAGGAAGACCAGGGCGGCGCCAGACAGAAGGCCGGGTCTTGCCAGGGGAAGGGTTACCGACATGAAGACCTGCGCCGGGCCCCGGCCCAGGCTGCGGGCAGCGTCCTCCATTCTCGGATTGACCTGGAGTATGGAGGTTCGGGTGGAACCCACCGCCGTGGGCAGGAACAATACCACGTAGGCCAGGATGAGCAGGGACAGGTTCTGGTAAAGGATCCGGGCGAAATTGGCCCCGAAGAAAACGAGCCCCAGGGCTACCGCAATGCCGGGCAGGGCGAATCCCACGTAAGTTATCCGTTCCAGCAGGGAACTAAGCAGCCCGGAGTGCCGCACGGAAAGGGTCGCGATGGGAAAGGCGGCCAGGACGGCGACCAGAGCAGCCAGGGCGGAAATGTAAAGGGAGTTTCCGGCAGCCTGCCAAAGCAGCAGCAACGGTTCGCCGGCGCTCACCCCGCGCACTACCCAGAAGAACAGCACCGCCATGGGAAGGGCCAGGGAAAGGCATGCTATGACGGCGCAGAGAACCACCGACGGCCAGCGCCAGGAGCCCAGGGGCACGTTTTGGGCAGGTCGGACAACCCCCTGGTCCACCCGGTAATACCGGGACCGGCCGCGGCTGAGATACTCCCCGACCAGGAAAGCCAGGGCCAGCGCCACCAGGGCCAGGGAGAAGGCCGCTCCCAGGGTGCGGTCAATGGCCGACTCGTACTGGATAAAGATGGCCCAAGTAAAGGTCTCGTAGCGCAGCAGGGAAACGGCGCCAAAATCGCTGAGGGTATAGAGGGCTACCAGCAATCCTCCGGCGGCCATGGAAGGCCTGAGAAGGGGTACCACCACGCGCCTGAAGGTAGCGGGCCAGCTGTAGCCCAGCCCCCGGGATGACTCCTCCAGCGAGGGGTCCAGTCGCTGAAGGGAGGCGCGGATGGTGAGCAAAGCATAGGGGTAGCTAAGGAGGGTCAGGGTTACCATTGCTCCCGGGAAACCGCTGATGTCGGGCAGCCTTTCCACCCCGAAGGGGCCCTCCAGGAACCCCTGCAGCATTCCCCGGGGACCCAGCGCCACCACCATGGCGAAACCAGCCACGTAGCTGGGTATTACCAGGGGCAGGGCCAGGAGTACGCCCCACACCCTGGCGAAGGGTAAATCGGTGCGGACCGTCAGCCAGGCCAGAGGCAGCGCAATAGCCAGGGAGGCAACGGTGACCGTTCCTACCAGCAGGAGGGTGCGCAGCAGGATTTCCAGCACCCGCCATCGCAACAGGGCTTCCCAGAATTCCTGACCGGCTCCCAGGGAACGGATGGTCAGATAAACGGGCGACAACAGCAGGAGAGCGCCAATAAGCAGGGCGGGCGCCCACAGCACCGCCGGAGGGGCGTCAATCGCGCCAACCCGACGCCAGGCCGGGCCAATTAATCTTGAAATGGGTGAATTCAACGGGTGCGTTCTTTCGGTTTCTTAGTTTGATGTGTTCAGTATGGTGCCGGGTGACGGGCCTGCTTTTGTTCCCAACCCGGCCCAACCCATTAAGGCCAACCCATTATGGCAGAACGTCCGACAGCCGCAAGGGAGCCTAAACTCCACAAGCGGGTCAACAGCTTTTAAATGATGGGTTGTTTTCCGCTCACCCTGAGCTTGTCGAAGGGCCGTCCGCCTCAGGCGGATTCGACAAGCTCACCACGAACAGACTCCAGTCCCAACCGTCAAGAGCAACGTTGTTCGGCTACTGGCGGGATATGGTTCATCGCCCCTGCCCACCTCCTCCATATAGAGAGCAAGGGAGTTTTGAAGAACCTACCAAGCCCGGCAGGTAATTCACCCCTGCCGTACTGCGGATGTTGTGGGACTGTTCCCAGTTGGCCAGTAAACGGTATCCCGGCGATACTTCGGGATGCCTCCGATCACTCCTCGATTCCTCATGGCTTCCCGGCGGCGCGGCGCAGCTTAAACTGGAAGTGCGTCTCCTTTCGCCGCCCGGGGAGGAGGACGGAAAAGTGGAGGAGACGCACCGGCGAATATCGTCAATCTTAACTGGTAAATGACTTACATGCTAATGTTAACGATAAATCGTATATGAGGGTAGCACAATGTTTGTACAGTGTCAACACTTATTTGTGCATCGTGTGTGTATGTATTGCGGTTACCTCGCCAGGAAGAGGGCCTTGTGGCAATCCAGGAAAACCGGGGAACTTTCTCCGGCGCCAGACATGCATTAATGCGGGTCCGCCTGTTCCCTTGCTGCCGGAGGTGCCATCGGCACAAATAGCTTCAGTCCGAAGCTGTCCGGCGCGGGGGGAGCTAACGGTCGTGCCTGCCCCGTGGGTAATGAACCAGGCCGGAATAATTGAAGAAGATGATTGTAGACGAAGGAGGAGGAAGGCGCCGACGGAAAGGCCAGGCGGCTCCCTGGGCAGCATGGTAAGCTCAATCCTGCAGGAAGGACTTTGCATTAACCGGTGGCGGCAAGTGACGCTGGGAGGCAAGAGGACGAAATAAGAAAGATGTATGCTGAAAGCATTGCGTTTGTTCGCCATAAGCCTTAACATTGTATGGCCTTAACTGACTTGCCTTAGCAGACAAGCAAGTTGTGCTTGTGTGAGTGGAGATCCTGGCCGTATATATGCTGGTCAGGCGAACGTGGAAACCATAAGAGGTGCATGGAACCCAGTTGGCTACCGGCGTAAGAAACCACATTGCCCCCGGGATTCAATCGGGATCGGGTGATCCAATAGCAGATAAGATGGGCCCACTGGCAGACTGCATGCTGGAGTGCGTGGACGTCAATAAGCAGTTTGACGATGTGGCCGTTCTGCGGGGGTTCAACCTCCAGGTGCAGCAGGGGCAGGTGGTGGCGCTGCTGGGTCCCAGCGGCTGCGGAAAGACCACGGCCCTGAGGTCCATAGCGGGGTTCGCTCAACCCGACTCGGGAGCCATAAGGATTGCCGGTGAAACGATGCATGAAGAAAGGCGCAGCGTTCCGCCGGAAAAGCGCCGCGTAGGCATGGTCTTCCAGGAAGGCGCCCTCTTCCCCCACCTGACGGTAGAGCAGAACATCGCCTATGGCCTGTCCAGGAATGACAACAAGCCCGAGCGCGTTGACGCTGTTGTCCGCATGACCGGGCTGGACGGCTTGGTGCAGCGGATGCCTTACGAGTTGTCCGGCGGGCAGCAGCAACGCGTAGCCCTGGCCCGGGCCCTGGCTCCCCGTCCCGAGCTTCTACTGCTGGATGAACCCTTCTCCAACCTGGACCCGGGGTTGCGGGAGCAGGTCCGCCGGGATGTGGTGGACATTCTGCGGGCCGGCGGCGTTACTGCGGTGTTCGTGACCCACGACCAGGAAGAGGCCATGTACGTGGGCGACACCATCGCCGTTATGAACCAGGGCAGAATCGAGCAACAGGGAACCCCCCAGGATATATTCCATCGCCCCCGCAGCAAGTTCGTCGCCGAGTTCATTGGCATGGTTGATTTCGTACCCGCCAGGTGGGAAAAGGGCCGAATCTTGTCGGATATTGGCGACGCTGACTGGCCGGCCTGTCCCGACAATCCGAAGGACAACACCGACAACACCGACAATACCGACAGCACCGGCGACCGCAGCAGCGCCGGAAGCCTGGAGATCATGGTCCGTCCCGACTGCGTGGAATGTGAACCTGCGGAGAATGGCAACGGGGTGATTATGGAGCGCGAGTTCCGCGGGGCCTTTTACCTTTACCGCATTGCGCTGAACTCGGGTGGCTCGGTGCGCTGCCTCCTTTCCCACACCGACGAATATGAGGTTGGAGCCGGGGTAATGGTCCGGGTACGCTGCGGCCATTCCATGCGCCCATTCATCGACGGCGCCGCGCTGGCTGATTAACCTCACCGCTTCTCCGGTTCCCCCTGCCAATTCTGCGGGGCCATCTCGTCTTCCGAAATTTTTCGAACCATGCGCCGCGCGGGCAGACATCTTTCGACAGGCCCAGGAAGAGCGGGAACAGGTGGGGGATAAGGCCGTTCGCGAACCGCCCCTACGGAAGAGGGTGAGGGTGAGGGGGCCTGGTCCGGCCATCTGAACTGCCTACTAGCGCATTAGCTCCCAGCCCACCCTAACAGCCACAGGTCCGCCTCAGGCGGATCCCGCCCCCGTCGAGGGTGAGGGGGTTCGTACAAACGAAGGACCCTGGCCTATTTTTCTCCTGCCTACCACAAGAGCCGGCGCCCCTGTATAATCCCCTCTATAGTTTTCCATTTTTCTGACTAATGGCAACCGTTGCCGGTATGAGGGCGACGCCCAGCCATCACGTGACGAGGTATTCCTATGCCCAGAGCCAGAAGGAGCGCCCCACGCGCCAGCAGGCATGACGAAGACGAGGAAATGGAAGGGCTGGAGAGATTTTCAGCGGTAACCGAAAACTACCTGCTGTGCCTGTACCGCCTGTGGGAAGATTCGGTAACTCCCACCGTGACCCAGCTAACCGACGCCATCAAGCAGCTGCCGCCCACCGAGGGCCTGGGTTCCTCGGTGCCTTCCGTGGCAGGAATGACCCGCCGGATGCAGAAGCAGGGACTGGTAGATATCGGGACCGACAAGCGCATCAGGCTTACCGGCAAGGGATTCGAGGGCGGCGAGGATATTGCCCGCCGTCACCGCCTGGCTGAGTGGCTGGTGGTAGAGCTGCTGGGAATGGAACTGCATCGCGCTTATATCGAGGCCCACCGGTTGGAACACGGCATTTCCGGTGAACTGGAGGCCAGGCTGCGGGAAAAGCTGGGTTATCCGAAGAAGTCGCCTTTTGGCCGGCCAATACCAGGATTCGGCGACTCCGCGCTGGCTGCCAACTGCATTACGTTGGATGCCGCAGTCAAGGACCGGGGCTACGTAGTGGAGCGCATTCCCGAGGAAGATTCCAATTTGCTGCAGTTCCTGGACGCCGCGCAGATTGTGCCGGAGAGCCCGGTAAGCGTCACCGAGTCCACTCCCTACCTGGGCGTAATGACAGTGTCAACCCCGAAGGACCAGGTATCCATGGGGTTTACCGTGGCCCAGCAAATTGTGGTACGCCCGGCGGAAGAGCCGGAAGAGCCGGAAGAGGGTTAAGGAATATTCGCATGAATTTCCTCCCCGTTAACGGAGGAAGACTGGACTGAAGCGAAGGTAGTATGTGCATTTCGGCCGGCATCCGAGTAGGGGCGATTCGCGAATCGCCCCTACGTCGTGGGGAAGAACCGTTGATTTGCAGCGACGAAGTCGCCTGCTCAGGGGCTATCTGCCGAAAATTCTCTTGAGAGCACTCAGTAATCCGCCTCCCGACGGCGCTCCCAACAGGCTCCGCAGCGCCCTCTGTTCCTGCCCCGGATTGGGCACGATGTTATGCTTGTCCTGATCGAAGTGGGGCACCGAAATAGAGTCGGGAACTTCCTGCCACAGGTTCCAGTCAACCTGGACGGTTGCCACCCGGGGGTTCAGGGTAAGGTAACAGACCTGGCCCTGGCGATTGAAGTATAGGCCAGGGAACCGCTCACCACTCCGTTTCCTCAGTATCCGACCGGAATGGCCCAGGTTCGGCCAGAGTTGGTCCGTGTCAATGCCCAGTTCTCCAAGGATGCGCAGATAGACAGTTGCATCGGCCATGACTTCCTCCGCTCATGAGTTCGTCTATAGAGACGTGCAAGCCGGTGTCTATGCCCCTGGGGTAGAAAATTCCGGGGATGTTGTCTCCCTGGCACGGGGAGGGCAACGGCCCCGGCGCGGGTGTTGATTCCTCAGCCTCCCGCCAGCAGGGTTTCCCTGACCTCGGCCCACCCCTCGGCCATGCGCCGTTCGGGAAACGAAGCCGATTCGTCGTCCCGATACACCTTGACCACCACGAAAACCGGGCCCTGCTCCTTCAATACGTCCTCAAGACCGATGAACAGTTCCTCGGGATTGTCAAAGCTGAAGGTGCGGGTGTAACCGGCGCCCTGGGCCATGGAGGCAAAGTTGACGTTGTCCAGACCTTCCACCGGAACCCCGCTGGTGGATACATGGGTGGCATCGTCAAAAACGAAGTGGACCAGGTTTTCCGGCCGGGACTCCCCGATGGTGGCCAGCGATCCCAGGTCAGTGCGCAGGGTGGCGTCGCAGTCCAGGACCAGGACTTTGCGGTCGGGCTGGGCCAGGGACAGGCCGAGGCCGACGGCAGGGGCCCGGTCCATGCAGTCGGTCAGGTCAATATCGAGTTCTCGCCGGTCCGAAACCTGGTTCCAGTCCCGCAGGGCCGCGGAGGTGGATACCACCAGGGCGTCCTGCCGGTGGAAACTAATCGCTTTTGCCGCTTCCGTCGAGGGAATCAACGGTTGGTTCCTCCTGTTCCAAGTCTCGCTGGGCATCCTGCTCTGAAGCACGGCGGGCCGCCAGTCGTCGGGTGGTGGCCATGAGATAAAGGCCGCCCAGGATGAGGACGCTGCCCACTATGACCCCCAGGCCCAGCAGCAACGGATTGTCGTCCCGCAGCAGTCCCTGGTAGAGCACCCAGAATCCCAGCGCGAAAATGCCGAGGCTGATCAGCCGGCCCAGGAGACTTCTGCTCAGGTCTTTCAGCAATTGGGGCACCTCAATCAGGGCTCCTGGACGGTCCCGGCGGGTAAACACAGTGGTTAAGCATAGTGAGGGCAAGCCCACCGGATAAACATGCCGCCCGTTTTCCTGGGACAAATATACAAAGAAAGAGAGGCGGCCAGCAAGGGGCCGCCTGGATAGAACGAGAGAATTGCAGACTCCCTGTTTCATCGGTTTAGAAACTATCTCAAAACTGGTTCTGGCCGTCCCAACGGGGCCATGCATCCTACCTGCTCGCCCTCACCCTAACCCTCTCCCAGAGGGAGAGGGGACTTTTGAAACAGTATCTTAGTAGCGGAGCAGCGCGGTGGGAACCAGTTTCTGCCCCAATGGGTCAACGGCCAGCCTGGCCTGCTCCAGGGTAACAACGCCCAGCAGGGCGGGCTCACCTTCACCGGCAAAAATGACCGGCGTATGAAGCTGCCTTCCCTCCAGCCTGATGACGGTCTCACCTACATCCACCGGAACTTCCCTTCCGTCGGCCAGTATTGAGGGAGCCGAATCCTCCACTCCCACTCCCAGCCGTTCCAGGACAGTCCTCGGAACTGCGGTGTAGCTCGAACCTGTGTCCACCGTCACATCCAGGTCTTCGAAGTTGGTGCCCTGGGGATTTCCCACCTGGATCCTCACGTTCAATATTCCCATGGTTCAATCTCCCCGGCGGGCCATTTGGCCCCCACCAGCCTCGCCATTTCGCAACAGCAATGTTCCCGTAGCAAGAATTTACTGAATTTCATCCGCTTTCCCTGTCAAAAGGGGATTTATGCCGTAGCCCTTGCCTCGGGCTTCTCTTCCCGGAGGCGAGGAGCGTTATCCCAAATATACAAAGAAAGAGAGGCGGCCAGCAAGGGGCCGCCTCGGAAAGCCGGTTGCCGGAAAGTGAGGAGCTCCCGTCTTAGTCGGAGCCGACGCCCAGGGCCGCCGGAACTTCGTCAAAGGCCATGAGCACGGTGCGAGGCGAGCGGGTCCGGAACTGCACCGGCGTGTTTTCAACCTGGGGCTCAATGGCCAGGTGAACAAAGACCGGTCCGGTAGCGGCCAGGACTTCGTCAATGCCGGTGGTAAAGTCTTCCAGGTTATCGTAGGAAAAGACGGCGGCGTAACCGGCCGCTTTGGCCATGGCCTCCCAGTCCTGAACCTCGGAGCCCGGGATGGGCTGACCACCGGTCACCGCATACACCCCGTTATTGAACAGGAAGTGATAGAAGTTGGTGGGAGCCTTGTTGGCCGAGGTTACCATGGCGCCCAGGTTCATCAGCAGGCTGCCGTCGCCATCCAGTACCATGACCTTGCGGTCGGGCTGGGCCAAAGCTATGCCCAGACCCAGGTTGGCAGCCTTGCCCATGGCCCCGGACAGGGGCAGGTCCAGGTTCTGATTGGAGGTAACGCTGGGCAGGCCGAAGCCCACATTGTTGGCGTTCATGGTAGGTACAATGACGGAGTCGGTCCGTTTGCTGTCAATAAGCCTTACGGCGTCGGTATTGTTAATCATGCTTTTTGTCTCCTTGCGGATGTCCTTCGACAAGCCCAGGATGAGCGGGTTGGCACCCGCTTACCTCTCCTGGTGAGTGTGTCGGATCATGTATTAAGAAAGGTCTGAAGAAGGCTCCTCTCCCGCCAAGGGAGAGGGTTAGGGTAAGGGGGAATACGCATTTGGCAAGCTATCACCCCCATCCTAACCTTCCCCCGTCAAGGGGGAAGGGATTCTTGAAAGTTGGCTAGACGCCGAATTCGGTGCCGACCAGGACGCCTACCGGACGCTGGGTGCGTTCCGCTTCCTCACAGGCCATGCTGATGCGGTCGGCGTCGTCATCGGTCTCGATCAGGTAGCAGTTGATGCCCCAGGTGTGAAGGATGGGCTCGATGAAACGAGCGGCAGAGTCGGGCGTTGGGCCGCGGCGGGTCCAGCCTCGATAGCCGATGAGCATGACCAGGGGCTGGTTGATGTCCAGGCCCAGTCCGCGGATGGAGTCGCCGGACTCGAAGATGCCGGTGTTCTGAATCAGGACCACGGGCTTCTTGCCGCCCACCCAAAGGCCGGCGGCGATGGCCATGGTCTCGCCCTCGCGGCACACAGGCACCAGGTCCAGTGACTCTTCCTCGGTCAGAAGCTGGTACATGAAGTTGGTCTCGCTGTCGGGCAGCCAGACCACGTGGGTGATATTGTTCTTCTTCAACTCGGCAACGATGGCCGGTGGGTGCAAAACCGATTCGTAGGTGGTCATTACGTCTCCTTGAGGGACCAGTTTGGACTTCAATCCAAGTCTGCCCCATTTTATACACGGCCCATTTGGGTAGTCAACAAAGGGTTGTCTTCGAAGAAACAGGATGGGACAGGAGGGGGGTTACGGGGAAAATTCCACGAATGGGCACGAATGGTCACAATTGAGAGACAGCCTATTGGCAGGTATTTGTAGCTACATGGGTAGAGAGGTCTGATATTCTGCGCTTTTCGGGATCCTGCCAAAGCTATAACGCTGCGGGTGACCCGGTTATTCTCCGGATGTCCGCCGCCTTATCCTGATGCCGGACCAGCCGCCGTTACTCCGCCGAAATTGACAGTCCCTCGATGAACTCCAGGCCCGGGAGTTTCTCCAGCTCGCGGGGCGCCAGTTTCAGCTTGCCCGACCGGCTGCCCGCGCCGAGAATGATGTAGTCCATATCCAGCAGGCGCACGTCGGCGTAAATGGGCAACCCTTCCGGAAGCGCCAGGGCCGTAACCCCGCCGATCATCATGCCCGTCACCTCGCGGGTCTCTTCCGCCGAGGCGAAGGAAGCCCGGGATACTCCCATCAGGCCGCGTACCCGCTTGTTCACATCCAGCCGGTCGCAGGCCCGCACGATTCCGGCGCAAAAGGCCGCGGGCCCCCGTTTGCTGGCCACGACGATGGTGTTGGCGGAATGAGGCAGGTCATACCCGTACTGCTGGCAGAAGTCGGCGGTGTCGCCGTATTGAGGGTCAATTTCAATCCACTCCCAGCCTCCTATGGCCAGTTCGTCCAGGGCCGCCCGTACCCGCCATTCAATCTCTTCCGGTGTGCTCATTGTTACCTTGGTCCCGTCTATCCCGTCTATCCCGTCTATCCCGCCAATGCAGGGGATCTAAGGAAGGTCTGAACAAGTCCCCTCGCCCCTGGCGGGAGAGGGTCAGGGTGAGGGGGAATGGGTCTCCGGCAAGCTGTCACCCCCATCCTAACCTTACCCCATCAAGGGGGAAGGGACCTATTGAGGCCCCCTAAAACTCCGCGTTCTTGGGGGTCCTGGGGAAGGCTATTACGTCGCGGATGTTCTGCATTCCCGTGGCGAACTGGACGGTGCGCTCGAAGCCCAGGCCGAAGCCGGCGTGGGGTACCGTGCCGTAGCGGCGCAGGTCCAGGTACCACCAGTAGTTTTCGGCGTCCAGGCCCGATTGTTTCATCCGTTCGAGGAGGACGTCCTGGCGCTCCTCGCGCTGGCTGCCGCCGATGATTTCGCCGATGCGGGGGACCAGTACGTCCATGGCCCGCACCGTCTCCCCATCGTCGTTAAGGCGCATGTAGAAGGCCTTGATTTCCCTGGGGTAGTCGGTAACCACCACAGGCTTGCCCACCCGCTTCTCGGTGATGTACCGCTCGTGTTCCGACTGCAGGTCCAGTCCCCAGGAGACGGGGTATTCAAAGGACTCGCCGGAGCTTTCCAGCAGCCTGACGGCCTCGGTGTAGGTCAGCCGCTCAAAGCTGGAGTTGACGATACCTTCCAGGGTCTCGATGGTGGAATTGTCGTACCAGCGATTGAAGAAAGCCATGTCCTCGGGGCATTTATCCAATGTCTGGCTGAAAACAAACTTCAAGAAATCCTCGGCCAGTTCGGCCAGGCCATCCAGGTCGCAGAAGGCAACTTCTGGCTCCACCATCCAGAACTCGGCCAGGTGTCGGGAGGTGTTGGAGTTTTCGGCGCGGAAGGTGGGGCCGAAGGTGTAAACATCGGACAGGGCCAGGGCGAATATTTCCGCCTCCAGCTGCCCGCTGACGGTGAGGTAGGTGGGCCGACCGAAGAAGTCCTCGGCGGCGTCCACCAGGCCGTCGAGGCGGGGCGGGTCCTGCAGGTCCAGGGTGGTGACCCGGAACATGGAACCGGCGCCCTCGGCGTCGCTTGCGGTGATCATGGGCGTCTGGATGTACTGGAAGCCCCGCTGCTGGAAAAAGCTGTGGATGGCGTAGGCCATGGTGTTGCGGACGCGGGCCATGGCGCCAAAGGTGTTGGTGCGGGGCCGCAGGTGGGCAATCTCCCGCAGAAACTCCAGGGTATGCCGCTTTTTCTGCAGGGGGTATTCCTCGGGGTCGGCCTGCCCCAGGACCTCAAGGCGGCTGGCCTTGATTTCGTACTTCTGGTTTCGGCCTTCGGATTCCACCAGCTCGCCAACGGCGGTTACGCTGCAGCCGGTATTGAGGGTTTCCACCAGGGCATAGTCGGGCGAAGACTGCTCCACAACTATCTGCAAGTCGGTCAGGGTAGAGCCGTCGCTGATCTGGATGAAGGATACGGCGCCGGAGGAACGGCGGGTCTTGACCCAGCCCTGCACCTGCACCTGTCCTCCCGCCGACTCACGGTTGAGGATGTCCTTGACTCTGGAACGCTGAATAGACCTCTGCATATTGATACCTCCCCCGTACCAACTGCCCCGATTCTAGCATTGAGGGGCAGGGAGGGAAAGGGTAGCGGTTCCGGCTTTTCCCATTGCATGGCGGGAGAAAGTGCAGGCGGTGAGGAACAAACGATGGCTAAACCAACAAAGCGTCGGTGGGGATAAGCCGCTGGCCGGCAGGGTCCACCGCCAGGAGGGCCCGCTCCAGGGTGTAAACGCCCAGAAGCGCATCGGCGTTGTCTTCGCCAAAAACAACCACGGTATTGACGATTTGCCCCTCGATGCGCACCTGGGTCTCGCCGATAGCTCGCTGTATGCTGGAGCCGTTGGCCAAGCGGAATCTGACAGTCTCGGTGGGTAGGACACCCAGGTTTTGGAGCAGCGGCGCGGGGATCTGGGCAAAAGTAGCGCCGGTGTCAACCAGGGCAATTACCTCCTGGAACCCGCTGGTGTCCGGGCCGGTGACTTCCAGTGGATAATGGAAGATGCTCATTGCAGACCTCCGCTGTGTCACCACATTATACCACGACGATGACCTATATCCCGGGCCTGGCCTTGTGCCATTCCGTAGCCTGTTCGTAGGCGTAGGCTATGTTCAAAAGGCGGTCTTCAGAGAGAT
Source organism: Chloroflexota bacterium (assembly GCA_009840135.1). Classification (GTDB taxonomy): domain Bacteria; phylum Chloroflexota; class Dehalococcoidia; order Lucifugimonadales; family UBA3495; genus Bin22. The sequence goes on along the minus strand of VXOH01000020.1, from coordinate 25,420 downwards.
GGGGACCGATAAGCTGCATTCCTACAGGAAGGCCCTCAGAGAAGCCGCAAGGGACGGAAATGGCGGGAAGGCCGGCGATGTTGATGGGCAGGGTGCAGACGTCAATCAGGTACATCTGCACCGGGTCGGCGGTCTTGTCGCCCAGGGGGAAGGCCACCACCGGTGACGTGGGGGTAACCAGGGCGTCCACCTGCTCGAAGACCTGGGCGAAGTCCTGGCGGATCAGGGTGCGAACCTGCTGGGCCTTGAGGTAGTAGGCATCATAGTAACCGGCGGACAGGGCGTAGGCGCCCAGCATTATGCGCCGCTTGACCTCGGGCCCGAATCCAAGCTGTCGGGTGCGTTCCATGGCTTCCCACATATCAGAGGTGTCCTGGTAGGAGTACCCAAACTTCACCCCATCGTACCGGGCCAGGTTGGCCGAGCACTCGGACGGGGCGATGATGTAGTAGCAGGCCAGGGCATATTCGGTGGTGGGGAGTGATACCGGTTCTACCGAAGCTCCCAGGCCCTCCAGCTGCTTGATGGCGGATTCCACCGCCCTCCGCACCCCGGGTTCCATACCCTCCACGAAATACTCACTGGGTATTCCCAGCTTCATTCCCTTGATGTCTCCCGTCAGACCGGCGGTGAAGTCGGTAGCGGGCAGGTTGAGGGAGGTGGAGTCCCGGGGATCGTAACCGGCAATGGCATTGAGGGCCAGGGCGCAATCGGTAACGTCCTTGCCCACCGGGCCGATCTGGTCCAGGGAAGAGGCGAAGGCTATGAGGCCGTAGCGACTGACCCGGCCGTAGGTGGGTTTGATGCCCACCACGCCGCACAGGGAAGCCGGCTGGCGAATGCTGCCCCCGGTGTCGGAACCCAGGGCGACAATAGCTTCATCGGCAGCCACCGCGGCGGCGGCTCCACCACTGCTCCCGCCGGGCACTCGCTCCAGGTCCCAGGGATTTCGTGTAGGGAAGAAGGCCGAGTTCTCGCATGATGAACCCATGGCGAACTCATCCATGTTGCCCTTGCCCAGCAGCACCGCTCCCTGAACGAACAGTTTTTCGGTGACCGCGGCATCGTACACGGGCACGTAGTTTTCCAGCATGCGGGAGGAGCAGGTAGTCCGAATGCCTTTGGTGCAGATGAGGTCCTTAATCTGCACCGGAATGCCGGTCAGGGTATTGCCCAGGCCCTCGGAAATGGCCTTGTCCGCCGCCTCGGCCTGTTGCAGGGCGTGGGACTCGGTTATGGTGACGTAGGATTTGACCCGCTCTTCTACTTGAGCGATTCTTTCAAAGCAGGCACGGGCAAGTTCCACAGCGCTGAAAGCCCGGGCATCCAGTCCGGCCCGGGCCTCTTGTAAGGTTAATTGCCAGAGTTCGGACAAAGGGGAGCATCCCTCCTAACCAAATTGGGAAATCTTCTCAAGCTGCCGGTGGCGGGCTTGCTGGGCCGGGTAACAGGGGCTCAGGATGATCCTTGGACGGGCACTGGATGATCCTTCGACAAGCTCAGGATTAGCGGTTTCGAGATTTTGCTTTTTTCGACGGTTCCCGGGCGCGGGGAAGGTTATTACTCTTCCAGTACCGCCTTTACCTGGAAGAAATCATCCCGGCGGCGGGGAGCGTTCAGCAGGGTGTCTTCGGCGCTGAGCGGTTCAGCGGGTTCATCTTCCCGCATCACCGAGCTTACCTCCACGGCATGGCCGGTAGGCGCCACTGAACTGGTGTCCAGCTGTTTGAGCAACTCGAACTGGTCGAGAATGTTGGATAGCTGCTCCTGGAAAGTGGCTATCTCTTCCTCGGTCAGGCCGATACGGGCCAGGGCGGCTATGTGTTCAACGTCGGCGCGGTCAAGGGGCATGGTTTATATCCTGTAACCAGTTCTGGCTGGTGGAAAGGTCAGCCACAAGGGCTGCCCCTACAACATCAACTGCAGGGGCGACCCTTGTTGTCGCCCTGGATTGGGTGTGCCGGATAGCCTAGTTCATCTCCGAGCCGCCGGAAACGCTGATGGACAGGCCGGTCATGTAGTCGGACTCGGAGGAGGCCAGGAAGGCCGCCATCCTGGCGATGTCGTCGCCCTGGGCAATGCGACCCATGGGAACCCGGGTCGAACGCTCCTGAACCATTACGGCGCGGTGTTCCTCGGCCGATTCCCCTTCAGCGGCCAGGGCGGCGGCGATGAAGTCCACCCGCTCGGTGTCCACAAGCCCGGGGCAGATGGCGTTGACGTTGACCTTGTGGGCCGCCATTTCCTGGGCCAGGGCCTGGGTGAATCCCACCAGGGCGAACTTGGAGGCGCAATAAACGGCGTAGCGAGCGATGCCCCGCTTGCCGGCGCCGGAAGAGATGATTATGATCTTGCCGCCCCCGTTGCCTGCTTCGCTCCGCGCTACCATGTGGCGGGCCACAGCCCGGGAGCAAAGGTAGGTACCACGGACATTTACTCGCATCACCTCGTCAAAGGCGTCTTCCTCCAGATCCACCACCGGAACCCGGTCACGCCCCGGGCGGGAACCGGCGTTGTTGACGAGGATGTCAATTTTGCCGAAGCGGTCCAGAACCTGCTGGATCATGTCGTCCACCTGGGCGCTGTCGGAAACGTCGGAGAAGATGCCCAGGGATTGCCTGCCTTCCGCCTCAATCTCCCTGACCACGCTGGGCAGGCCCTCCCAGCCATCGAGGCGGTCCTCGGTGCGGATGGCGTCCAGCGAGGCGGCAATATCGGTAACCACGACATCGGCGCCTTCCCGGGCCAGGCGAGTGGCGATGGATCGGCCGATGCCGTGACGGCCGCCGGCGCCGGTTACTATAGCAATTTTGCCGTTGAGGTCGTACATTTTATTGCCTCGCTATTTCTCACCAGGAGGGACATTACTCCTGCTACCAAACCCGCCTTTAACGCTCCATCATTCTGAAACCCTTAGTGGCCAAGAGTGGCAATCCGGGTTCAACTGCTTCCCTGAAACGCGCCCTCGTATCCCCGCAGGGCCGGTCGTCCCAGGGGCTCCAGGATCAAGGAACAGACTTCCATTTCATTCTGAAGCATGATGGTCCAGGGCCCCAGGTTGAAAATCTCCAGGGTAATGTAATTGGAGAAACCCGGGTCTATTTTGGGAGCGGTGATATGGACTCCCACACCCAGTCTTGCCAGCCTGCTCTTGCCATCTACCCTGGCGCCCAGTCTGGTGGACAGAGTTACATGTTCGAGGGTAGCACCTATCACAAACTGCCTGGGATGAAGGAAAAGGGGTTCCCCGCTAATGTCTCTAGTTTCCGACTGGGAACGTATAAAGCTGCTCACGTCCAGCTTATTGGGGTCGACGTATATGCCCTCCACAGGATTAGTGCCCGGGTCGGATATGGTTGGTCCCAGGCGAAGGTCAATTGAAGCTGGTTGAATGGACCCACTGTCTGAACTAAAGGGCGTTATTACCAAATCTCCAGAATCCAACATTTCCAGTATCTGGAGATCCGAAAGAATCATGCTTCCCCCTTCCTATTGTGTAACAGGTCCTCTTGACCCTCAGGCAGTGATGCTTTCCAGTTCCGCATCTGTCAGTTCCCAGGTAGGCCTTCCTTCGTTGCTTATCGGAAAATAGATTATGATTCTGTCGCCATTCTTTCCTGCCAGCATAGCAGGCGCATACTTGTTGTCCACGATAGTGGAAGTAGGAATCAGGGCATCGAATTGACGCCCTCCAAATTCCATTACGATGAAAGTATCATGACCCAGGGGCATGCGTTTGATCTGGTGGGGCTCCAACTTGATCATGATTTTCCTGGGCGGATCCCACCACTCAATGTCAGAAATGCTCATTATTGCTCCTCACTGCTTGGCAACGAAAGCAAGGCCGTGCCACCCACGTAGCGTTCGCCGGCCGTGCCTGTCATGAGCACATCGCACTCTACGACGTTGTTGCCTTCTTCCTGCCTGGTATCAATGACCGTGGCCGAAATAAACAGGGGCTTGTTGTGGGGGATGGGCAGGCGAAAAACCAGGTCCAGGTCTTTCAGAGACTCGGGCCCAGCCCAGTCGGTGAGGGCCTGGCTCATAATGGCCATGCTCATGACCCCGGGCACGATGGGGCCGGGCAGGCCGGACTTTTCCGCAATTTCCTGGCTGGTAAAGCGGTTGGGCATGGGGTTGCCCCAGAGCTCGCAGAAGGTGGTTACATTCTCATCCGTAGCCACCAGTTCTATCGGCCCTATTTCATCGCCCAGGTCAACATCCTCAAAGTAGGGTCCGTTTTGTTCAGGCATGTTCCGCATTACTCCCGGGATGCGTAGGATTCCTGGACGTCGGCAACCACTACGCCGTCCTGGTTGGTGAAGGTGGTCTCCCAAACCGTGAACACCATGGTGCCGCTGCGCCCCGTCTTGGGATAGACCTCTTTCAGGTGGGAGGATGCCATCAGGCTGTCCCCTGCCACTATCGGAGCCCTGGACTGGACCCGCTGGCCGGCATGGAAGCGCATGCGGCCGAACTTCAGGTCTATGTCCGGCAGTTCCACGTTCCTCACCAGCATGGTGACCAGGGTGGGTGGGGCCAGGACGCCGCCATAACCCGCAGCCTGGGCCGTCGCTGCATCGGTGTACATGGGACTGCTCTCTCCGATGCTGCGGTTAAAGGTCTGGATTAGTTCGGCGGTAATCTCAAAGGGACCCGCCTCATGCTCCACCCCATAGAGGTCCCGATTGTATTCCAGTTCCATGGTCATCGAAGGAGACTCCTCTTCGTTCAATCCAAGAGTTGGCGATGATGCTCGCAAAAGAGTTGCCCGTCAGAAGACGGTCACGAGGGGGAATTCGCGCCGACTAGCGGAATGGAATCGCTAATTGACGTCCTTCAACCACACGGGGCTAAAGTCGCCGGTCAGCAGGGCTTCCACGAGCTGCCGCTCGTTCCGTACCTCGGTCGGGAATGAAGTGACGCAGGACCCCAGGTGGCTGGCGAGGTGAGCGTCGCTGCCGCCGGTGCCCAGGTAATTGTGCTCATCGCACAAGGCGGCGGCCCGTTCATTTTCCCCGGCCCGGCTGCCGCCGTTCACGCGCTCCACTATTTCGAGGTCGGGGAAAGTCTCACCCTGGTCCATATAGTCCACCAGCCCGATGCCAAAGCGGCCGGGGTGGGCCGGAACGGCGATGGCCCCGTGGTGGCGGGCCGCTTTAATCAGTTCCCGGGCGTCCATCTTGACGTCGCCCAGGTCAATATCCTTGGCCAAACCTTCTGTTACACCGTAAACGAGGACATGCCCGTATCGGGTGTCCAGTTCCGAGGCTTTCATGATAAGCACGTCGTACTCGGTGGCAAGCTGGGAGTAGTCTTTGTCGAAGTCGAACTTGCGGTGCTCGGTAAGAACGAAGCCGTCAATGGTGTAGCCCCGCTTGCTTCGCAGGACGTGGATCCATTTCACGTATTGTTCAACGGTGGCGCGGGAGTCGTCGGAAGAAACGGAGTGGCTGTGCAGATCCAGGTACATCAGGTAAGCAATGTCCTCGGTAATTTCGCCGCTCTCGAAATGCCGGTTTGCGCCCTCGAGCCCAGCGTTAACAGCCAGATATGGTTGGCTGAAATCTGGCTAAGAGAGTAATGATAGCGTTTGCGGCGGTTTTCAGCAACCGGGAATGCTGGGTTTCGCTCCTATCCGGTCCATCCGGTCAAGCCTGACCCGTCGGTGGAGGAAGTGCGCCGCCAGAGGAAGGCTGCCTGAAAACAGGGCCCCATCGTGCTGGATAATCGGGTTACCGGGAGCCCGCCTCTCTTCTGGCCAGTTCCTCCTCCAGTTGCCTAACGCGGGCTTCCGCAGCCAGACGGGCATCCCGTTCCTGCAGGAAAGTGGGGATTTCCTGACCTGTTGCCGGATCGTGCCAGCGCAGTTCTCCACGTTCCCACCTGATGTAGAGGTTTAGAACGGCGCAGAACCCCTGCAATACTCCTTCTTCCACCGTCTCTATCGCTATGGGTTCATACGCGCCATCCACCAGCCTGTCCCCGGCCAGCGGTGTTCCATGAAACTCGCCGGTCTCATCAAAGCGCCAGTACTCGGGTACTCCCAGCGACGCATACCAGTCCCGCTTCTCGGTGGTATCTATGGTGGCCGTGGTTCGCGATGCTATTTCCAGGACGAAGTCCGGTGGCTTGCGCTGCTGGGAAATGATGTAGCCGTTGCTTCTCTCGTAGGCGACCGGGTCTGAATCGAAGACGACCATCAGGTCGGGGTAGCGCATTTCCGAGCCCGGAGCCGGCGTAATGTACATTTCTCCCGACACAATGGTGGTTTCCTGCTTACCCAAGTGCTGCATCAGATGGTGATGATTGCCGTTCCGGGACAGGTGCTTGGAACTGGTCATGTCGTCAGGGTCACGCTCCGGGATATCGGGCAGCACGAATTGCTGCTGTTCCGATTTCTTGCGCTTGTTTGTCTGTCTGGTGGTCATGGCTGACCTCTGGTAGCTCCGCCCTGCAGAAAATTGTGGCCAGGCAGAGTTAATCGGCGTTTGTTTAGCATTTTACAGGACAGTGGGACGAACTGCCCATAGCGCGTTCCGCCTGACTTTACCCCCGCATGGTCTTCAGAAAACCGTCGCCGCCGCTCCTTATCATGTCCTGGGCGCCGATGGACATCAGTTGCACGCCCCTTCCCGCGAAGTGCTGGAAGCGCGGAACGTTATTCAGCGACATGCCCGCGCCAGCCACACCGATGGCCTTGCCCTCAGCCTTGGTGCCCTCGATAACCTTGTCGATGGCGGCGTCCAGCTCGGCGGGAGATGCCATGCCCATGGTCTGGGTCAGGTCGCTGCTGCCCACCAGCAGGGCATCCACGCCCGGAACGGAGGCTATCGCCCGCACGTTTTCCACCGCTTCCGGAGTCTCAATCATAACGATAACCAGCACCTCTCGATTGGCGGAGGCGTAATATTCGGGGGTGGACAGCCCGGCGCCAAACCGGTTGGTGCGGCCTCCGGTGGCGCTGCTGCGGTCTCCGTCGGGGTAGTGATGCGAGGCCCTGGCGACGCCCTCCGCTTCTTCGGGGGTGGAAATGTGGGGAACTATGAGCCCCTGGGCTCCGCGGTCGAGGAAACGAAGGATAGTGGAAGGATAGGCGTTGGGTATGCGGCAGATGGGGGTAAGGTCGTACAACTCCGCGGCGCGGACCATGTTTTCCGTCTCGGAGTCGTTGGACGACCCGTGCTCGCAGTCAATCCATACCCAGTCGAAGCCCATGACGCCGTAGAGTTCCACCAGTCCCGGGGCGTAGAAGTTGATGCTGGCGCCCAGGGCTACCTCGCCGTTGTTGATTTTTGCCTTGGTCAAGTTGGTTCTTACCATGTCGTCTCCTGTATTTGCCTGTAATTGAAGGAAGGGGAGATTTTGAAGGGAAATGAAAGGGAAGAGGGTCGGCAAGACCTGTAAGCCGGGTTCTGTTTCCCATCGAGAAGCCGCCGGACTTCATGGAGAAGGCTGACGGCGCCGGAGGGATGGTGACCATCTATCTAGCCCCTCGCCAGGCAGGCCGCAGTAAGCCCACGGTCAAACCCGGGAGTCGGCCCCGTTCCCCCTAGGCGGGCGGAGCGGGCCGGACGACGTTGCCGTCGGGGTCAAGCAGCCAACCCGGGGACGAGCCGGACGCCCATGGTCCCCCTATTCGGCCTTGCTCCAGGTGGGGTTTGGCCGTCGCTGTGTCACCACAGGCGACCGGACGCTCTTACCGTCCGATTTCAACCTTACCCCCGACTTTTCGGTTCGCAACTGTTCCGGAATGTCCGAAGCAGTCTTAAACCTAATTCCCGTTCGGAGGCGGTATGTTTCTGTGCCACTTTCCGTCCCCTGCGGCAGTCGCGAAACTGGCGCAGAAGCCTGGGCGTTACCCAGCACCCTGTCCGGAGGAGCCCGGACTTTCCTCCCCGGCGAGGAAGCTCCCCGCCGCGGCGGTCACCCGGTCCTGCCTGGCCTCTCCATTGGCACTCTAGCATACGCCCATAGGGGGGTCAAGAAAGGTAGAAACGGGGAAATGAGAAGGGGCGCACGGCTGTGCGCCCCAAGAAAACCGAAGTATTGAAAACCGGTGAATTGAAGGTAACGCTGGCTTATATCAGCCCGGAAGCAACATTCGCCCGCAGCTGTTGCAGAATACGGTTTGACGGCCGGTTCGGACTCGCTGCATGTGCTGGGAGGGAAGAGACATGCGACAGGCCTGGCAGAGGCCCCGCACCACCCTGGCAACGGCCTGGCCCCCCTTGCTGCGCCGGAGGCCCTCGTATCGGGACAGTTCCACCGAGTCCACCCCGGCTGCCAGACTGGACCGGTCTTTGGTCAGGGCCTCCTGGCGGTCCGTTAGTTGCTCAAGTTGTTCCCACAGTTCGGCCTGCCTGGTCTCCCAGGCTGCCTGCGTGTCGGAGAGTTGCTGCTCAAGGGTTGCTATGCCCGACCTGGCATCCTCCGCCTGAAGGGAAAGCTCCAACAGTCGGACATCCATCTGCTCCAGGATATGCCGTACGTTGTTGGCTTCCAGTTGCAGGGCCTCCAGGTCCCTGGGGTTGGCCATTTCTCCGCTGTAAAGCTGGTTGTCCAGATGGGTGGAACGCTCTCGCTGGCTTTCCGTTTCCTGCTGCAGTTCCCTGTGGGCCCCCTGTATCTCCTGTAACCGGCCCTTGGACTGCTCCAGGGATTCCTCAATCTTTCCCAGCGCCAGCCGGCCCTCCAGCTCCCGCTCCACTTCCGCGATCCGGCCGTTTACTCCATCCAAGTTCAGGTCAACTTCCTGAAGGGAGTACAATTGCTTGACTGTGGTCATGCGGGCTGGCCCCTATTTTCAGATGACAAAGTTGCACTTTGTTTGCGAGTTTCGGCAATCTGATTCTATTGAGTGCCAGAAAGACTGTCAATAACTACTATAACTGCAATAAATAGCCCTCTGCTTTATTTGGGTCTTCGATAGAGCATTTGCGGCGCCGGCGGGGAGTTTACGGGCCGGCTATTTTGCTATACTTACCACTGATTCTTGACCTTGGCTGGCCAATATTTCCCATGCGAATTCTTCATTTTTCAGACCTCCACATCGGCGTGGAGAATTACGGGCGTATAGACCCGGCTACCGGGTTGTCCACCCGCCTGGGCGACTTTCTGGCGGCGCTGGATGAGGTGGTGGATTTTGCCACCACGCAGGATGTTGACCTGGTGCTGCTGGCCGGGGATGCCTACAAGGGACGAGACCCTTCGCAGACCCATCAGCGGGAATTCGCGGCCCGATTGTACCGGATAGTGTCGGCAGGGATTCCCGTCTTTCTGCTGGTGGGAAACCATGACCTCCCAAACGCCAGCAGCCGCGCCAACGCCGTCGAGATTTTTCCAACCCTCCAGGTGCCCAACGTCCACATCGGGGACAACCTGGAGGTTTATCCGGTGGCGACGCCGGCCGGTCCCCTCCAGGTCCTGGCGGTGCCCTGGCCTCGCCGGGGCAGGCTGATTACCCGCGAGGAGTCGCGAGGTATGACTATTGACGAGGTGCGGGCCGAAATCGAGAGCCGGATGACCGACGCCATTGACCTGAGAATCGGGGAACTGGACCCGGACGTGCCGGCCATTCTGACAGGACACCTGACAGTCAACGGGGCCACCGTGGGCACGGAGCGTTCCATGATGCTGGGCAATGATCATGTGCTGCTGGCCAGCGCCCTGCACCGTCCGGAGCTGGAATACGTCGCACTGGGCCACATCCACAAATACCAAGTGCTGCGGCAGGAAGCACCCAGGATGGTATATTCCGGAAGCCTGCAACGGGTGGATTTCTCTGAGGAGAAGGACGAAAAGGGGTTCTGCGTAATAGACCTTGACCCGACCGCCGAACGGGGCCGCCGACTGAAGGACTTCCAGTTCCAGCATATTAATGCCCGGCGGTTTGTAACGGTTGACGTGGTAATCGCACCCGGGGAACCCGACCCCACCGGGGCGGTGCTGCGGGCCATTGATCGGCATGAGGTTGAAGACGCGGTGGTGCGAGTGCGGATAAAGTTGCCGGCCGAGGCGGAACCCGCATTAAGGGAGGGTGAAATAAGGCAGGCGCTGCAATCGGCGCACTACATTGCGGCCGTGAGCAGAGAAGTGGAGGGCGCCCGCCGCACCCGCATAGCACCCGGCGATTCGGAGGGATTGCAGCCCATGCAGGCCCTGCGACTTTACCTGGAAGACCGGGGCGCAGATGCCCGCAGAACGGAGAAAATGCTCCGCTACGCCGAGGAGTTGATGGGCGAGGTAGAGACGGGCGAGACGCCCGAACTCTTGTGACGGCCTGGCGCTTCCTCGAAACCGATGGGCAGGGTGCCATGTGCGATGACCGGGACGCAAACCCTGTACCGGCAGGTTGGGGAGACTGCCATTACATGTCCCTAACTTCTCACACACATGAAGATTGCAGAGTCGCAACATAGCGTCCTCTCCGCTGTTCCTGAGGCTGTCGAAGGAAGCCCCTAAAACGAGGGACGGTTCGACAAGCTCACCACGAGCGGTTCAATGAAAACCTGACAATCGTCCTGGCTATCTTCATGGCTATCGTCCTGGCTCAAACCCAGCTTGACACCCCGTTTGCCTGCCCTTAAACTCCCCATGCAATCCACCCGAAAGGGGGGTTAGCCGCCGGAGATTCCGGCTTTTTCTTTTGCAGGCTAATTCCGCGCGCGGCGGGCCGCTGGGATCCTATGCTGACCGAGACGGCCAAAGTTGAATGGTATCCGCTTAAAAAGCAGTTGATGTAGCTGCGCCCAAGTGTGGCGTGGCTTTATTTTTGTCTCCCAACTTTCCTGCTGCACCGCGCTCTGTTGGACGAAGGCATAGAATGAACACCACCCTGACCGCTATTGCAGGTCTGGAAGTCGCTCATTACACCGACCTGGCCAACGCTACCGGCTGCACCGTAGTCCTGTGCCGGGCTGGCGCGGCCGGCGGCGTGGACGTGCGCGGCGGCTCGCCGGGCACGCGGGAAACCGACTTGCTGCGGCCCATGCGGCGGGTTGACCGGGTACACGGCATAGTCCTGAGCGGGGGCAGCGCCTACGGTCTCGACGCGGCTTCCGGCGTAATGCGGTACCTGGAAGAGCAGAATATCGGCGTAAGGGTGGGACAGGCGGTAGTGCCCATAGTGTCCTCGGCCATCCTCTTCGACCTGGGGCTGATTACCAACAAGGTACGTCCCGGGGCCGGGGAGGGCTACGCAGCGGCCCAGGCCGCGAGCAGCGATCCGGTGCCCGAAGGCTCAGCAGGAGCTGGAACGGGGGCAACGGTAGGAAAAATTCTGGGCCCCGACCGGGCGGTCAAGGGCGGCATAGGCAGCGCCGCACTGGTCCTGCCGGATGGCAATACGGTGGCGGCCCTGGTGGCAGTCAACGCTGTGGGTGACGTGGTTGACCACCAGACGGGCAGGCTGATTGCCGGACCCAGGCGGCGTTCCGGCAAGGGCTTCGTGCCCGCCGTCCAGGCGTTGCTGGAGGGTGAACCTGATTCAGGGTCGGACCCGGGAAGGGACTCGGAAACCAATGAGTATTCGGATGCCGATTCCCATATCCCTTCTGAGGCTGCGGAGCCCCTGAGCAATACGACCATCGGCGTGGTTGCCACAGACGCAACCCTGACCAAGGAGGAGGCCAACTGGCTGGCCCGCATCAGCCACGACGGCCTTGCCCTGTCCATCCGCCCCTGCCATACCAGTCGCGACGGCGACACCATGTTTGCCCTGGCAACCAACCGGCGTCACCCGCCAGGCGATTTGACTTCCATAGGAGCGGCGGCGGTGGAAGTGACGGCCCAGGCGGTTTTGCGGGCCGTGGAGACGGCTACAGGAATCGGGGGAATACCCTCAGTGAGTGAACTGGAAAGTGACAACTGCTGATCCGACACCCCCACCAGGCATGGTACTGGGCTTCGTTGGGGCCGGAACCCTGGGTACGGGCCTGGCCCTGGCCCTGCATCAAGCCGGATGCCCGGTAGGCTCAGTTTCCAGCCGCCGGTTTCAGTCTGCCCGGGCCCTGGCAGACAAGATACCGGGGTGTGTCCCTTTCCCCACTGCCCAGGAGGCGGCGGAGGCGGCGGACCTGGTGTTCATTACCACGCCGGACTCGGTTATAGAAACCGTGGCCGGGGATGTCCGGTGGCGGCATGGGCAGTACGTTGTTCACTGCTGCGGCGCGCTGGGGCGGGAAGCACTGCAAGCGGCTGAGAGCCAGGGCGCTGAGACGGGCGCTTTTCATCCCTTCCAGACCTTTGCCGGGCTGGACGAGCCGGCGTTGACTGTGAACCGCCTTGCCGGGGTAACGTTTGCGGTATCTGCCGAGGGAAGGCTGGAATCGTTTCTGAAGGAGCTGGCGGACAGGCTGGGAGGCAGGGCGGTGAGCATAACCGAGGAGCTGCGACCCCTTTACCATGCCTCGGCCGTACTGAGTTGCGGCTACCTGGTAACCCTGCTGGAGGCTGCCGTGCAGGTGTGGCAGGCTGCCGGATTCACGGAGGAGGATGCCCTTAACGCCCTGGCCCCCGTGGCCCGGGCCACCCTGGAGAACGTTGCCAGCCTGGGGCCAAGGGACGGCGTCACCGGGCCCCTGTATCGCGGGGATGTGGTTACGGTCCGGCGGCACCTGGAGGCTTTGTCCCGCAGCCGCCCGGACGTGGCCAGGCTCTACCTGTCGTTGACGGAAAAAGCCCTGCCCCTGGCTATGCAACTTGGCATGGGGCCGGATGGGATAGAGGCCCTTGAACGTACCTTGGCGGAATTCGATGACCGACGCCCCGATACTCAGCGGCCAGGCTCCTGGCAATCCGACGCTCACCAGTCAAGCGCCGTACCACCAAGCGGCGATGAACCGGGCGCTGGCCCATTGGATGCTGACCTAACAAATGCTGACCCGGCAAATGTTGACCCATCGCGCGTCGTCCAACCCGAGGCCCGGAGATTGTAATCATGGCGAAAGTTACAGTCAGGCATCTGGCCGAAATGAAAGAGCGGGGAGAAAAGATCCCCATGATTACCGCCTACGACTACACCACGGCCGTCATTGCCGATGCGGCGGAAATACCTGTGGTGCTGGTGGGCGACAGCCTGGGCATGGTGGTGCTGGGCCATGAGTCCACGATTCCCGTAACCCTGGAAGACGTCATCCACCACACAAAGATGGTCGCCAGGGGCAACAGGAACTCGCTGATAGTAGCCGACCTGCCCTTTATGACCTATCAGATAGACGAAGGTCAGTCCCTGCGCAATGCGGCCCGTCTGCTGCAGGAGGGCGGCGCACATACCGTAAAGCTGGAAGGAGGCGAGAAAGTCGCCTCCACGGTGCGGCGGATCGTTGACTGCGACATACCGGTAATGGGCCACATCGGGGTTACTCCCCAGTCGGTCAACGCCTTTGGCGGTTATCGGGTACGGGGACGGTCTGCGGAGCAGGCCCGCCAGATTCTCAGGGACGCCCTGGCCCTCGAAGCCGCAGGAGCCTATGCGGTGGTGCTGGAACTGGTTCCCGCTCCCCTGTCACGCGTGATTACGGAAAGGCTCTCCATCCCTACCATCGGCATTGGGGCAGGGCCGGAGTGTGACGGGCAGGTGCAGGTGCTGCACGATATGCTGGGACTGTTCACTGACTTTGTGCCCAGGCACGCCAAGCAGTACGCCCACCTGGGCCAGACCATCAAGGAAGCCTTTGCCCAATACTCCATTGAGGTCAGGAACGGCTCGTTCCCCACGGAAAATCAAAGCTTTTCCATGGACGAAACCATACTCTCTGAGCTGGACGGCATTTAGGGAAAGCTCAAAAGGTTGGCTCCCCTCTGCGGTTGGCCAGTGAATTCGGAAGGGACCGGGTCAGGCCAATTCGCCATGCCATCCGGCCACATAAGCCCAAGGCGCAGCCCGGGATCAACGAAAAATGACGCCGCCCCGTTCGGGGCGGCGTCTCTCATTGGGACGGAATTGCGGGGCTGAGAGGGTCAGGAACGGGGCCGTCGGCTCTCCAGCTGGTCAATTATGGCCTGGATTTCGGTCAGGGCGGCCTCGGTAGTAACCGGATCGTTCCTGGTTACCCTGTATCCCGAAAGGGTGGAAACCCCGGAGGGATCAAGCTGCATATCGGCAATGATACTGGAATCGGCATTCTGAAGCAGCAGATTCTGCCGGATGAGCGCAATCCTCATTTGCGGGGAGAAAAGGCCGGGGTCGAAGGGCTGGGTGGTGTAGAACTGGCTGGAGACCACCGTGCCCGGTTCCCGGTCAAACCTGATTACCGTAGGAGGGGCATCGGGGTAATAGACGGTAAGTTCAGCGTTGTCTATCAATTCCGACTGGCTGTAGTCCTCAACCACGATTGAGCGGCTGATGGCCTGGCCGGTACCCTCGTAAAGGCCGAAGAAAAGGACAATATTCTGGGTGCTGGTATCCACCTGGAAGGTGAAGAAAGTGCGAACGCGCCCGGTGAGCAACTCGAGGTCCACAAAGCCCTCGGACAGGACCTCGCCGAATATAACCTCCGGCTTGGGATAGGTGGTCACCTGAGCGGCGGGCGTGGGGACAGGGTCAACCTGCGGTACTGGAGGCGGCACCTGCGCCGGCAGGGTGGGCAATGGCTGCGGAGCGACGGGAGCCGTGGGTATGGCCGGAGGAGGCTCGGAAGAGGAACCAACATTACTGCCCAACAGCAGATAAATTACCACTCCTCCTACAATCAATACGGCGAGAAAAACCAGGATAAGGATAATTGGGGAACCGGAGCCGTTGCGGAACTCCGGCGCTCTCGAGACTCTCAACTTTGCCTCCAATCAATTCGGTACAATGACGGGCCGGCGCCCATGCCAAACCCTTCCACACACAAAAACAAAGATCAACCCTACAGATTCGGCAGCACGTCGGACAGCTTGGAGATGTCTTCCCAGCGCCTTCCCCGGCCCTCCCGGCGGTCCTTGGAGGTATTCATCATGTTGGCGGCTTCACGGTAGAACCACTCGATACGGTCCATGGCCTTACCTTCACCGATGTTGGCTACGATGGCGGTCACGCTGATGGTATCGGAAGTGCGGCCCGGATAGGTGCCCTTGCGCCGACCGGCCCCGGGAACCAGCTCCGCAAAGGTATTGTCCATCATTTCGACGATTTCTTCCGTAGCCTCACCCGCCGGGCCGCTGAACAGGCCCAAAACATGCTGGGCATCGTAGAGGGCCCTCCCCTCTTCTACGTACTCGCAGTCCAAGGAAAGTTCGGACAGTGCCTGGGTGACCACGTTCTGGGCACGCTCTATCTGAGCCTTGGATACGGAGAAATGCTGCTGGGCCCGGTCCGGACCCCGCAGGCGGCCAAACAGGGACTTGGTCTTCTTGGACGTGGGAACCGCGACATGGCTGACGCCGATGACGGTAGGCCCTTTGAGTATGCGGATTACGTCGTTGGCGTCCAGCACCTCGCCGATGAAGCGGCGATCGGTCTCTTCACCGACGCAAAGGATGTCCATGAAGGAATCGGCGATTTTGCGATTTATGGTGGCAAAGTTGACGCCCATGGCATCCTGCTTGCGGGCGAACTTCTGGTTGTCCACCAGGAACACCGCATCGGCCTTGGAGTTCTCGATAACCTTCTTGAGGCAGGTGGCGGTGTTGATGACGCTGTCCGGCTCGTCGTACTGGTTCTCAAAGGGCAAAACCAGCATGGCGTAAACGGGCTTTTTGAACTCTTCCTTGAGCAGGTCAACGATGACGCCCACGGAGCCGGAACCGGTGCCTCCGGCGGTGGTGGCGATAACCATAATGGCATCCGCGGTATAGACATCACCGTGGTCCCGAATAGTGGATACTATCTTGCGGGAGTCCCGACGGGACTGTTCGGCGCCATCGGCATTGACCTTGCCCGCGCCCCGCCCCCGGAACTCGTCGGTGGTGCCGAGCAAAATCGTATGGTCATCCGTTTGGGGAATGTGCTCCAGACCGTAAAGGTCGCCGGCGCCCAGGTTAACCGCGAAAACACCCTTGGCTATGGGGTCTGACTCCGTACCGGTAAATATCCTCACCCTTCGGTTAGTCCACACCCACTGCCCCAAGGCTACGAATTCGTCAGCAATATTGGACCCGCCTTGACCCGTCCCAACAACAACTAACTTCATGGCAAACTCCTACTCCTTAACCAAAAGATTTTCCCAACAGCAGGGCAATCAAAAGCCGCCCGGCCAATCTATATTGCTCAGGACTCGCGCTGTGCGATGGATTCTATAACCATACATAATATCCTTTACATTAACACACCCGATTGTAACACGTACACCATATTGAGTCCAATTGCCGGATAGCTAGAAAACGGGGTGTGAAGTTTCCTTCGCAACTGGCCTTATCTTACATTATGTTCAGGCGTGCTTGTCACACTGTTGCGGAGCAATTTCCGACGTTTTTGTCGGGAGTAATCTCGCGGTCGCGGCGAGAGAGGACGGGCTTTGGTTGGCTCAGCTACCCGCCGAGGCAACATGAGGGGCAGGAAAGTTTCCCTGGCGGTTTCCTCGATTTTCGACCGGTTTATTGCGTCCCGACGGCAAGGCTCATTCGTTGACACTAAACGGCCTTTGGCATATATTGGCCTAGATTCTATGGGAGAAGCCGCCGGTCTCCAAGGGTTCACTTTTGTTGGCCCGAAGAACGAGGGCATGGCGGCGTCGAAGAAGCCTTCCCCTGGCCGGCTGGAGCCCGTCCTCGCACCAATAGCTTGAGGTGTAGGAATGCAACGGTTCATTATCATCAGGTGTTTGTACGCGCTCCTGGTGCTGTTCATCGTAAGCGTTATAGTTTTCGCCCTGGCGCGTCTCAGCGGAAATCCCGTTGATGTATTCCTGCCATTCGACGCCGGTCCGGCCCAGGAAAGGGCCCTGGAACGCTCGTTGGGTCTCGACCAGCCCCTGCCTATTCAGTACCTGAAATTTGTTGGGAACGCTTTACGCGGCGATTTCGGCCAGTCTATCAACTGGGCTGACAAAACTGCCATCGGGCTCGTAATCGAACGCTTCCCCGCAACATTCCAATTGGCCGCCATTGCCATGGGAATCAGCTTGCTGATCGCCGTGCCCGTTGGGGTCCTTTCGGCGGTGAAGAAGGACTCCGTCTTTGACTATATAGGTAAGCTCATTGCCCTGGCAGGGCAGTCTCTGCCTCCCTTCTGGTTAGGCATCGTCCTGATCTTCATTTTTGCCGTCCAGTTGGACCTGTTCCCCACTCAAGGCCGGGGAGGAGGCAAGAATCTGATCCTGCCCGCCATTACCCTGGGCTGGTTCCAGGTCGCGGCGATGATGCGCCTGGTGCGCTCCGCCATGCTGGAAGTGCTGGACTCCGAGTACATAAAACTGGCCCGAATCAAGGGTCTTCTGGAGTGGAAGGTAGTCTGGAAGCACGCCCTCAAGAACGCCTCCATTCCTCCCTTGACGTTCTTCGGCATCGTGGCGGGACAGTTGATGACCGGAGCGGTTATCACGGAAAGCGTCTTTACATGGCCGGGCACCGGCCTGCTGGCCATTCAGGCCATCAACGCCCGGGACTATCCGGTAGTCCAGGCGGTTGTAATCACCTTCGCAGGGATCTATATCCTTGCCAACCTGGTAGTGGACATTCTCTACGCTTACCTGGATCCCAGGATTCGATACTAGGCAAGCGGCTTAAGTATCCCTTCCCCCATTGATGGGGGAAAGGCTGGGATGGGGGTGACGACCCTCATTCCCAAGAATACGGGGAACGCCGTTCCCGCCAGTTGATCAGGAGTGGACAACAATGCAAATAACTGCGCCAGCGCGAAAACCTGCCTGGTACTCCCCCAGCAGCGTAGGTAACTTCCTGCGGGAAGCCCGGCGCTTCCCGCTTATTCCATTGGCGGTGATTGTAGTTGTCTTGATCATTCCTGCATTTTTTGCCAACGTCGTGGCGCCCCACCATCCTACCCGGGGGCAGTTTGCGGAGCGGTTGACCCCGCCGGCATGGCAGGAAGGGGGATCGGCCAGGTATCTCCTGGGCACCGACAAGCAGGGCCGCGACATTCTAAGTCGCATCATCCATGGCGCCAAGTACGTTTTGATGGTTTCGCTGACGGTGATTGCCATCAGCGGAGTTGTGGGCGTTGGTCTGGGGCTGATTGCCGGTTACTTTGGCGGCCGCTCTGACATGCTGATTATGAGAGGTGTGGATATTGCCCTCTCCATACCCGCCATCCTGTTAGCCCTGGCCATCGTGGCGGCCCGGGGTCCCAGTTTCGGCGTGGTGATTTTCGTCATCTGCGTAATCCTGTGGTCTCGCTACGCCCGTCAGGTAAGGGGAGAGGTGCTGGCCATCAAGAACCAGGATTTTATCGGACGAGCCAAGGTGGCGGGTTCTTCGGACTTCCGCATCATCGTGCGGCACGTCTTTCCCAACGTAGTGAATTCCATCATCGTGCTGGCGACCCTGCAGGTAGGCTTTGTGATCCTGCTGGAGGCCAGCCTCAGTTTCCTCGGGGCCGGTATTCCCCGGCCCACGCCCGCCTGGGGCCTGATGGTGGCCACCGGACGGGAGCTTGTAGTGACCGCCTGGTGGGTGTCCTTCTTCCCAGGGGTTGCCATCTCACTGGTGGTGCTGTCCCTGAACCTGATGGGCGACTGGTTGCGCGACCGGCTCGACCCCAAGCAGCGCAACCTCTGATTCAATAAATCCACGAAGGAACACAAAGAACCACGAAGGAGACGATTTATCCACGAATAAGCACGAATTTTCACTAATGTATTTGTTGGGCAAGTAACTAATTAGTAATTATTCGTGGGCATTCGTGGATGAATCACCCTTCGTGGTTCTGTTTGTCCTTGGTGGCTTCAGGTGCTGATAGTTCAGCGGAGTTCGTCGGCCCACAGCTGGTAGGCTGCAGCCAACACGCCCGGCCACAGTCCCAGGCACATGACGACCAGTCCCCAGCTCACTTCCACGCTGGGCTTGAAATAGGTGCGGGAGTCGGCTTGGGGAATATAGCCTGGGTAGGCCCAATTAACCGTAGCAATAACCGCCGACAGCAGCAGCAGGCAAAGGATGCCGGACAGGATAAATCCGCTGGACCTGGGCGGCTTCACCATTCGCCACAATATGAGCGCCCCGGCCAGGGATACCATGACCAGGACCACCATCCCATCCCCAAATATAGGGACCATGCCGGGCGCTTCGGTCCCCGTAACCCAGAAGACCCCCTCTCCGGCAGCGACATCTCCGTAGCTGGCCTGGTAGGTGGGCACCCTTGCCCAGGGGCCCAGGGCGCCGACGATGGCCGTGGCGACGCTGAGGGCGCATACGAACATGGAGATGGGAAGAGCGGCAAGGCGGGGAGCCGGAGCATCCATTGATGCGCGCAAGTTCGTTTTCCTCACAAGAGAATATGTCAGTGGATGCACAAATAGACGCGGAGCCTTACCTGTTTACTCCGCGTCTATAAAGGGTAATGCCTGCTTTCTTTCAGCGCAAGGCAGGCATTACTTCTTCGACGAACAGGCCAATGGAGCGCATTACCTGCTCGTGGGAAAGATCGCCCCACGCAAAGATGGAGTTGAAATAGTTGATGCCGCTCTCCTCCACCATGCGCCCAACCTGCTCCCGCACCGTGGCCGGGGAACCTACCATCATCACTTCCTTCTCCACCCAGTCGTCGAAATCCAGGGTGGCGGGAATGGGAACGTCGTGCTTGTCCCAGAGGAAGTTAATGTTGAAGAACCAGGTTTCAAAGGCGGCGCGGCACTCTTTGAGGGCCTCGGCGTCGGTGGGAGCAATGTAAACGTGCCGGGTGAGGCCGAGCTTGGGTTCGGCCACGTGGCTGTTGAGCCTGCCCTCGTCACCCAGATGTTTCTGCCACTCCTGGCGGTACAGGTCAATGTGCTGCTTCACCTCGGCGTTATCATCGAAAACGGTGCTGGTATTGAAACCATGCTGCGCGATCCAGGGGACTGTCTCCTTGTTATTGGTGGCATACCACAGAGGCGGGTAGGGCCGCTGCTGCGGTTCCGACCAGACCTGGATGTCTTCGTACTGGTAGTACTTGCCCACGTAGTTCAGGGACTTCTGGGTCATTCCCATTATCAGGACGTCCAGAGCCTCCTGGAACATGTCCCTGCCGTCGTCGAAGTTCACGTCATAGTGGGCTGCCTCCATGGGCACGATGCCCCGCCCTACGCCCAGGTCCAGCCGCCCGTTACTCAGGTTGTCGATCATGCAGACCTCGTGCAGCAGGCGCAAGGGACTGTAGAAGGGCAGCAGGTAAACCAGCGGCCCCAGCCGGATGTTCCTGGTGCGCTGGGCGGCGGCGGCCAGAAATACCCCGGGGGAAGGGGCCAGGCTCAGGGGTGTGACGTGATGCTCGGCCAAGTGATAGCAGTAAAAGCCGTTCTTGTCGGCGTATTCCAGCAGCTTGAGCCGTTCCTCGTAAATTTTGCTGTGGGGCTGATTCTCCCACTCAATCCAGTCAAACAGGCCGAACTCCAGGGCACGGCCATTGCCGGATGAGGATTGCTGAGTGCTCATAATCGGGACTCCCTGCTAGGTCAGAATGGGAAAGGGGGTACGGCGGTGATAAAGACGGGCAGGTCGCCCTTACAGCGACCTGCCCAAAGTTGCGCCAAGAGGTAGTGGCCTGGCTAGCCCTTGTAGGCAGCCTTGACGGCGTGCATGTGACCGTTGCGGGGCACAGTGCTGCCGGGGTAGATCCAGCTTTCCACCACCGCCGGGTCGCCCACGACGGTGTGGGGGAACCAGAACAGGGGCATGGTCATGTAGTTATCGAAAGCCCAGTTACCCCACTCGCGAGCGATGCGGTCCCGCTCGTCGAAGTCGGTGGCGTTCCGCCAGTCACTGGCTACACGGTTGACCCAGTTGTCCTGGTAGTGGCTGCTGGAGCCGAAAGTGCTGGTGAAACCGGTCAGGTTACCGTACTCCAGCGGGAAGTAGATGATGATGTTGGGCCATACCCGGTTCTGCATCTCGCGGCCCCGGTAGCGTTCCCGCACCTGGGAGGCGCTCAGGTCCTCGATATCCACTTCGATGCCCACGTTCTGCCAGTAGGTGGCGATGGCTTCCATCGCCTGGGGCAGTTCCGCTTCACCCGGGGAGACGTAGGACTGCACCGTTACCTTGACCGGGTTGCTCTCGTCGTAACCGGCCTCGGCCAGAAGCTGTCGGGCCTCGTCCGGGTTGTACTTGTACTCGGTCTCGTAGCGGTCAGGCCAGGTGTCGTCCCAACCGTAGTGGCTGGGGTGATAGTAACCTACATACATCAGCTCGCCGATGCCCTTGTAAAGCACGTCCAGGAGTTCTTCCCGGTTGATGGCCTTGTTCATGGCGCGGCGGACCTTCCAGCCGTTGTTCTGGAACTGGGGGGAATTGCGGTCCTGAACCGGCTCCTGGCCGGCCCAGGGGGTCTCGGCCCAAGGCACCGAGGGGTCATAAGCCGCAACGTCCTTGGGGTCGTCGCTCAGGTACATCCCGCCGAAGAAGACGAAGAAGTTGTTGGAGGTAAACTGGGACCGGAACAACCTCATGCCATTCTCGGCAGCGTCCTTCTGCAGGTCCAGGGGCAGGTCGGCCAGGTGCGCTTCGCCGGCCAGCAGGGCGGCGTAGCGGCTGGCGTCCTCGGGAGTCCAGTAGAGCCGAATTTCCTGGAAGTCCGGGTCATCGGGGAGAACGCCGTCCGGCAGATCTACGTTGTGGGTCCAGTGGGTGCCGGGAGTCTTCTCCATGATGAAGGCCAGGGCCGGCTCGCGGCCCATGTACTGGTAGGAACCGGTGCCCTGCATTCCCTCTTCGTCAAGGAGCGCTTCCCGCGCTTCAAGGGTTGCCGTGCAGGAGGCGGGAGCGGTCTCTCCGCAGAAGTACACCTCTTCACTGCCTCCGACCGAATTCCAGAACTTCTTGCTCCAGGGGCCCATTTCGGAGGAGGCATTGCTCATCACGAACTCGGCGTCGAAGGTGGTCGTCGGGTTGCCGTCCTTGCCGTGGAAGGTGACGGTGAAGGTGTAATCGTCAATCTTGGTGAAATACTTGTCGGGACCGGCCAGAGGACTGCCGTCGTCGTTCCGGCCACCAACGAAGTAACGCCAGGTACCCAGCCGCGTATCAGGCCGGGTCAGTATCTGGGCCGTATGCAGGAAGTCGTCGGCGGTCAGTTCGCCCCAGTCATTGTGGAACTGGATGCCTTCGCGAAGCCAGAAAGTCCACTCTGACAGGTCGTCATTGGCTTCCCACTTGGAGGCCAGCTCAGGCACCCACTCGCTGGTGGTGGGGTGAATGCCGATGGCATAGTCCAGCGTGGGGTCATACTGGACGTAGGCCTGGCGGCTGCCCTTCCAGGGGCGGTTGGTCTCGTTATTGGCGGAAGTAATCGCAAACTCGAGGCGAGTTACGTTCTTCGCCGCAACTGCGGGCGCATCGGACATAGCCGGAGCCGCAGTAGGAGCCGGGGCCGACTGTTCAGCCATGGGCTCGGTGCCCTGGGTGGAACCGCCCTCACCGCCGGCCATGCCGGTGCTGGGCTGGCGCTGGGCCGCCGGTGGGGGACCGGCCGGCTGCTGCATCTGTTCCTGGGCTGCCTGTTCGGCGGCTGTTTCCGTGGTGCTGCCGGTATCAGCAGGGCTCTCTTCCGCCGCTCCGCAGGCTACTGCCAGCAAAAGCAGCAGGCTCAGAGAGCCGTAGATCAACATTTTAGGTTTGGTTAACCAGTGATGAGCCATTCTTTCTTCTATCGCCTCCTTGTCCACTAAAGTTGGATAGAACTGCAATCCCATCGGCAGACTGGCGCTGCGCCCGGATATTTCCCCAACGCAATATCCATCTGGCCAGCCCAAGTCTGACAGTTTCGGGAACTATAAGCCAGCGAACGGAACAATGTCAATAATTTGTCAAGTCGTTTATGGCAATGTTTACCCAGTGTTAAATTTCGTAAACCATTTGGCGGGCTCACGCAACCGGAATGATCCCGTCCCTGCTCACGAGAATCATCCCAGCGGGCCAAAGTCGGGCGGCATTACCCTGCGACGAGAAGCCGCTTCGTAGGAGGAAGCTATGTTCAGCAGCAGGTCCTCCTTGCCTGGCTCGGTACGGAACACCAGGGAGAAGGGCAGACCTGGCGCGTCCAACGCGGTAGGCGTGGTTGAAGGCGCGGACACGTAACTGGAGCCGTCATCAGACAGGCGGAATACGGGGTCGTAGGCGGTATCCACGTAGCCTGCGGGAATCAACACCTCGGTGAGGCCGGCGTTGGGCCCGTTGGTGGACTCCTGCCGGATGTTGTTGCCGCCGCTGCTCTGGTTGGCCCCGCCGATGAGGGCCGGCGGGTAGGGCGTGTGCAGGCGCACCAGGGCGTCCAGCTTGTTTTCCAGGATGACCATCATATCCACGCGCCTCAGGAACTCGCGCAGCATGATGCGCTCGTCCACGCCCTGGCGGCCTCCCAGGGGATTTCGCAGGTCGGTGACCTCCTCCCAGTTTTTGAAGGCAGCCCGCTGATCGTCCCCCCAGAACTTGGAACGGGCGTTGAGGGTAGGCCAGTCCACGATGCTCTCGGTGTAACCCAGGGCTCGCCAGTCGGCGGCGCGGCGGGTCAGGTACTGCTTGATGTGGTAGCGGAAGGACATGGCCAGAATCTGGTCCTGGATGGTGGGAAGGTCCAGGTTGGAGGGCGGCTCGATTAGGCCGTCGGCCAGTTCCACGAAGTAGTCCACCGGCTGCATCTCGCCGGAACCGAAGAATACGCCGGGGGCAAACTCGGTGGGGACGATAACCTCGGCAAATTCCTTGAATACCGGCTGACCGTCGGGCCCCAGGCGGTAGAGAATGTCGGGCATGAATACGGGCAGCAGGGCGGCTATGGCCCGCCGGAAGTCCACCTTCATGGGTTCTATTTCCGGGTCGGCCCGGTCGGGACGCCAGTTGCGGTCTCCGGACTCCAGCAGGGTTGCGCCAAGGTGGTCTCGCAGGACCGCCTTTATCTCCCGGTCGGCTGAGTCAACGATGGGCTTTTCGGTGAGCGAGCCGGCCGGGTAGGCCATGGACTCGCGGATGATGCCCAGGCGGACGCCGGAAAGAGCGCCGGCCTCGCCGGAACCTCGGGCGTGGACCTGGTAGGAGGGCAGCACCGAAGAGCGGGGCACGGTGGTGAAGGGATCGCGGGGGTCGTAGTACCCTTCTTCCGGGTCCTTCAAGGCATCCAGCACCCTGGAGCAGTCCTGGATGGAGCGGCAGTGGATGCCGCTGCGGTCGCAGTAAATGTCGGCGCCGATGGCCCCGCCGTCGAAGCCCAGCATGGCCTTGTGGGGCAGGATGAGGGCCACCGAGTTGTGGTTGGCCGGCCCGCGGGTTGAGGCCCGGGTCTCCTCGCCCAGGCTGGCCATGACCATGTTGGTGCTGACGGAGAGGGCCGAGCCGGAGCTGGAACCCAGGGAGGCGGAACGGGAGGTGTCGTAAGGGTTGGAAGGATTGCCGCCCCAGCTGGACCGCTGGTAGCCCAGCACCGAGGGGAGTATCTTGTCGGGCTCGTGACGACCGCCCGGGTCGCCGGCCCGGCCGTTGTACTCGGTGTTGACGGCCTTGGCGAATATTATGGCGCCCTTGTTGCGTAACTGCTCCACAAGGACATGGTCGCGGGCGGGAAAATCTATGTCGTAGGCAGCATCGCCGCCGCCGGTTGACCGCATGTCCCTGGTGTCAAAGGGGTCTTTGAAGGAGAAGGTGATGCCATACATGGGCATGGCTTCCAGGTCGGGGTTGGTTCCGTACTGGGCATCCAACTCTGCGGCACGCTCCAGGGCGTCGGGAAATTGGCGAAAGTGCTCGCACACCGGCGGCGCGCCCGCGGGCAGCGGCCCCTGGGAGGGGTGCCGGTCAAAATCGCCCTTGCAGGTTACGGAACGCTCGCCACGGATATTGAGAGTGGCGAGGGCGTTGACCTGCCCGGCCTTCTTCTTCGCCACAATCATGCCGTACTGCTGCTGCACCGTCGGGTCCGATGCCGTGGGCTCCATGCGACCGAACTCCAGCGGCTTGCCCCGGTATTTATCCAGGTCTGGGAATATCTGGGATGCAGGCACCGTTTCGGTGGGGAAGGTTATGGGGTCCCCGCCCCGCACCGCGCCGGTGGCCTCCGGGATGTCCCCGCCGTCTTCTGTGACCAGAACGCTGGGCACGCCGTTGTATGCCCGTACCCGGTCTATGTAGCCCTGCACAATCTCAACGCAGGTAGTCTGGCCGGACTGTATGGCGGCGTGCAGTCCTGCAATGGTTGCTTCCTCCAGCCGGAACCAGTTTTCGCTCATAGGAACTCCTTTTTGTTCATCCACGAAGGAACACGAAGATTCGATAATAGGCGGGAAAAGGCGAGGTTCTGCTTCGGGCGGAGGCCTGGAAGCTACGGCGGGAGGGGCGTTTCGCGAACCGCCCC
>VXOH01000165.1:2386-21782 GCA_009840135.1 Chloroflexota bacterium | reverse complement strand
TTTCTGTGTTTTTTTGGGGTTATGTTCATAAAACAACCCTACCCAATATTTGTGTGTTTGTTAGTTATTGGAAAACCCCCCCCCCCCGGTCGGGGCGCCCCCCCCCCCCCCCTTTCCCCTGCTCAGGGAGTCCTTCCATTCCCGGTAAAACGGTGACCAGATGAACACAGCCGAATTCCTGATGATAGCCGGAGCCATCGTGCCCGACCGGCCCGCCCTGATATTCGAGGGTGAGCAGTTCACCTATTCCCAGCTCCAGGAGCGGGTGCATCGCCTGGCCAACGCCCTGGGCGACCTCGGCATAGGTCGCGGAGACCGCATCGCCACCATGCAAGTGAATTCCCACCACAGCGTCGAGATATACTTCGCCGCCGCCCTGCTGGATGCCATCTACGTGCCCCTGAATTTCCGGGCCAAGGCTGAAGAGTTGCTGCAGATGCTGGAGATCGCCGAGCCCAAACTGCTCTTTATCGGCGAAAGGTACCTGCCTCTCATTGAAGGCGTTGAAATTCTGGGGCCGGGCCAGGTGGTGACCCTGGATTGTCCCGCGGGCCCCGGCCAGCATTCCTACGCTGAACTTATGCTGTCCTCTCCCGAAGAATTGCACTTTCCCGAGGGCGAAGAGGACGATACCACCGTCATTATGTTCACCTCCGGCACCACCAGCGTACCCAAGGGCGTCCAGTTGACCCACGACAGTTTCGCCTCCTACCTCCTTTCCACCGTGGAGCCGGCCGACCCGGACATTGAAGAGACCAACCTCCTGACGGTCCCCCTCTACCACATCGCCGGCCTGCAGGCCGCCCTGGCCGCCGTGTACGGCGGGCGCACCCTGGCCATCATGCGCCAGTTCGAGCCCTGGGAATGGCTGGCCCTGGCCCAGGAGAAGCGGGTAAATCGCGCCATGCTGGTGCCCACCATGCTGAAGCGGCTCATGGACTTTCCCGGGTTCCGCGACTACGACCTTTCCTCCCTGCGGGTTATCACCTACGGAGCTGCTCCCATGCCCGTTCCCGTTATACGCCAGGCCATTGAGGAATTTCCCGGCGTGCGTTTCATCAATGCCTTCGGCCAGACGGAAACCGCTTCCACCATCACCATGCTGCCCCCCGAAGACCACATCCTCGAGGGCTCCCCGGAAGAGGTGGAAACCAGGCTGCGCCGCCTTTCCTCCATCGGCAAGCCCTTGGACGACGTTGAGGTGATGATAGTTGACGAGGACGGCGGTCAGGTTGCCGTGGGCCAGGTGGGAGAGATCGTCGCCCGGGGCTCTCGCATGATGAAGGGTTACTGGCAGCAGCAGGACGCCACGGTGGACACCATCAAGGACGGTTGGGTTTATACCGGCGACCTGGCTTACCAGGACGATGACGGGTATATCTTCCTTTCCGGCCGTGCAAGAGATTTCATCAAGCGCGGCGGTGAGATGATCTCCCCCGAAGAGGTCGAGCAAGTCCTGATGTCCCACCCCCTCGTCGAAGAAGCCGCTATAATTGGCGTTCCCGACCTGGAATGGGGCGAGGAGGTAAGGGCCCTGGTCGTCAGAAGCTCGGACGGGGTAAGCGAGGGAGACCTGATCGAACATTGTTCCCAGCGCCTGGCCAGTTTCAAGCGGCCCCGGTCCGTCGTGTTCATTGACCAATTGCCCCGCAACGTCATGGGCAAGGTTATGAAGCGGGACCTGCGCGAGGAGTACGGCTACTCCATAGAGTCCTGATGTGTCAGCACAATTGAATTGAAGAATAGCCGACCAAATCGTCATTCCTGTGGAGGCAGGAATCTCGCGCTAGGTAAATTGACGCTCCAGCCCTCGCAGGAACCCCAGGCAGGGCGCGCCAGTCGTCAATAGAATCTCCCTGGTCCACCGGTAGCCGGGCCATTGCCCCAAACCTCCAGGGACAGCAAATTCAACATTCAAGAAAAATGTTCCAATATCAGAAGAATAAAATTAGAGGCAAAAACCATGAAAATAGCCATCATGGGCACGGGCGGCGTGGGCGGTTACTTCGGCGGCCTGCTCGCTCGCGCCGGTAACGACGTCACCTTCATCGCCCGGGGAGCCCACCTGCAGGCCATCCGGCAAAACGGCCTTAGGGTCGAGAGCCTAAACGACGGTGACTTTGTCGTTCACGGTAACGCCGTCCAGGACACCTCCCAGGCAGGCTTTCAGGACCTGGTGCTGTTTACCGTCAAGATGTACCACAACGAAGACGCCATAGACGCCATCAGGCCCCTCATGGGGCCCAGTTCCGTGGTCCTCACCCTGCAGAACGGCATAGACAACGGTGAACAGTTGGTGGAAGCCTTCGGCCGGGAGCGGGTCCTCATCGGCTCCTGCTACATGGAAGGGCGCATCAAGGAGCCCGGGGTGGTCACCCAGGGCGGGCCCGGCATGGCCTCCTTCGGAGAGCTTGAACCCGGCATTACCGGGCGATGCCAGCAGCTTCTTGCCGTATTTCAGGAAGCCAACTGGCGGGTGGAGCTGCAGGAAAACATGCCGGGAATGCTCTGGAAGAAGTTCTCGTATCTGGCCGGCTCGGCTGCCGTGGGCGCCGCAACCAGGACCCTCTTCGGAGAGATGCGCGCCATTCCGGAAACCAGGGCAATCATCCAGGGGGCCATCGAGGAAATCCTGGAGGTGGGCCGGGCATCGGGCGCGCCAATAATGGAGGATTCCCTGCAATGGTGCATGACCTCCCTGGACAACTTTCCCGCCACCGGCATGTCCTCCCTCGGCAAGGATTTCCTGGAAGGGCGCCCCGTGGAGTTGGACGGCCTCACCGGCACTGCCATTGATATGGCCCGGCGGTATGGCGTCGCCACGCCCATCAACGATACCCTCTACGGTATCCTTAAGCCCTGGGCCCTTGCAATTGAGCGGGACCTCGCCAGGGCCGGCGCCGGAAACACTGACCCGGAACCGGTGGTGCTCGGACCCAAGGAAAACTTTATAGACTGACTTCGCATTGCCTGATTTGAGATTTTCTGAACATGGCCCCTCTCCCCAGCCGGGAGCGGTCACTCACGGCCTGCCCTTCGAGGAAATGAAGCGGATCTTCGGGATGTAAGAAAACTGCAAGGAAGGTATCATCAAGGTAGCAGAGAGCATTTAACCAAGCGATTAAATTTTGTTGGAGGGAATTTCATGGGAACCTATCGAATGTACACCGGAGACGACGGACAGACCCACGTGGAGACCATAGACCTGGACAACACCCCGGAATGGACCGCGGCCCAGGACGCTACCACCATAACCTTCCGTGAAGCCCCGGTTGGCCGCTTCCAGGACTGGCACCCCGCGCCCCGGGCCCAGTACGTCATCATTCTCTCGGGTCAGCTGGAAATCGGGCTGGGTGACGGCTCCAAGCACGTTTTCGGCCCCGGCGATGCCCGCCTCGTCGCGGACACCACCGGCCAGGGACATACCACCGCCACCTACGGCGATGTTCCGTGCGTCACCGCCACCATTCCCCTGGCCAACCAGTAAGAAACCTTCTCACCCCCCCGCATGTGCGGGAATCTCCTTTAGCGCAATAAGGCTCAGCGGGCAAAATTATAGGGGCAGCTCTCGTGGCTGCCCCCGTAGCGTTCTTTATTAGCCGGCTGGAAGTCCGAAACGGTAGGGGCAACCCTTGTGGTTGCCCTTTTCCGACCACAATCCAACCTGAACTGGCGTCCGTACTATTCCGGCGTAACCAAAGACTCGGCCTCCTGTCCCGACAGCACGCGCAAAATATTGCCGTAGGCAAAGTGCGCTGCCCGCAGGGCGGTCTCCTGGCTCTGGCCGGCCATGTGCGGGGTGATAATCACGTTGTCCAGGTCGAACAAAGGATTGTCGGCGGGCGTGGGCTCCACCTCCAGAACGTCCACTGCGGCGCCGGCGATTTTCCCTTCGGTCAGGGCTCGATAAAGCGCTGCTTCGTCCACCACCGGCCCCCGGCAGAGGTTAATCAGGAAGGCCGTCTCCTTCATCATCCCGAACTCACGGTCCGACATTATGCCTCGCGTTCGCCGGGTGAGGGGAACATGCAGGCTGACGATGTCGGAGGTCTCCAGCAGTTCGTCAAAGGACACGGGCGACGCCTTGACCTCGCTCTGCACGTCCTCCGGAATATCCTCGATGTCGTAAAAGATAGTCTTCGTGTCGAACCCGGTCAGCCGTTTCGCCACCTGCTGGCCAATGCGCCCCAACCCTACGATTCCCACCGTCTTGTCGGTGACTTCCGAAAGGTCGGTCTGGTAGAGGTCGCTTCGCCACTCCCGCCGCCGGGTGGTGCTGTCCCATTGGGCCATGAGGTTCCGGTTGATGCCGATCATCAGGGCAATTGTCTGCTCCGACACGGAAATGGCGTTGGCGCCGCCGTTGTTGGCCACGGGTATGCCCATTTCCAGTATGGCCTCCAGGTCCAGCCGATCATAGCCTGCGCTCAGGGTCTGGATCAGTTTCACCCGGGGGCACTCTTGCAGCACGTTGGTGCTGACGTCGCTGGTGATCAGGGCGTCGGCGTCGCGGCAAAGCTCAATCTTTTCCGACTCCGGCAGGGCCGGGTCCACCACCGTAACCTCGATTTCGTCCGGCGCATTCTCCAGCATCGTAGCAGGGCGTCCGCCGACGCCGCTGAAATAGGCGACTTTCCAGGTGGCCATGTGTTTCCTCCTTAATGTGCGGCCCGTATTACTGGGCCTTTGGCTTCCTGCTTTGAATTCCGGCAATTGCCGCAGGGGCCCCGCGGCAAGAGTCCAGCATTGCGACAGTATTGCGAAAGAGTATAACAACCACGGTATTGAGACAAGGGTTCGCAAAGGCGTCCGACAAAGCCATCAATCCAACGGCAATGTTGGCCACCAAACAATCGGGGAATGTTACCCGGCTAGCCCTCCGGATACGTCAACTTCAACAACGTATGCCGGCGGTTCAGCGTGTACGGCCGCACGTCTTCGGGCCAACTGCCGGCGTCCACCGCCTCGCTCCAACCCGGGCCGGTAAGTACTTCCGGCGATTCCAGTTCGTACATGGCATGATGCTTGGGTTCCCCCTCTATGACAATCCTCCGGGTCTCTCCTCCCATCACCATAACCAGTTCCTGCGTCTCGAAGCGGGCAACGGAAATGACCCCGGGAACCTGGGACAGCAGCGGACAATGCTCCGTGTTGTAAACCTCATTGAACCGGTCCTCCCGGTCCGGCTGAACATCCATGCTGGCAATAAACAGGTACTTTGAACGTGGCGGCATTTTCCTTCTCCTCTTATGTTGTCTGTATTCCCGACAAGACAGGGGCGGGTATGAAACCCGCCCCTCGTACTCAAACCCCGACCTGCGCCCCGGTGGGACTGGCCAATTAAAAGGCCCGCTTATGCGACGTGTCAATCTCGGCGCTGGTTATGAACTCCAGCAACACGGCGCGGCCCTCTTCGGTCTGCTGCCTTGCCCTGGCAAAGGCCGCTGAAACCTCTGACGGGTCCTCGATTCTTTCGGCGTAACCGCCCATGGCGCGGCCCATGTCGGCGTAATTGCCGCCCAGGTCCCGCGTCCCGAACAGCTCGTGCGAAGTCGCCATGGCGCCCGTTTCCACGGCCATGGTCGAGTTATTCAGCACCACGGTGATGATGGGGATGCTACTGCGCGCCGCGGTTTCAAAGTCCAGGCCCGTCATTCCAAAGGCGGCGTCGCCCATGAAGTTGACACACACCTTTTCGGGTTTGGCCAGCTTGGCTCCCATCACCAGCCCCAACCCGGTTCCCAGGCCATGGGACTTGCCCCAACCCAGGTAGCTGCGCGGCCCGTCGCTGCGGTAGAAGGGCATAATCTGGTCCCGAGGGCTTCCCGAATCATGCGTGACAATGGCATCCGCCGGCGGAATGGTCTGCATGAACTCCTTGATAACCCGGTACGGGTTGATGGGCCGACCGGTATCGTTCAGCTTGTAGGCCCAGTTGTTGAGCCAGGCGTCCCGCTCGGACCGGATTTCCCGGGCGTTGCTGTCGTCGTGCCGGCGTCCCTCGCCCGCTATTTCCCGGCAGGCCTCGATCATCTGGCGCAGCACCAGCTTTGCATCGCCCACGATGGGATAGTCCACATCGTAGTCCTTGTTGATGTCGCGGGGGTCGTTGGTGGAGTGAATCAAGGTCTTGCCGGGCGGTATATTCATGGACATGCCATGCTTGGTAAAGCTGCAGCCAATGCCGAACATCACGTCGGCCCGGCGGACAAAGTGATAGACGGGCCCCGACATTACACCGGTGCCGCTGCCCAGGGCCAGGGGATGGGTCTCGGGGAAGGCGCTCTTGCCCAGCAGGGTGGTCATCACCGGCACCTGCAGGAGTTCCGCCAGTTCGACCAGTTCGTCATGGGCCCCGGCATACAGGACTCCCTGCCCGGCGTGTATTACGGGATAGCGCGCGTTGCACAGGGCTCGGGCCGCTGCGTCTATGTCTGCGGGATTGCCCTGGGACGCCAGTTGGCGGACCTGTCCGCTCCAGAAAAAAGCTGATTCGTCCACTTCTTCCAGGGCCACGTCGGCGGGAATCTCCACCATCACCGGTCCCACCCGGCCCTGGTGCAGGGCGGCAAAGGCCCGGCGCATAACCTGGGAGGTACGGGACGCCACATTTATCTGCTCCACCTGCTTTGTGACCCCGGCATAGTTGGCCACCGAGTCAAAAAGGGGAAACACTCCCTGGCGGTCCCGGGGGTGGCCCAGCGGCAACAGAAGCATGGGCGTGGAATCGGAATAAGCCGTGGCCACGCCGGCGTAGGCATTCTCCGCGCCTGGCCCGTACTGCATGGCGAATACCCCCGGCACTTCGCCGTCAGTTACCCGGCTGTAGCCGTCGGCAATGCCTACGCCCACCCGTTCCTGTCGGCAGATGATGGGGCGAATTCCGGCGGCAGCGGCGGCCTCGATTACCGGTGTGGTGGGAAAGCAACTCAGGTACTCCACGCCTTCCCGCTTAAGAATCTCGGAAATAACCTCTATGGTATTCAATCCCTTACCCCCTACAGTCAATCCACCTCAGCGGACTGCTCGCACCGCAATGGCGGAGAATTTGACGACGACCCCTGGTGGTCTTAAAGAATTGGATTGATGGATTGGGGCTTGGCCGTCGTTCCCGCGCAGGCGGGAACCTCGCCGGAATGCCGGTACGCTGCTGCCCCTCATCATTCCAAAGTTGTTGGTCCACTAGCCCCTGGCCGCCTCAAAGGCGGCAATCTTGTCTTCCTGCTGCAGGGTCAGCCCGATGTCGTCCAGGCCGTTCAGCAGGCAGTAGCGGCGGAAGGAGTCCACTTCGAAATCCACCACCACTTCCTCGTTCTCGTCCCATACCCGCTGGGCCTCCAGGTCCACGTGAACCCGGACGCCGGGGTTGTTCTGGGCCAGTTCCATCAATTGCTGCACCGTTTCCTCCGGCAGCACAATGGGCAAGAGGCCGTTCTGGAAGCAATTGTTGAAGAAGATGTCCGCGAAACTGGGCGCGATGACACAACGAATCCCGTACTCGCCCAAAGCCCAGGGCGCGTGCTCCCTTGACGAGCCGCAACCGAAATTTCGCCCGGCAATGAGGATGCTGGAATTGGCGTAGCTCGGCTGGTTCAGGACGAACTCCGGGCGCTGGCTGCCATCCTCGTTGAACCGCCAGCGCTCAAACAGGTACTGTCCGTACCCCGTGCGCCGGATGCTCTTCAAGTGTATGGCGGGAATAATGGCGTCGGTATCTACGTTTACCCGGTCTAGCGGCGCGGCAACGCCGTCAATCTTCACAAAGGGTTCCATCCCAAAAGCTCCTTTACCAAATCTCAGCCAAATTCAGTTCAAACCCCGGCAACTCCGGGTCTCCGGAAACCCTCTCCGGATTATCCAGCACCTGCGGTTCCTGGCCTGGACGGTACACATACACCCGCCTTTGAAAGGGGTCAATCAGCCACCCCAGCCGGGCGCCATTTTCCATGTACTCTTCCATCTTGCGCTGCAAGCCATTCAATGTATCCCACGAACCGCATAGCTCGGTCACCAAATCGGGACAGTGGTTGCCAAAAAAGTCCCGGTTCTCTATGCGCTTAGCCTCGCGTTCCTGGACCCACTGTCCCCATTTTTCGTTTGGAACCCACGAGCACGTTGGAGCATAAACGGCGCCATTGGCGAGTCTAAATCCGACCTTTGAACTAAAGGTCATTCCAGTTTCTTTTTCATGTGCCCAGTTGCTAATTTGAAAGGATATCTGGGAGGCATAATGGAAATCGGGGTACGGCAACACGGGTCGCACCACCAGTTTTCCGTTAGCGGTGAGTTCTATTCTCCTATCGTGATTCTCCGAACTTAGCCTGGCCAAAAGCCAATCAGTCAGGTCCACGCAATTGACATCAAGAACGAAAGTCTCTGTCGAATATGGAATCTCACTCGTCCAGAGGTCATCCTGACTGATGGCCATCAAACTACTCCATATTGCCTTTCCGGTTTCCCTACCACTCCCGAATATCAACAAAGTGCCCGGTTATGGCTGCCGCGGCCGCCATCGGCGGGCTGACCAGGTGAGTGCGGCCTCCCTTGCCCTGCCGACCCTCAAAGTTGCGGTTGGAGGTCGAGGCGCACCGCTGCCCCGGGGAAAGGATGTCCGGATTCATGCCCAGGCACATGGAGCAGCCGGCTACCCGCCAGTCCAGGCCCGCGTCCGTGAATATCCTGTCCAGCCCCTCGGCCTCGGCCTGGGCCTTGACCAGGGCGGAACCGGGAACCACCATGGCATAAACATCGGGGTGGACTTGCCGTCCCTTGACCACCTCTGCGGCGGCTCTCAGGTCTTCCAGGCGGGAATTGGTGCAAGCCCCGATGAATACCCGGTCCAGCTTGATCTCGGAAATTGGGGTATTGGGTTCCAGGTCCATGTAGGTCAGGGCGCGCTCCGCCGCTTCCCGCTGCGCCGCCTCGTCAAAGGACGCCGGGTCGGGCACCCGGTCCGTTACCTTCGCCACCATGCCGGGGTTGGTGCCCCAGGTAACGAAGGGTTCCAGGGACGCCGCGTCAATCTCCACCAGCTTGTCGAAGGATGCCCCATCATCGGTGGGCAGCCGGCGCCACTCCTCGATAGCCTTCTCCAGTTCCTCGCCCTTGGGCGCAAACTGCCGGCCGGTCACATAATCAAAAGTCGTCTGGTCGGGCGCAATCATGCCTGCTCGTGCCCCGCCCTCAATGCTCATGTTGCAGACGGTCATCCTGCCATCCATGGAAAGGGAGCGGATGGCCTCGCCGGTGTATTCAATCACGTGGCCCACGCCGCCGTTTACACCGATGCGGCCGATTATTCCCAGGATTACGTCCTTGGCCACCACCCCCATGGGCAGTTGGCCGTTCACACGGACTTCCATGGTCCTGGGCTTGAACTGCCGCAGTGTCTGGGTTGCCAGAACGTGCTCAACCTCTGAAGTCCCGATGCCCAGCGCGAAGCAGCCCAGCGCGCCATGGGTTGAGGTGTGGCTGTCGCCGCACACGACCGTCTTGCCGGGCAGGGTATATCCCAGGTCCGGCCCGATTACATGCACGATACCCTGGTAGGGACTGAACCGGTCGAACAGCGTAAGGCCGAATTCCTTGGTGTTCTCCGTCATCGCGTCCAGCTGGTTCTTGGAGACCTCGTCCGTTATGGGCAGCGACAGGTCCCAGGTAGGCGTATTGTGGTCAACAGTGGCCACCGTAAGGTCCGGTCGCCGTACACTCCGCCCGGCCATCCGAAGACCCTCGAAGGCCTGGGGAGTGGTTACCTCGTGGATCAGGTGAAGGTCTATGTACAATACCGTGGGCTGCCCCGGTTCGTCGTGGACCACATGGGCATCCCAAATCTTCTCAAACATCGTCTGCGGCGGCATAGAATTGTCTCTCCCCGTTTGTCAAAATGAGCGCCGATTTCAATTGAACCCGGCCCTTTCTTGAACCTGCGCCATTATAACATTCCGCCTTGAGGTTGACAGCCAATGGCTTTTCCCGGATATTCCTCTTGTTACCGGGGAGAGCGAGTTGCGGGCGCCGGAGGCCAGGGACAGGAGGACGGCAGTGGGAATTAGAATAGGCGGGTACTTCATAGAAACAAACTTCAGCTCTTACGATGTTCTGGCTTCAATTCTGCTGGCTGTCCTGTGGTTCCTGGCGATCTTCGCCTTCCGCATGGGACTGGCTCTTCTGGAACTCTTGCCCGAGTTGGGTTCCCTGCCCCCGGACTTTGAACTTTCCCCTCAATTGGAACTCTTGACCTTCTTCCCGGTTCTCACCAGCTTGCTTCTGGCCATAATCATGGGGCCAATCACCCATGCCGTAATTTCCAGGGCCACCCTTATCCGAATCTATTCTGAGGCGGAAGTCGAGGAACCGACCGCTGGGCAAGCCGGCCCAGGTATGAATGAGGACGAATAGTAGCTCAGCTTTATAGAATTAACAGGTAATAGCTCCGTTTACGGAAGTGTTCCCCTTTAGGAGGTTTGGTGCCCAAACGGTACGGGCAACCCTTGTGGCTGCCTTGTTCCGCCCTCAAGCCCACCTGAGTCAAAACGCTGCCTCCCTTTACCTTGAGTTTGCAGGAGGGCCGTTCGGTGCCGCTCCGACAAGCCGGCCGCGAGCGGGCTTCTTGCTGGTTCATCAAGTGAAACACTCAGGCCCAATCGCATCCTGAATTAAGAAACTATCTCAATAGTCCCCTCTCCCAGAGGGAGAGGGTTAGGGTGAGGGCGAACAGGCATAATGAAGAGCCGCTGGGGCCAGCCAGCAACGATTTTGAGACAGCTTCTAAGACGTTAGCTCTTCCTTCCGGTGGATCGTTTTCCCCCATGGCAGTTCACGGCCCACCACCCCTGCCTTTTCCGCCGTGCCAACAGCAAATCACCGGAATCAGATCCCTGCCGAAGTGACCAGGGCAATAGCGCTTTAAGTCTATGTGATCCTGAGCACCCACGACTGTCATCCTGAGTGAAACGAAGGATCTAAACTCCATCCTACAAACAGGCTTTCGGACCCTTAACCGTGTTGAGAGGACAGTCTTCGGGTCCTTCGGCAATCTCAGGACGACGTGACTTTCACCTTGCGCCTACAGCCAAACTTAGACGCGATTGCCCTGCCGAAGTGCCCCTCGTAATTGATACCAGGATTAAGTAAGATTATCATTGCAGGGTCGGCGTCATGTGGCCCTTCCCGCCTGGAGGCAGGATTGGCGCACCCGCAAGACCCGGCCACGCAATGAAATCAATCCGGGAATCAATCCGCGCAACAGAATCCACTGCCAACACAGGAGCTTGAATATGCCCAGCGCTGACGCCGTTGTTCTGCCGGAAAACGTCCGGCCCGTTCACTACCAGATAACCCTGCAGCCCGATATGGACAACTTTACCTTTGACGGGCTGGAGGTCATTGACATAGACGTAAAGGAAGCTACTTCCAGCATCGTCCTCAATGCCGCTGACCTGAGTGTTCCCGCCGCCATGCTCATCAAAGATGGCCAGTGGATACGCGCTGAATCAATAACCCTGGACGAGGACAGCCAGACCGTCACCCTTTCCTTCCCTGAACCCGTCGAACCGGGGCCGGCGCAACTGGACCTCCGCTTCGTCGGCGAACTGAACGATAAGCTGCACGGCTTCTATCGCAGCCAGTACGTAAATCCCGAAGGCGAAGTCAGCTACCTGGCCACCACCCAGTTCGAGGCCACCGATGCCCGCCGCGCCTTCCCCTGCTGGGACGAGCCGGCTTGCAAGGCCACCTTCCAGCTCACCTTGAACATTCCCGCCGATATGGTGGCCGTTTCCAACACCCCCATCCTGGAGCAGGCGGGCCTCGACGCCGGGTTCAAGTCCATCATGTTCGGCCGCACCCCTATTATGTCCACCTACCTGATGGCCTTCGTCATTGGCGATCTCAGCTATATCGAGCAGGAGTCCGCCAACAATACCACCGTGGGCGTCTGGACCACCCGGGGCAAGGAGGAGCAGGGTCGGTTCGCCCTGGATACCTCGGCCCGGATGCTGGGCTTTTTCAACGAGTATTTCGGCATTCCCTATCCCCTGGAAAAGCTCGACCACATCGCCATCCCCGACTTTGCCGCCGGCGCCATGGAAAACTGGGGCTGCATCACCTATCGCGAAACCGCGTTGCTGGTGGACCCGGCCAATTCCTCCGCCGGTACCAGGCAACGGGTTGCCGAAGTCGTCGCCCACGAAATGGCTCACATGTGGTTCGGCGACCTCGTGACCATGGATTGGTGGGACGACCTGTGGCTTAACGAGAGTTTCGCCTCCTGGATGGGCACCAAGGCCACCGACTGGGCCTTCCCCGAGTGGGAGATGTGGACCCAGTTCGTCAACATGGACACCAACCGCGCCCTCAGCCTCGACGGCCTTAAAAACTCCCATCCCATCGAGCAGGAAGTGAAGGACCCGGCGGAAATCAGCCAGTTGTTTGACGCCATCAGCTACAGCAAGGGCGCTTCCGTCATCCGGATGCTCGAACAATTCCTCACCCCCCAGGTCTTCCAGCAGGGAATTCAGCAATACCTGAACGCCAACCAATACGACAACGCTCGCACGGCGGACCTGTGGGCCGCCCTGGAAGATGCATCCCAGCTTCCCGTCACGGCCATCATGAACACCTGGACGGGACAGATGGGCTACCCGGTGCTGAACGTCGAAAAGGAACAAGACGGCGAACAGCTTGAGTTGTCCCTTTCCCAGGAACGGTTTGTTTATGACAACCTGCTGGGTGAGTCGGAACCCGAAAACCTGGTCTGGCAGGTGCCCGTAGGAGTCTCCCAGAGCAACCGGGACGAAGGCGCTTCCCTGGTGATGGACTCTCCTCAGGCTCGCGTGACCATTCCTAGGCCCTCGGACGCCGACGGCTGGTTCAAGCTAAACCCCTCCCAGACCGGGTTCTTCCGGGTCAACTATTCCGAAGAAGACTGGCAGCGTCTCATTCCCGCCATTGCCGCGCTGACCCTGCCCGCCACCGACCGGCTGGGTATTCAGAACGACGCCTACGCCCTGTCCAAGGCCGGCCTGCTGCCCGTCACCCAGTTCCTGTCCATAGCCGGGGCCTACAGCAACGAGACCGATGCCTCGGTCTGGAGCGACCTGGCCAGCAACCTGCGTGATGTGGAGTTCCTGGTGTTTGACGAACCCTGCTACGAAAACTTCCGCAGCTTCGCCCGGGACCTCTTCGGCCCTGCCGCCCGCCGCATCGGCTGGGACGCCCGAGAAGGCGAGGGACACCTCGATGCCCTGCTCCGCTCCACCGTTCTCAGCCAGGCCGGTGGTTATGGCGACCAGGAATTCCTGGACCAGGGACAGGAAAGATTTGCGGGATACCTACGTGACGCCGGGTCGGTCCACCCGGACCTTCGTGGCCTGGTATTCAGCCTGGCGGCCCAGGGTGGCGATGAAGACACCTACAACAAGCTCTGGGACCTGGAGAGGCAGACCGACCTGCAGGAGGAGAAAATCCGCCTGCTGCTGGCCCTCAGCCGCTTCGCCCAGCCCGAATTGTTGCTTGAAACCCTGCGCCGCACCCTGACCGACGACGTTCGTTCCCAGGACACTATTTCCGTAGTCACCTCCGTGGCCGGCAACCTGAGAGGCCGGCAGTTGGCCTGGCAGTTCGTCCAGGACAACTGGGACGAGTTCGACCGCCGCTACGGCGACGGAGGCTTCGGGCTGATGCGGCTGGTCTCGGTCTGCGGCAACTTCGTAGACGCCGCGAAAATTGACGAGGTGGAAGCCTTCTTCGCCGACCACCCGGCTCCGGCGGGAGAGCGCACCATCCGCCAGTCCCTGGAAAAAATCCGCCTGAACTCCAAGTGGCTGGAGCTTAACCGGGCAGAACTGGCCGGCTACTTCAGCTAGCCTTCCCTGGAATCCAGTCTCCGTGGCGATAGTTGGCGATGCTGTAGTAGTCGCACAACTTTGAACTGATGGGTTATATTCCGCTCGTCCTGAGCTTGTCGAAGGACCGCCGATTCATGGTTCGACAAGCTCACCACGAACGGACTCCGGTATCAACCCTCAGAATCCGCCAGAGGCGGATTGGCCTACTAGGAGGGTGCGAGACAGATCCCCTCTCCCTCCGGGAGAGGGTCAGGGTGAGGGCGTCTCCTTCACTCTCGCAGAAAAGATGGATGACGGCCCGGATTGCCCTTCAAGGACCTTGGAACAATCGTCACACACTCTCTTGATGGGCGGCGGCCACCAGTTTGTCGGCCAGCCCCTCAATTCTCCCCCGCTGGGGTATGCAGTCAAGCCACCGTTGGGGAATCGCGCTCACCCCATAGCGCGCACCCAGAACAGCCCCGGCCACCGCTCCGTTGGTGTCCGTATCCCCTCCCGCGCTCACTACCTTGATCAGAGCCTCCTCCTGGTTTGCGTCGGTTTTCAGCGCCCACAAGCCCGCTTGCAAACAGAGCAGGGTGTGCCCAATGTGCCCCTGGTCAAAATGCAACTCGTCAATATCGCTGCCGACTCTCCCCGCCCACTCCCGTATTTCAGAGGGCGCGCCGTCGGCCTCGGCTGCCGAAATCAACTCGTCCGGTACGGGCTCCATTCCTTTTATCAGGAGTGCAATCAAGGCGTTCAGGAGAATGCACGACCACTGGCAGGCGGGGGCATAGTGGGTAACAGCGCAGGTGGCGGCGCTATCCCTTACCAGCAGCGCGGGGCTTGAGTGTCGCGCCAGCGCCACCGGGGCGCAGCGCATCACCCCGCCGTTGGGCGCAATCCGGTTTCTGTCCTCGAAAATAGTCCTGGCCGCCCCCGGTGGCGCCTGCCCTTCTTCCAGCAGATTGATCACCGCCGAAGTCGTAATTCCAATGCCCCGTCCGTTTTCTCGTCGCCAGCGCACCAGCCGTCTGGCGAACTCTTCAACGACATTACCTCCGGCAACCAGCGCTTCGCCCAGGTCCACGGCCTGCGCCAGGTCGTCGTCCATAGCGCGGCGTGCCTCGGCAGGGTCAATTTCCGTTACACCGTCGGGAAACTGCCTGGCAATTCTGGCCCTCGAGTGTCCCTCCACCGGCAGGCCGAGAAGATTGCCCACGGCCAGCCCCAGCAACGCGCCCCGGGCCCTGTCTCCAAATGCCCCGCCCCTGTTTGGAGCCATCTCCAGGAGTCTCTCCAATTCAGGAGCGCCCGTCACCACCAAGCCATTACCGGTCATGTTTCACTCCTCTAAGCTTCTCCGCATCCTCACTTCGCGTTCTACGCATTGTCCCTTCCATCGGCGCACCGGCAGCTGACCTGCCACGCGCTGATTATGCCGGGATAGCGTCCCATTTCAGGTGGCCGCGCTACACGTAGGGGCAATTCGCGAACCGCCCCTACCCTTGACTTTGACTGCCCTTCCGGAAACAAACAACCTGAGTTGGAGAGCTACCTTAAACTGCAGGGCAATCGCGGCTTAAGTCAATGTGATCCTGACCACCCACGACTGTCATCCAGAACTCCCACGACTGTCATCCTGAGTGAAGCGAAGGATCTAAACTCCATCCTGCAAACAGGCTTTGGGACCCTTAACCGGGTTGAGAGGACAGTCTTCGGGTCCTTCGGTAATCTCAGGACGACGTTACTTTCACCTTGCGCCTACAGCCAAACTAAGACGCGATTGCCCTGACCCTAAACGGCGTCAATTTGACACCAACCCTCCCGGTTAGTAGGCTTGGGACTAACCCCCACCAATATACCAGTGTGAAACTATGTTTAACTCGGACCGCATAAATTCACTGAAATCGTTATTATGTCAACGAATCATGGTCGTTGATGGCGCCATGGGTACGTCAATTCAGGGCAAGGACCTGGGGCCGGAGGACTTTGGCGGGGAGGAGTATGAGGGTTGCAACGAGTACCTGACGCTCACCAGGCCCGACGTAATCCTGGACATTCACGAGGCCTACCTGGCGGCCGGCGCCGACATTCTCGAAACCAACACCTTCGGGTCCACTTCGGTGGTTTTGGCCGAGTACGACCTGGCCCACGAAGCCTTGCGGCTTAACCAGGCGGCGGCGGAGCTGGCCCGCCGGGCCGCCGACGCCTTCTCCACCCCGGAGAAACCCCGGTTCGTGGCCGGCTCCATGGGGCCCACCACCAAGACGATTTCTGTAACCGGCGGCGTCACCTTTGACGAATTGGCCGAAGCCTACCGCGAACAGGCCGTCGGTCTGGTCCAGGGCGGAGTTGACGTGCTGCTGCTGGAAACCACCCAGGACACCATCAACGTCAAGGCCGGCCTTATCGGCATTGACAAGGCCTTCGAGGAATTGGGTTATGAAATCCCGGTGGCCATCCAGGGCACCATCGAGCCCATGGGCACTCTGCTGGCCGGTCAGGATGCGGAGGCTTTCTATACTTCCCTGGCCCATCGCGACCTCTTGTGGATTGGCTTCAATTGCGCCACCGGCCCCGACTTCATGACCGACCACATCCGGACCCTCTCCGGGTTGTCCCGCTTCCCCGTGGCCTGCCTGCCCAACGCCGGCCTGCCCGACGAAGACGGCAAGTACAACGAGACCCCGGAAATGCTGGCAACCGCCCTGGGCCGCTTTATCGAAAACGGCTGGGTGAACGTAATCGGTGGCTGCTGCGGCACCGGCCCGGAACACATTCGCCTGCTGGACGAGAAGGCCTCCGGCGCAATGACCAGGCCACCGGCCACGTTGCAGGAGTCCCGGGTCTCGGGCATTGAAGCGCTGGTGGTGGACGAAGACACCCGTCCCGCCATCGTGGGTGAGCGCACCAACGTCCTGGGCAGCCGCCGTTTCCGCCGCCTTATCGGCCAGGGCAAGTTCGAGGAAGCCGCCGAGGTGGGTCGCCGCCAGGTCCGTAACGGCGCCCATGTTCTGGACGTCTGCCTTCAGGATCCCGACCGGGACGAACTGGCGGATATTACGACCTTCCTTGACCTTGTTACCCGCAAGGTCAAGAGCCCGATAATGATTGACTCCACCGACTCCAACGTTATCGAGCAGTCCCTCAAGCGGCTCCAGGGAAAGTCCATCATTAACTCGGTTAACCTGGAGGACGGCGAGGCCCGATTCCAGGCGGTGGCCCCCCTGGCCGCGGCCTACGGCGCCGCGCTGGTGGTCGGCTGTATTGACGACGACAAGCAACAGGCCCAGGCCATTACCCGCGAACGCAAGCTGGAAATAGCCCTGCGGTCCCGCCAACTGTTGACCGAAAAATACGGCATCCCTGAGGAAGATATCATCTTCGACCCCCTGGTATTCCCCGCCGGAACGGGCGACGAAAACTATGTGGGTTCCGCCGCCGAGACCATCGAGGGCGTCCGTCTCATCAAGGAGGCGCTGCCCAACGCCAAGACCATCCTGGGCATTTCCAATGTATCCTTCGGCCTGCCCCCGGCCGGCCGCGAAGTGTTCAATTCCGTGTTCCTGTACCACTGCGTTCAGGCGGGCCTGGACATGGCCATCGTCAACTCCGAGATGATGCAGCGGTATACCTCAATCCCCGAGGAAGAACGCCAGCTGTCCGAAGATTTAATCTGGAACCGGGGCGAGGATCCGGTGGCCGCCTTTGCCGCCCACTTCCGCGACAAGGCGCCCAAGTCCACCACCGAGGAACGCCGCAATCTCCCCCTGGACGAGCGGCTGGCCCTGGCCATCATTGAAGGCTCCAAGGAGGGCCTGGCCGAAGACCTGGATGAAGCGTTGCAGGACCGTGTTCCCCTGGAGGTCATCAATGGCCCCCTCATGGCCGGCATGGACGAGGTGGGCCGCCAGTTCAACGCCAACCAGCTCATCGTGGCCGAAGTTCTCCAGTCGGCGGAGGCCATGAAGTTTGCCGTGGCTCACCTGGAACCCCACATGGAGCGATCCGATTCGGCCACCAAGGGCAAGGTAATTCTGGCCACCGTCAAGGGCGATGTCCACGACATCGGCAAGAACCTCGTGGATATCATCCTCTCCAACAACGGCTACCAGGTCATAAACCTGGGCATCAAGGTACCGCCCCAGGACTTGATTGAAGCCTGCAATGAGCACAATCCCGACATTGTCGGCCTCTCCGGGCTCTTGGTTAAGTCAGCCCAGATGATGGTGGAAACCGTGCGCGACTTCCGGCAGGCCGGCGTGGAACCGCCCATCCTGGTGGGCGGCGCGGCCCTCTCCAACCGCTTTACCCGCCTGCGCATCGGACCGGAATATGACGGGCTGGTGGCCTACGCCCAGGACGCCATGAGCGGCCTGGCCCTGGCCAATACCCTCCAGGACGCCGACGAACGTCAGAAACTGGCCGCCAGCATAGAAGAGGAAACCGACGAGCTGATTCGCTCGACCCAGACTGCTGACGCCGCAGCAGCTTCTCAGCCATCCGCAGACGTGGCTCCGGCCCAGGTCAGCCACGACTTCGATGTGCCCAACCCGCCCGACCTGCGGCTGCATACCATCCAGGACTATGACCTGAATGAAATCTTCCCTTACATCAATCCCCAGATGCTCTACGTGCGGCACCTGGGCTACAAGGGCCGCTTCGCCGAGGCGTTGCAGCGGGAAGAAAGCGATGCCCTGGAGCTTCGGGACTCCGTCCGGAAGGTGGAAGACATCATGCTGGCCCACCCGGACATCCGGGCCAATGCCGTGTTCAAG
Source organism: Chloroflexota bacterium (assembly GCA_009840135.1). Classification (GTDB taxonomy): domain Bacteria; phylum Chloroflexota; class Dehalococcoidia; order Lucifugimonadales; family UBA3495; genus Bin22. The sequence goes on along the minus strand of VXOH01000165.1, from coordinate 3,169 downwards.
TTTTTCCCCTGCCGTTCCGATGGCCAGGATTTGCTGATTTACGCTCCTGACGGCGAAACTGTGCTGGAGCGCTTCCATTTTGGCCGCCAGTCCCAGCGCGAAGGGCTCTCCCTCTCGGACTACGCCCGTCCCGTCGGTTCGGGCCAGCCCGATTACGTAGCCATGTTCACCACCACCGTGGGCCCGGCTGTCAGGAAGCTGGCCGATGAGATGCGGGACCGGGGAGATTTTCTCGACTCCCACATCCTGCGGGTGCTGGCCCTGGAATCCGCCGAAGCCTTCGCCGAGCTGCTGCACAAGCAGATTCGCCAGATGTGGGGCATTGGAGACCCGGCCGGCCTCTCCTACCAGGACCTCTTCCGCACCCAGTACCGGGGCCGCCGTTTCTCCTTCGGATACCCAGCCTGCCCGCGACTGGAAGACCAGGAACAGCTCTTCCGCCTGCTTGACGTCACATCCAACATCAGCGTCGAGCTGACCGAGGGATACATGATGGACCCCGAGGGCTCCGTCTCCGCCCTGGTCTTCCACCACCCCGAGGCCAAATACTTCAACCTAAGCGAGCAGGACATTGAGAGGTTGGACCAGGAAATCGCCGCAAAAGGCTGACTGGAGTATGTACAATCCACTCCCCCTTGACGGGGGAGGGTTAGGGTGGGGGTGAAAGTACAGTTTCGTAGCCGGCGAGGTTCCCGCCAGCGCGGGAACCACTGGCAAGGGAGGATTTATCCACACCTTTCCTGGACTGTCATCCTGAGCGTTTGTAAACCGTCGTCCTGAGCG
>VXOH01000165.1:0-2187 GCA_009840135.1 Chloroflexota bacterium | reverse complement strand
ATGACCAACCGCCGGCATGCACCCCTTTACGTGGGAGTTACCAATGACTTGGTTCGGCGAGTACACGAACACCGCAACAAACTGGCCAAGGGCTTTGCCAGCAAATACAACATGACGATGCTGATGTACTACGAAGTAGCCGATAGGGCGGAGTCCGCAATTGCCAGGGAAAAGCAATTGAAGGGTTGGTTGAAGCGCCGGAAGATTGACCTGATTGAATCGGTCAACCCGAACTGGCGAGACCTGGCGCAGGACTGGTATAACTGATTAGGATTTTAGATCCTTCACTCTGTTCAGGATGACGGTCTCCGCGTTCGGATTATCGGCTCGGCGAGATTCAAAAAGCTTACAATGAGAACCGAGACCCGCAGGGATCCGATTACAATCAGGGCCCCGGGAAACACTGGGGCCCTTTGCTTTGAGTCCCTAGCCCCCTGAGTTGAAATAAGGAGCCACCATGCTTCCCATCACCCAAATAGCCGACCAACTGGGCATCGCCCAGGAACACCTCCTGCCCTACGGACGCCACAAGGCCAAAATTTCCCTGGAAGCGCTGGAGGGCCGGCAAGAAAACCAAGGCAGGCTGGTAGTAGTCACCGGCATCACCCCCACTCCCGCCGGCGAGGGAAAGACCACCACCTCTGTGGGCCTTACCCAGGGATTCGGCAAGTTGGGCCGCAAGGCCGTGGTCACCCTCCGGGAACCCACCCTGGGCCCCATTTTTGGCATCAAGGGCGGCGGCACCGGCGGCGGCCTGGCCCGCGTCGTGCCCGAGGACGAAATCAACATCCACTTTACCGGCGATGCCCACGCCGTCGCATCGGCCCACAACCTGCTGGCTGCCCTGGTGGACAACGCCGTATTCCGGGGTCAGGTCCCCGGCTTCCATCCCACCGGAATCCAGTGGTCCCGCGTAACCGATGCCTCCGACCGCTCCCTCCGCAGCATCGTTACCGGCCTGGGGGGCAGCAACAACAGTCCCCTGCGGGAAACCAGGTTCGACATCGTTTCCGCCTCCGAGATCATGGCCATCCTGGCCCTGGCAGCCGACCCGGAGGACCTGCGCAACCGGCTCTCCCGCATCGTGGTGGGCTTCACCGACTCCGGCGAGCCCGTATCGGTGGAAGACCTGGGTGTGGTCGGCTCGTTGATGACCCTGCTTCGCGACACCACCATGCCCAACATGGTCCAGACCCTGGAGGGCCAGCCTTCCCTCATCCATGCCGGACCCTTCGGCAACATTGCCCACGGCTGTAGTTCCATCATCGGCGATAAATTGGCCCTGTCTTACTCCGATTTCGTAATTACTGAGGCCGGCTTTGGTTCTGACCTGGGATTCGAGAAATTCATGCACATCAAGACCCGTCAAAGCGGCCTGAATCCCCGCGCCGCCGTCCTGGTGGCTTCCGTACGAGCCCTGAAGTGGCACGGCGGGGCCAACCGCCGCGACCTGGCAACGCCCAACCCCGAGGCGGTAACGGCCGGCGGCTCAAACCTGGTCCACCACATCGGCATCGTCAAGGGCTTCGGCCTGCCCTGCGTGGTGGCCATCAACCGCTTTGGCACCGACAGCCCGGAGGAATTGGACGCCGTGCGCGCCATCGCCATGGAGGCCGGGGCCGATGCCGCCGTGGAGGCCGACGGTTTTGCCCGGGGCGGCGATGGCATGACCGACCTGGCCCAGGCCGTGGTGGAAGCCACCGAGAATATACCCAATGTCACCTACGCCTATTCCCTGGACGACTCCGTGGAACAGAAGGTACTGGGTCTGGCCCGCCAGGTTTACCACGCCGACACCGTAACCTGGAGCGCCGAGGCCCGCCGCAGCCTCCGCAGGTTCGAGGCCCAGGGATGGGGCGACCTGCCCATCTGCATGGCCAAGACCCACCTGTCCACCTCTCACGACCCCACCAGGCGCGGCAGCCCCTCCGACTACGCCTTTCCCATCGCCGACATTCGAGCCTCCGTCGGGGCCGGCTTCCTCTATGCCCTGGCTGGCCGCATTGAAACCCTGCCGGGCCTGCCCACCCGCCCCAGGGCAATGGATATGGACGTTTCCCCCGAAGGCGAGGTCATCGGCCTCTCCTGATTACGGATAGTCCTGCAACCTGCCGAGGGGGGGGGGGGGGGGGCAACCCCCCCGCGGGGGGGTGTGGTTTTTTTAATTGTATTTTTTTTATAGTGAAA
>VXOH01000073.1 GCA_009840135.1 Chloroflexota bacterium | reverse complement strand
ATCTCCACACCCCCTCCCCTCACGTCCGGGGGGGCGCCGAGATGTTAAAACGCCCCCGGGAGTAGGGGCGCACAGCCGTGCGCCCCTACGATACCGAACCGGTAATGGCCCGACCCAACCAATTAATCATTGAGGAGGAACAATAATGACTCTGGCAACACAGGATATGGAACTGATCAGGCGGGAGGTGGCCGGCATACGGGACTTTTACCAGTCCCGCATGGATGCCGAACTCCCTCCCCTCCAGGAGGAGGTGGGACGCCTGTCTGCCCAATTGGGCAGGGTGCAGGAGCAATGGCGGGAAGGCGAAAAGCGGTCCATCCTGGCAAAGTTCGGGGGAGACGACCGCCCACGGGTTGACCACGGCAAGTACCAGGGCATGGACGCCCTGTCGCTGGCCTACATGCGCAGCGTGCTGAATGCCCAGTTGCGGGAGCCTTCCGGCCTTAACCCCCGGATGCTGGAGGACTGGCAGAACAACCTGAAGGCGGCCATGGACAGTACCACGGCCGGCTCGGGCGACGAACTGGTGGCCACCGCAGAGGCCTCGGCCCTGTGGACCGACGTGAACCTGGAGACGCTCATCGCTCCCCTGTTCTCCCGGGTGGATATGCCTACCAATCCCTTCGAGATTCCCCTGCAGCTCGGCGGCGTCAACTGGTACCCCGGGGCAGAGAATACGGCCATAACTGGCTCGGTTCCCGCTACCGCCCGGCAGACCCTGACCGCCCACGAGCTGGTGGCCGAGGTGCCCTGGTCCCTGACGCTGGACGAGGACGCGGTGATTGCCATGGCCGAGGAGGTGCGCAGCTCCCTGGTACGCAACGCGGTGGAGGTGATTGACGATGTGCTGCTGAACGCCGATACCACCGCCACCAACAACATCAACGCCGATGGGGCCACCATCGCCGCCAACAGCGCCGGCAAGGCCCAGTGGCTGGTGGGCTTTGACGGCCTGCTGCACCTGCCCCTGGTGGATAACGCCGCCCAGGCCAACAACCATAACGCCGGGGTCAGCGACGACATGTTCAACGAGGTGCGGGGCAAGCTGGGCAGGTACGGCGTTCGCCCGTCGGAACTGGCCTACATCATGGACGTGAACACCTACATCAAGTCCCTGACGGTGGACAACTTCCGCACCCTGGACAAGCTGGGGCCCAACGCCACCCTGCTGCGGGGCCAGCTGGGCGCGGTGGAAGGTATTCCCGTCATCGTTTCGGAGCAGATGGCCACCGCCGATGCGGACGGCAAAGTGACCGATGGAGGCAACGCCAACACCAAGGGGCGGCTGCTGATTACCAACCGCACCCAGTGGCGGCTGGGCTTCCGGCGGGAGTTGCTGATCGAGACGACCCGGGACATCCAGAAGCGGCAGAACATCATGGTGGTGAGCATGAGGCTGGCTTTCATGGAACGAACGGGCAGCCGCAGCACGGCCACCCACACCGCCCTGCAGTACAACATCACCGGCGTGTAAGGCCCTCAACCCCGTTTCCTCTGCCATAGGAAGAGGGGCACAGGTAGTAGGGGCGCACTGCCGTGCGCCCCTACGAGGTGAGGGCCAACCCAAAATCAGGAGACATTTATGACCAACGCTTACTGTGACCTGGCTACCCTCAAGTCCGGCGGCGCCCTGAACATTGCGGGAACGGCCTACGACCGGCGCCTGCTGGGTCTGCTGGAGGAGGCATCACGGCTGATTGACGGGTACTGCAACCGCCACTTCTACGTTTTGGTTGCGGCGCGGCAGTTCGAGATGAACTGGGGCCCGGCGGGGGTGCGGCAATTGCTGGTGCCCGACCTGGTCAGGGTGACGGAGGTGCGGGTGGCCAGGGGATGCGGCGGTATTGTCCGCAACTTCGTCAGCGACCAGGATAGCAACCCGATCCAAAGCCCTGCCCAGGACTCTGCCCACCCTACGCGGTGGCGAAGTGTGCCCTGGCGGCTGTATCCCCGTGACGCGTCTCCGGATAAGCCCTGGGGCCGTCCCCACACCCGCGTGACGCTGGGTTCTGCCGCCGGTTCTGTTGCTGGTTCTGTTGCTGGTTACGATTGTCATTGTCATGGCGGCGGAGACCAATCTCCCTGCGCCGGCCTGGTAGAAGTCTCCGGCCGTTGGGGCTACCGGGAGGTTACGGAGGACACCGGTGCGGTCATCGCCCAGGGCTCCGGCATGGGTTTGACGGATACTGCCGTGACGCTAGACGGCGAACATGCCTTGTCACCGGGGCATACCCTGGCGGTGGGCGAGGAACAGATGTACGTCACCTCCGTAGCCGGACAGGAAATTACGGTGGCGCGAGGGGTTAACGGCACCCTTGCCGCCGACCATGAAGAGGGGACCGCCGTGCGGGTTTACCGTTATCCGGGGCCGGTGCTGGAAGCCTGCCTGCAGCTGGCCTCCCTGTTGTGGGGGCGCAGAAATCGGCCGGGGGAATCCGTGTCGGGGAAAGGAAATCAGGGCCGGTTTACCGTGGGCCTGGGCCCGGGAGTGGAGGGGCTGCTGGCCGCGTACCGCAAGCCGGCCGTCTAGCCGGGTCTTTCCCCGACTCCGCCTGGGACTGACGAATTTTGGCGGAATGACGAAAAAGGAGAGGCGCATGTCCTTGATTGACCTGAGAAACGAGCTGGAGAAACGTCTGTCGGCCATTGACGGGCTGCGGGTGTATGCCCTGCCGCCGGAATCGGTGACGGAACTGCCCGCTGCCATAATCCAGCCGGGGCAACCCCTGGCCGAATACGACCGGACCATGGCCGGCCCCAGGGTCAGCTATAACCTTGCCGTGCTCCTGCTGACGGGGTCGGGCGACGACACCGAGGCCTGGAAAGACCTGGCCGGCTATGTTGCCCCGGTCGGACCCTTATCCATCAAGGAGGCGTTGGAAACGGAAAGTTTGGAAGGAAAGCGCAATGGCGCGGACTGGCTCCGCGTTGTTCAGGCGGAGGGCGGCGGCAGGACCCTCTACAACAAGGCGGCATACTGGGGCGTCACCTTCCTGGTACAGGGCAGTTCCGGCGGATAGGGGGCTGGGCTTCCCGTGCGGTCAGCGCCGGACTCCAGGGTTCGCTAATGGAATGATCTGCCGCCCGGGAGCGGCTTTTCGTCGTTCCTGCGAAGGCAGGAACCTCGACGGGTTGGGCACATCTATTCATCATCTCAATGCAGGTTAACCACGAGTAACAGTGGAGGTTTTCATGGCTGGAGTGCCGGTGTCCGGAAACAGCTACATAGAGATTGGCGATGCCGACGGGGTTTCCCGGGACTTGTCTGCGTTTGTGGAGGAGGTTGAGCCTTTGGGGTGGCTGGTCTCCTATGTGGATGTGACCGGTCTCAACGACGAATCGAGCCGGGTTGCCGAGGGTAACACGGCGTCCCAGGAGTTCACCCTGCGGGGCCTCTTCGACGACACGCCGGATACCGGTTCCGACGCAGTATTGGGCGGCATCGTGGGCCGCGAGGTTACCGTCAGCTACGGCCCGGTTGGGAGGGCCACCGGCGAACGCAGGATAACCGGCCGGTTCCTCTGTACGGGATACCAGGTGGGTGGCCGGCTGGAGAAGGGAAAGGCCGTCGGCCTGGTCAGGTTTGTCGCCCGTTTCCGGCAGTCCGGGCCGGTGACGCTGGACCGGTGGGAGTAGGCTGCGGGAATAAGCCTTGGTGTTAAGCGGGCAGGCTGGTTTTTCAAGCCGGCAGGAGGTGGCTATTGGTAAATCCCCGATGGCGAATATGGGTGGACTGGAACGAAAACGGTATCTGGGGCCAGGAGGTCGGGGCCTACAGCGAGGATGTGGCTGGCGACGTGCTGGAGCTGGACTGGAAGTGGGGAAGGCCGGTAGTCCTCGGGCAGAAGAGGGGACGGAAGGCCGTTCCCGCCCGGCTGGACTTGCTGCTGCGGAACCAGGATGGGAGGTATTCCCCGGGCAACGGGGCCTCTCCGCTGGCCGGCAACATACATGCCGGCCGCCGGGTATGGGCGGCTTTCGCCTGGCCGCTGGACGACTTTGACGGAACGGCAGGTACGGACCTGCGGGGAAGAATGCCCACGGTAACCGGTAGCCAGGGGTGGGTCCGGCAGTCCACCGGCAATTCCGGGCTGGCGCTGGGCGCTGGGCTCGTCAATCCCACCGCCGGAACGGGTGCCGGTACCCGCGATGCCATCTACACCCTGGACTTTGGCGCTGCCGACGCCCGCGTGGGATTCCGGTACCGCCGCCGGTCCAACGGGGCCAGTGGCGTTGTCCTTCGACTTGTCAACCGGTGGGACTACCTGCGGGTCCGGTTCGGCGCGGCGGGAACATTCCTGGAAGATGTCAGTTTCGGCTATCCCGCTGCCCTGCAACGGGGCGATCCCCTGCTTGCCGGAGTTGAATACTTCATTGAAATTGAGCTTCACGGCGACTCGGTGCGCCTCTTTGCCACGGACCTGGAGGGCGGTGGCACGGACCGCAAGCAGATATTGGATGGAGAGGGGACCGCCGGAAATGCATCCTCCACCCTGCACGGTATCTGGCACGACGGTTCCGAGGCGGCGGTTGGCGATTCCTTCGGCAGCTTCGGCGGCTGGCGGAGCTTCTTCCACGGCTTCCTGTCCCGCATCTCGCCGGAACGCCACCCCGAGTTGGGCAACGTTTGCCGCATACAGGCTCACGACGACCTGGCGGGGGTGTTGCGAACTCCCTTGCACCGGCTGCTCACCGGGCGCAATCTCTCGTCGGGTGACATCGGCAACGCAATCTTGTCCTGGGCGGGATTCAACGCCGCGAACCGGTTGCTGGACAGTGGGAGGACCCTGGTGGCAACGGAGCCCAGGGCCCTGTGGCAGATGGAGGCTGGTGCGGCCCTGGACGCCCTTTCCGCCGAGGAGGGTGGGCTCATCTACATGGATGGCAGGGGTTACGCGAGGCTGGAAGCTGCGGGCCACCGGGATTCCGGCGCCCACGCCGTGAACCTGGCAACGTTCCGCGACACATCTGCTGCCGGACCTTACTTCTCCGACCTGGCCTGGAACGAGGGAGTGGACGGACTCGAGAACTCCGTCATTTTTCGCTATCGGTGGGGAGCCAACCAGGGATTGCGGGAAATCTGGCGGCTGGGCGATGTGACGGCCATTCCGGCGGGCGAGACCAGGGACTTCCTGGCCGAGAGCAACGCCTATGACGTGGTTGACGCTATCCGCTCGCCCGTTGCCAATACGGACTATGCCGCCAACAGCCGCCGCGACGGGCAGGGAGACGACCTGACGGGCAGCCTGGAGGTTACGCTGCCCAGCCTGTCCGGCGGCTCCTGCAGCGGCAAGGGAACGGTGGTGAGGGTGGAGAACGGGCACGCTTCCGCCACGGCGTATCTCTCCCTGCTGCGGCTCAGGGCCGACCGGACCTACAAGGCAACGGAACTCACCAGCTACCGGGCGGAAAACACGGAAAGCCAGGCCCGATATGGCCTCAATGCCGAAGTGGTGGAGTGTCGTTTCATTGACAACTACGATTCGGCCCGGGCCGGCGCTGAGGCCCGCATGGCCCGAGGGAACACTGCCCGTCGCCGGCTGGCGTTAACCATCCGCAACGGGAATGAAGCCAGCGTGGCCCAGGCTGTCCACCGGGTCCTGGCAGACCGGGTACGGGTGGCATGCGGCAATCCGGTGGTGGTGGGGGATTTCTTCATCGAGGGAATGGAGATATCGGTGGTCAGCCGTTCCGGTCGCTTTGAGTCCCGATGGCTGTTGGAGGAGGCGTGAGCGGGAACGGGAACCCTCCGGCTGCCTGCTGGTTGCCCTCCGGCTGTCCTCCGTTTGCCCATGCTCCAGATTTGGCTTACAATTCGCCACAAGCTACAGGGACGAATTGTATTGGAGAGGCAACTGCGATGGCACATGATCCCGCCCGTTGTGATGCCTGCGGCCGGGAACTGGAAGAGGCGCCTTTTGACCCGTACCAGATTCCCGCTTCGGTTAATCCGAACCCCGACGAGCCCAAGAACTTCGTAGAGCGCAGCCTGAAAGACCACAACCTGCTGCTGGAAAAATTGTCGGGGCAGTTGGATGAGCTGCTGAATTTACTGCGGGCCGGGGAGGCCGAGGAAGGGCAGGCGGTGGACCTCGTGGAGTTGTTGCGCCAGCACATGAGACCCCGCCACGGTCTCTGCATTGACGGCCACTGCGCTCCCTGCCGGGTGCAGGAAGAGGCCATCAAGGAGCATGTCCTGCTTTACATAGACTGGAAGATTCCTGGCACCGTCGAGAAATTGCAGCAGGCCAGGCACCGGAACTAGTACATAGTCAAGTTTGTAACGACAGAGAAAGACCCGCTCACCCTGAGCTTGTCGAAGGGCCGCCGATTCATGGTTCGACAAGCTCAGCCCGAACGGACTCCCGTTCCACCCGTCAGAATCGGCCTCCGGCGGATTGGCCTACTGGAAGCATTTACAAGAATCCCTTGCCCCTTGATAAGAGGAGAGGGGAGTTCTCAGACTTTCCCCTAATGTCAGCCCGTACCCTCCTCTTTCGGCTTTTCCCCTATTTCCTCATCGTGAAAACCGTTTTCCGTGCGAGTTTCCTCGTCGTCGTCAGCAGTTTCTTCAGTTCCGGCTTCTTCGTAGTTAGCGCCTTCGTAGTTAGCGCCTTCGTCGTGAACCTCGTCGTCGAGGTCCATGAAGGGAGAGACGTACCTGACTCCGGTGTCGGCGGCCACTGCCGAACCCATGGCCGTGATGGCCACCTCGATTTGATCGTCTTCAGGTTGTCGGGTGGTCAGTCGCTGCAGCCACAAGCCGGGCAGGGCAATAAACCTGGAAATCACCCATGTGGGATGCAGCCCGGAGAATCGGATGCACTCGTAGCTCAAGGCGGCCACCACGGGAATGAGCAGGATCCGCGAGAGTATCCTCCACTCCAGGTCGGGGCGGCCCAGGAACGCGAATACGATGACGGAGACGAGGACTACGGTAAGCAGGAAGGCGGTGCCGCAACGGGGATGGGGCGTGTCGAATTTGCGCACGTTTTCCACCGTCAGGTCCAGGCCCGCTTCGTAGGTGTGAACGGCCATGTGCTCGGCCCCATGGTAGGCGAACACCCGGCGGATGTCCTTCATCAACCCGATGCCCCCGATATATAGCACCAGGATGACCAGGCGTATGACGCCTTCGATGAGGTTGCTTACCACGTCCGAAGCTATGAAGGGGTCTATGAGGCGGACCACCAGCAAGGGCAAAATGAAAAATATGCCAATGCCCAGGGACAGGGAAACGATGAGGGTAAAGGCCAGCAGCCAGCCGGGTATCTCTTCCCTCGCGCCGTCGCTCCCATCCACTGAAGCCAGGGCGGCGGAGCGGTTGAGGGCCTTGATGCCCAGCAGAAGGGTCTCGACCAGCACCAGCACTCCCCGCAGCACGGGAATCTGACGGATCCGGCCGGTGAAGGCGCTGCTCAACCTTTCCTGGTGTTGATAGATCCTGCCGTTGGGCTGCCGTACCGCCAGGCTGTAGTACTCGCGGCCCCGGATCATCACGCCTTCGATTACTGCCTGGCCGCCGTAGGTAACTCTTGGTTGCTGCGCCACTGCACGTTGCCTTCCGGCTCCGGAAAATGGCAAGGGCTTGAAAGGCCCAGCCATTCCTGGCAAGCCGAGGGAGGTGGGATAAAAAATTAATCGAGGGACAAGCTTTGATCCCTCGATTCTGGAGACTGAAACTCGCGGGTGGGCATGTTACTGCAGATTGTAGCGTCGTCGCAGCCGCTCGATGCGGCCCTGGGTATCTACAATCCTTTGCTCACCCGTATAAAAGGGGTGACACCTGCTGCAAACTTCCACACGGAGGGTCGGTTTGGTGGCTCCGGTCTGAAAGACATAGCCACAGGAGCAAGTAACGGTCGCATTGAAAAACTGGGGATGAATGTCTGCTTTCATTTCCTGAGCTTTCCTGTCCTCTCCGACAACAGCCGGAGGGTGGTTTGCAATAGGGTGGTTGTAATCTGGTAAGCCTTGCTAACTTGCCAGGGCGACTGCCCCGTTTTCAGACTCGGCCGGATACACGCTTACGCGGCGGCGCCCCTTGGAGGCCCATTCGAACTTGACCTTGCCGTCAATCTGGGCGTAGATGGTATAGTCCCGCCCCAGGCCCACGTTGTTGCCGGGCTTTATGCGGGTGCCGCGCTGGCGAATGATTATGGCTCCGGAAGTAACCCGCTCGCCGCCGTACTTCTTTACGCCCAATCGCTTGGCGTTGCTGTCTCTGCCGTTATTGGTGCTTCCGCCTGCTTTCTTGTGAGCCATCTGGGATCAGCCTCCTGCCTGGATGTCCTGGATAACCAGGCGCGTGTAGTTTTGCCGGTGCCCTTTCTTCAGGCGGTACCTGGTCTTGGCCTTGTACTTGAAGACCATGAGTTTCTTGTCTTTGTAGTGGGACTGGACCTGGGCAACTACCCTGGCTCCCGCCACATGAGGAGTCCCAAAGCTGACCTCGCCGCCCTCGGAGAGAGCCAGGACTTCGTCAAACTCCGCCGAGTCCCCCACTGCCAGGGGAAGGAGTTCCACGTCGAGGACATCACCGGGCTTGACCCGGTATTGCTTGCCCCCCGTCTTGAAAATTGCGTAATCCATAATGTTTAACAACCTCGACTGCCCATTCTAGGTGAGAGCGTTATGGGTGTCAAGGAGAACAGACGCTGCCTGGCCGCTATTCGCTGCTGGGCGGAGGTGGCTGGCGGTCCCGGACCTCCTGCGGCAGGTCATCGTACCAGGCCTTCCAGCGCCTTTCAGATTCCTGGGCAGCTTCGCGTCTGCCCTGCTCTAAGCCTTGTTCCAGGCCCTGCTCCAGCCCTTCCTGCCGTGCCTGTTCTGCGAGTCTCTTTTCTCGCCGGCGAGCCAGTACCATAATTACCTCCCAGGTTCCCACGGCCAGTAGTGTCATGCCGACGGCGTCGCCAACTCCGTAGGCCGCCGCCGCCGCTGTCTGCATTCTGGTGTCGGCGGTATTTACGAAAACCTCATACGCTACCAGGGTCAGCGTAAACAGCCACGCCAGGCTGACCGAAGCAATGACGTAGGCTGTCTCGTGGTCCCTGAACATTCCGTATTGTTGTCCTTCCCCGCAGTTCCAGTTCTCTGCCTTTAAGGGGATTTCAAGATATGCTCGGCCCAGTGTAGCAAAGGCATAAGACTGACAGCAATACCTAGTGACACAATGCTATTAAATCATTCGGGTGTCAGGGGCTCTTTGGGGCCGGCCCCAGCACATTGTATTTCTTGTCCGGAGTCCGCTCTCCGGTGGGGAGAATCTGCACCACAACTCGTGAAAGGCCGACCACCTCTCCGTCGGCATCAAAGCTGTAGTTGTCTCCGATTGCTCCACTCCAGGTAATCCCGTACATGCAGTCCCTGAAGCCATCGGCGTCCTGGTCATCCGTGGTTTGCTTCAGGCACTCTGCGGCGATGTACACGTCGTCGTATGCCGAACCCAGGTGCCAGGGCAGGGTAACGTAGTTGTACCGCTCTCTGAAGTTGGCCAGCACCTGTTGACCCTTTTCGTTGGCGGGATCCAGGTCCGAGACTATGGCCTTCATTCCCGTGGCGGCATCTCCGGCTATTTCCAGGGCGGTGGTCCCCACCGAGACCGTTTCCGCATAGATGGGCCCCTGGTACCCCAGTTCCCGCGCCTGCTTGATAATGGTCCCGGCGGAGAATTCGGACTGGGGAGCCAGGTGCAATGCTTCCGGGTGCGCCGCGACCAGCTTGCTCAGCTGGGAACGGAAGTCAATGACGTCGGAGGCATACCGTTCCTCTCCGACGACCTGCCCGCCCAGTTGCTCGAACTGGGCCACCGTGGTGCGCCGCACCCCCTCGGCATAGTCGGTGGACTCGGTGATGGTTGCCAGCTTGCTGATTCCGTCAGCCCGGAGCAGGGTTCCCGTGCCGATGCCCACTTCCACGTCACTGATCTGGGTCCGGAATATATAATCCCCTGCCTTGGCGATATCCGGGTTGCTGGCCAGGCCGGAGAAGAGGATAATGCCGTCCGCTTCGGCCAGGGGCGCGGCTCCCAGCATGGCGCCGCTGCACGATGTGCCCAGGATTATCTTGATGCCCTCCACATCCGTGAGCTTCCGGTAGGCGGCCACCGCTCCCTGTGCGCTGCACTGGGAGTCTTCTATTACCAGTTCCAGGGGGCGGCCATCAATGCCGCCGGCATTGTTTATTTCATCGGCGGCCATCTGCTTGGCCTGGTTGGCCACGGTGCCGTAGGACTCTCCAGCTCCGGTGAGCGACTCCATAACCCCGATACGATAGGCTTCCCGCCCGTCGCCGCCGCAAGCCGTAGCTGCTACCAGCAGCAGAAGCGCCAGCACGAAGACCGGCATCCACAATGCGGGAACCCGCGAAAAGGATCGCATGGTTAATCGTCACCCCCGAAGAAGCCGAAGATGTGCAGCAGGGCCAGGAACATATTCACTATATTGAGGAACATGCCCGCCGCGCCGATAAGCGCTATCCTGCTGGCGGCGGCGGCGTTGCCCTCGGCGGCAGCGACCTGGGCCTCCTGTTTCAATGCCTGGGTTTCCCACGCCGTCAGTCCCATGAAGATGGGCAGGGTGATCACGCTCAGCAGCAGTTGCAGGCCGGTGGACCGGAACAGGAAGGAGTTTATCAACCCCACGACAATCATGCCGATGAGGGCGATGATTGCCAGGGTTCCGATTTTCGACAGGTCCCTCTTGGTGGAGAAGCCGAAAACGCTCATCAGGGCGAAAAGGCCGCAGGCTCCCGCAAAGGCCTGGGCGATGCTGGCGCTGGAGTATATGGCAAACACGTAGGAAAGGGTGGCTCCCATCAAGGCGGTGAAGCCCAGGTACAATGCCCCCACCACGGCCAGGGGGGCGCCTTTTCGGGCGGCAAACTGCATTCCGAACAGGCAGCCGATGGCCAGTACCAGCCCCAGTATCATGCCCAGCAGGCTGGAAAACAGGAAAATTCCGGCCTGGCTGAGCAGCCAGGCAACTCCACCGGCAACTCCCAGGCCGATGGCGGTCCAGCCGTACAGGCCGGTCATGGCCGAGGTAAAGATTCGGTCGGACTCTGCCAGGTTATACCCGTAGCCGTCGCCGGCCGAAGGTGTCAACATAGCCATACTCATACCTCTGGTTTGCCAGGATTGGATGTGGCGCTTTTCGCCGGTATATGCCGGCGATTGAGCAAACGCCTGTATTAAAATGTAGCCAAACCGGGCAATCCGGTCAAGGAAACGGAAAATGGCGTGAACCCTCAAGCCCAATGCAGAGGCATGAGCCACACCTGCCGGCAGATGCGCAGAAACCAATTTTCGATTTCCGTAGGCCGGGCCGTTCATTAGCCCCATTAGTATGCGATTTTCGGCAAATTTATTGCCGCATTGACAGTAAAATGGCGTTGCTCTATTATTGGGTTGCTTGTTCCGACAAACCAGCCTGATAAACCACCTTACGGAGTGTGCCCGCGGATGGATGAGTTAGACCGGAAGATAATAGCCCTTCTGCAACTGGATGGCAGGGCTTCCAATGCGAAAATCGCCAGGGAGGTAGGCGTCAGCGAAGGCACCGTGCGTCGTCGCCTGCGGAAACTGCTGGATGACGACGTGGTGCGGGTTGTGGCCGTTCCCAACCTGGAAAAGCTCGGCTTCTCCACCACCGCCCTTATCGGTATGCAGACGGGCCCCGGCAAGTCCGATGTAGTTGCCGAGTCCCTGGTCAATCTCCCCGAGGCCCACTACGTAGCCGTAACCACCGGCGCCTACGACGTGTTCGTTTGGGCGGGCCTGGAGTCGGCGGAGAGCCTGGGCCAGTTCCTGCGGTCCAAGATCGGCCCCATTGACGGCGTGCAGCGCACGGAGACCTTCGTTAACCTGTCCATCAAAAAGCGCACCTATGGTTTGGTACTCTAGCGGCACGCAGATGGGAGAATCGGCGGCATTATTGACACCGTGGTAAAGGCATTGTGGTAGGGGCAGCCCTTGTGGCTGCCCTGTTTGCGGTATTGAAGGCGATGGTTCAGATTACTGCCTCCGGACGTTGCGCAATATTGCAAAGCCGCCGCGCTATGCTATAATTTCGTTGGCACCCCATGGGCGCTGAAACCGGCCCCGCAAAGGCAAGGGCCGCCAGCGGCCGGATGACCCAAGTACCGCTACTTCAGAGGAGCAATAAGAGAATGGCCTACATAATTACCGAACCCTGTGTTGGTCTAAAGGACGCAGCCTGCGTGGACGTTTGCCCGGTTGACTGCATCTACACCACCGACGACGACGATATGTACTACATCAGCCCGGACGAGTGCATTGATTGCGCCGCCTGCGAACCGGTCTGCCCCGTAACCGCCATCTTCGCGGAAGACGCTGTCCCCGCCCAGTGGGGCCCCGGCGGCGAAGTGGACTATATTGCCAAGAACTACGACTACTTCAAGAACACCGACCCCAACTCGCTAAAGCGCAAGTAGTTCACGCACAGCTAACGAAGCCAAAAAAGAGACCTCCCCGGGCTTGGCCAAGAGAAAACCTGCCAGTCCGAGGGAGGTTTCTTTTGTTTGGGCGGCTAATGGGTAGAAGTGTACACAAAGTTTCGAGGCAGCTGACTTCCAGTGGTAAAATGCTCCTTGAGGAAGGTTTATGCAGCGAGTATCTGTCGACCCCCGTGCTTTGGAAATAGCAAGAGACCTGCATCGGGCGGCTGATGCCGAGCAAACCATCCTGTTCGGCTCCAGGGCCCGCGGGGACTACCGGACCGACTCGGACCTGGACATCCTGATAGTCAAGGACGAGATTCCGCCGGAACATTGGCTGGAAAAACTGCGCGACCAGGCCCGGGAGCTGCAAAAGTCCCGGCTGCCTGAGGCATCGGGAATTGACGTTATCTGCATGACGGGCGCCCAGTTCAGATCTCAAAGAAACTTGAAGAACAACCTGGCTAATTCCATCGCCAAGCAGGCAGCGAACGTCGTGCCGGATGAAAACCTGGAATACGGCCTTCAGGACGAGGAAGAAAATATAGATTGGGAAGATGTGGAAACTAAGCTGCATGACGCGATGGGCGCGGCTCGCTGGCTGGAAGCCATAGCGGCTGCAGGAATACTTGCTGCGGGAGACGATAAACAAATAGGCCGTATGGCCCAGAACGCCCTGGAAAATGCTTACAAGGCGGCCCTGGGCGCTCATGGCCTGGAGTATCCTGCCAGTGGACGCGACGGCCACAACCTGCGAATCCTCACCGGACTATTGCGAGAAGGGCTGCAAATGCCCGCGGAACAGGAAGTTCCCGGGGAGCAACATCGCTATCTGAGCGAGTTTGGCGGGGCAGCCATATACGCCCACGAGCACCAACCTTTGGACCGGGATAGCCTGGCCAGGGAAGTAACCGAGGCGGTAGCCATGCTGAAAGGTATGGTTGAGGCGGTGAAGCCCTGAGGATCTGCTGCTGCTTCAAGAACACCGACTCCAACTACCTGAAGCGCAGGTAGTTCACGCACACCTAACGAAGCCAAAAAAGAGACCTCCCCGGACTTGGCCAAGAGATAACCTGCCAGTCCGAGGGAGGTTTCTTTTGTGTGGGTGAGAAACGGTAAGCTCAAAATAGACGATAGTCACCGCGATGGGCATGCTTATCAAATTGGCATTGTGGCAAGTATCACATCGTGATACTCTTGTCAAAGGGCCCTGAAATGCCTACGGTGGTTATCGAGGGAAGGTTTCGGTTCGTTATCAACACAAGGGAAAACTTGTTCGAACCGCCCCACGTACACGTCTGGGTGGACAACGAGGATACATGCCGCATCAGCCTGCTCACCGGTAATTTTCTGGAGAGACCCCCATCCGGAACCCGCCGGGACATTATGGTCGCGTACCGGAAGCACTCTGCAGTTATCCAGGAAACTTGGGAGTCCGTCCATGGGGAATAAGCAATGACTACTGTTAAAGTCAAGAACGCAGAACGCATGATGATCGCCGTTACGCCATATGAAGATGGTGTTGGCGCCGTTTTCGCCGACGGGTGCAGCGGGACAATTCCCTATGGAGCCCTGCCGGAGATAGGAGGCCTTTCCAGCATCAACGCCGTAGAGCTGCCCAACCCTTATGAGGTCATTCTGACGACGACCCGGGCTGAGACCCTGGAACTTCCTTGGGATTTTGTCCGGCACTATTGCGACTCCAACTACCGCCCACGAATGGAGTTGATCGCGGCCCTTGAAAGGCAGACCTTGGGCAGCAGGGTACGAGACTTCCGAGAGACCTTGGGACTTACCCAGAAGGACCTCGCCCAGGCTGCCGGAATAACGCGCATTACCCTGGTCCGACTGGAAAATGGCAAGCACGTCCCTAAGCTGGTCACGTTGAGAGCCGTGGCCGCAGGTCTGGACTGTCCGGTGGAGGACCTTCTAACCGGCTCTGACGTCATGGAATATATGGGGTAGAGGCTCGCCAACCTGACTGCACGCCGCCACACCCCCAGGGCAATCGCATTATGGTTATCGTCATTCTGAGCGAAGCCGAAGAATCTAAACTCCATCCGACAATCCGGCTTTCCAGCCCGTAATGGGTTTGAAAGGTAGAATTTTAGGCCCTTCGGCAGGCTCAAGGCGACAGTCTTTCCACCTGTGAACTATTGCCAGCTATGGCCTGAATCTAAAATGCGATTGCCCTGGCCACACCCCCCAATTGACACTAACCCCCTATAACTTTTAGACTACCGCCATTGTTCCCGCTTATTCGCGCCAGCGCGGGGAGGAATAAGCGGGAGCAACTTATACTCAAATGTTTAATCGAAAATAGGTAGGGGAGAACCTGTTATGGCTACGATTGCGCCCACCAGGCAACTGGTTTCGGAGGTTTACCAAAGGCTGGACCGCAACCTGACGACGGTCCGGCAGTTTCAGAATCGGCCCCTGACCCTGGCAGAGAAAATCCTGATGTCCCATCTCGACAATCCGGCGGAGACCGACATCGTACGGGGTGAGACCTATGTCAATCTCCGGCCCGACCGGGTTATCCTGCAAGACGTGCTGGGCCAGACGGCCATGCTCCAGTTCATGCAGACCCTGCGCAGCGCCACCGCTGTGCCCACCTCGGTCCACTGCGACCACCTCATCCAGGCCCGCGTTGAGGGCGCCCAGGACCTGCAGGAATCCCTGGGCGAAAACAGCGAGGTTTACGACTTCCTGAAGACGGCGGCGGCCAAGTATGGCGTCGGCTTCTGGGGTCCCGGCGCCGGCATCATCCACCAGGTGGCCCTGGAAAACTATGCCTACCCGGCCCAGCTGATGATCGGCACCGATTCCCACACCCCCAACGGCGGCGGCCTCGGCTCCATTTCCGTGGGCGTGGGCGGCGCCGATGCCGTTGAAGTTATGGCCGGTCTGCCCTGGGAGGTTCTCTACCCCCGGCTTATCGGCGTTCACCTCACCGGCGAACTCAGCGGCTGGACCGCACCCAAGGACATCATCCTTTACCTGGCCGGTGTCCTGACCGTATCCGGCGGCACCAACTGCGTTATCGAGTACTTCGGCCCCGGCGCCAGCAGCATCAGCGCCACGGGCAAGGGCACCATCTGCAACATGGGCGCCGAGCTGGGCGCCACCTCTTCCACCTTCCCCTACGACGAGTCCATGGCCCGCTACCTGCGCGCCACCAACCGGGCCGAACTGGCCGAACTGGCCGAGCAGTACAAGCACATGCTGGCCGCCGACCCCGAGGTGTTTGAGAATCCGTCGGCCTACTACGATCAGGTGGTGGAGATTAACCTCTCCGAGCTGGAGCCGCACCTGGTGGGTCCCCATTCGCCCGACCGCGCGCGGCCCATTTCCCAGATGGCCCGGGAGCTTCAGGAAGACCCCGGCCTGGTGGACGAAATTTCCTCGGCCCTGATTGGAAGCTGCACCAACTCTTCATACGAAGATATGAGCCGTTCCGCCGACGTGGCGGAACAGGCCAAGGCCCACGGCCTGTCGGCGGCGGTGCCCTTCATGGTGACCCCCGGTTCCGAGCAGGTGCGCGCCACCATCGAGCGGGACGGCCAGATGCAGTCCCTGTCCGACATCAACGCCACCGTGCTGGCCAACGCCTGCGGCCCCTGCATCGGCCAGTGGCGGCGGGTGGGGGACCCGGTAGGCCGCCCCAACACCATCGTTACCTCCTACAACCGCAACTTCCCGGCCCGCAACGACGGCGAAGCCTCGACCATGAACATCATCGGCAGCCCGGAGATCGTGACCGCGCTGGCCCTGGCCGGGAGGCTCTCTTTCAACCCGCTGACCGATACCCTGACCGGCGCCGACGGCCAGGAGTTCATGCTGGAGCCGCCCAAGGCCGCTCCCGACGTTCCGGAGGCCGACTTTGACCGGGGCTCCTCCTCCTACGAGGATCCGCCCGACAACGGCAGCGACATTGAGTTGACCGTGGCCCCCGATAGCGAGCGAATCCAGTTGTTGCATCCCTGGCAGCCCTGGGACGGTGAGGACTTTGTGGACATGCCGGTGCTGGTAAAGGCCCAGGGCAAGACCACCACCGACTCCATCTCACCCGCCGGCGTCTGGCTGCGCTTCCGCGGGCACCTGGACCGGTTCAGCGACAATATGTTCATGGGCGCCATCAACGCCTACACCGGCGATGCCGGCAAGGGCAAGAACGTGGTCACCGGCGAGGAGGGCGTTGGCTTTTCCCGCATCGCCCGGGACTACCAGGCCCAGGGCATCAAGTGGGTGGTCATCGGCGACTCCAACTACGGCGAGGGCAGCAGTCGCGAGCACGCCGCCTTGTCGCCCCGCCTGCTGGGCGGCGCGGCGGTCATCGTCCGCAGCTTTGCCCGCATCCACGAAAGTAACCTGAAGAAGCAGGGGCTGCTGGCCTTCACCTTCCCGGACCCGGCCGATTACGACCGCATCCAGGAAGACGACCGCATCAGCCTGGTGGGCCTGAGGGACATGGCCCCGGGCAAGCCGGTGGAATGCCGTGTGCAGCACGCCGACGGCACATCGGAAACCCTGATGCTCAACCACTCCTACGCCGAGTCCCAGTTCGACTGGTTCCGGCTGGGTTCAGCCTTGAACCTGTTCCACCAGTAGGAATTGAATCCACGAATAGGCACGAATGGTTTAGGGGCGGGCTATCAATGGCCCGCCCCGCTTTGTGAGAGGGAAATGTCAGGCTACTATAATCGCCGTAGCTCGCGTCTTAAGGGTTATGACTACGCTGCGGCAGGTGCCTATTTCGTTACACTGGTAACACAGGATCGCTTGTGCTTGTTCGGAGACATCGTTGACGGAGATATGCAGTTGAACGTCGCTGGCTCTATGGTCTTTCAAGAGTGGAAGGATATTGGAGCACGTTCTTCATCCATTGAAATTGATTCTCTCGTAGTAATGCCGAACCATATTCACGGTATTATTGTCATTAGCGACCCCATCGGTTCCGCTCCGTCTGATAGGAGTATATCTCATGTAGGGGCGCCCCTTGTGGGCGCCCTGGCCCCTGGGGTCCCTTCCATTGCAGGATCTAGGGCAACCACAAGGGTTGCCCCTACCTTGGGTGACATTGTCGGCGCCTTCAAGTCTCTCACCACCGTGGGGTATGTGCATGGGGTGAAGGCATTTGGGTGGCCGAAATTTCCGGGGCGGTTATGGCAACGTAACTATTATGAGCACGTCATCAGAAAAGAAGACTCAATGTGCCGAATTCGTAGATACATCAGGGAAAATCCGGCAAGATGGGCGTTAGACCACGAAAACCCGGCAAACCGTAGAATGTAGGTCACTACAACAATGTAGAGGTGCCCCTTGTGGGCGCCCTGGCCCATGAGGATAGCTTCGCGACAGGAAACATGACAACCACAGGAATCGCCCCTACCAAGGAGAAAAACCATGACCAACTACCGAGAACAAGCCCTGGACATCCTGGCCCGCCTGGGCGCCCAGCCCGCCACTTCCTTTATCGAAGACGGTGTGGCACGGGTGGTGCGTGAAATTCTGGCCGAGGCGAATGTCCCTCACCGCACTGATGGCTGTGGCAACATTATCGCCCACCTGGAGGGTTCCTTCACCGACGGCTCCGTCCCACCCATCGCCTTTATGGCCCACATGGACCATCCGGGCTTTGAGACAGTGGCCCTGGATGGGGATTTCCTGGTGGGGGCTGCCATGGGCGGCGTACCCCAGTCATCCTTTGAGGCCGGCGTACCCCTGCAGGTCATTCTGCCTGATGGGGAGCGTCTGTCCGCCGTTACCGCCGGTCCCTTTGGAGAAGCGTCGGAGCGGAAGGCGCTGATCAGCCTGGAGGACTCTTCCCGCCTGGCCGAGGTGCCCATGCCTGCCTCGGTAGTCTTTGACCTGGTGGACTTTCAGCTGGAGGACGGCTATATCCGAATGCGGGCGGTGGACGACCTGGCCGGTTGCGGCAGCACCCTGGCCATGCTTTCCGTCTTGATAAAGGAGCAGCCGGCGGGGGACGTGTACGGCGTCTTCACCCGGGCTGAAGAGGTAGGCCTGGTGGGCGCGCGCCTGCTCGCCGAGGCCGGTACGCTGCCCAGGGAAACGCTGGTGGTATCGCTGGAGTCCAGCCGCACCCTGCCCGGCGCGGAAATCGGCAGCGGGCCGGTGATAAGGGTTGGCGACGCCGGATTTACCTTCAATGCCGATGCCGAGTCGCCCCTGACCCGCGCCCGGGAGACCCTGCAGGCCCGCCCCGAGGGGTTCAAGGTGCAGCGGCAACTTATGAGCGGCGGTAGCTGCGAGGCCAGCGCCTTTGCCGTTTATGGCTACCGCACCACCGGCATAGCCTTCCCCCTGGGCAACTACCATAACGGCGCTCCCGACGGCGGCATTGAGGCCGAGTACATCCACGAGGAGGACTACCTGGGCGGCGTGGAACTCATGCTGGAAGCCGTTCGCCGCATGCCCGAGAGGGAGGATACGTTCTTCAGGCAACGGTTGCGGGAAATACCGGGCGAGTTTCGGGAACGGATGGGCGGGGCCGCTTAATCCCCCGGCAAGTGCGAAGGGCCAGGAAAAGGCACTCCTACCCGGTCCGGATATTCCATTGACATGCCTTGCATTCCACCGCCACAATGACCTAAGTAGCTTTACCCAACCCTCTCGCCAGGGAGAGAATCAGCATGACTACCCCACAAGCTGGCGCCACTCCCGCCAAAAAGCATCCTCCCTTCCGGCTTCCCGACATCCCGGAGAAAGACCCTGATGATATGACCAGTTCCAAGCACCTGGCTAGGAACGGCAATATGTACCGACTGGCCGAGCACATGGGCAATCCCGATAACATTATTGTGTCAGGAGAGCGCTACATCTGTGCCGAACCGGGAAGCCCCATAAGGTATCCCGACCTGTTGGTGTCCTTCAACGCAGACCCTGAACTCTACGAGGCCAACAACGGCTACGTAGTGTCCCTGCAGGGTAAGCCGCCTGATCTGGTGCTGGAAATAGCATCCCGCGCTACAGGTCATATAGATACGGGAGAGAAGCCCGATTTCTACGCCGGCCTCGGTATTGCCGAATACTGGCGCTTCGACGAGACCGGCGATTTTCATGGAGAAAAGTTGGGAGGAGACCGGTTGGTAGACGGCGCCTACCAGCCAATACCATTGCAGACCCTGGCCGACGGTAGCCTCAGGGGCTTCAGCCAGGTTTTGGGCCTCTACATGCGCTGGTACCGGGGAAAGCTCGATCTTATCGACCCCGATACCGTCCGCCCTATAGCCAGCCTGGATTCCCTGAAAGAGGAACTTCGCCAAATCGTAGCTCTGGCAGAAGAGGAACGCCAACTAAGGGAATCGGCCGAAGCACGGGCCAGAGAGGAACGCCAATTAAGGGAAATGGCAGAGGCACGCATCCGGGAATTGGAGGAGCAACTGGGCCAGAACCAATCCCATTAGCGTCGGATAACAGCAGGAAACGCGTCTCACCTCCGACCCTGCCAAGTGGAATGCTTCCACCCCTGGCTAAACCGGCCGGTAGCGGTTGACTATGGGCAGCCTCCGGTCCTTGCCGAAGGCCCGGGGGGTAATCTTCACCCCTGGCGGGGCCTGGCGGCGCTTGTACTCGTTGCGGTCCACGAAGGTTATGACCTGGCGTACTGCCGCCGCATCGTGGCCCATATCCACCATTTCCTCGTAGCTGTAGTCCTCTTCCACGTAAGCTTTCACGATGGGGTCCAGCTCTTCGTAGGGCGGCAGGGTGTCTTCGTCCAGCTGGTCCGGGCGCAGCTCTGCGCTGGGGGGCTTGTCAATAATGGCCTGCGGTATGGGCGCCTTTGCTCCGTTCAGGCCGAAGCCCTTGACGTTGCGCCATTTGCACAAGTCGTACACCAGGGTCTTGGGCACGTCCTTGATTACCGCGAAGCCCCCGGCCATGTCGCCGTAAAGGGTGGCGTACCCCATGGCCATCTCGCTCTTGTTGCCCGTGGTCAGGACGATCCAGCCGAACTTGTTGGAAATGGTCATCAGGACATTGCCCCGGATGCGGGCCTGCACGTTCTCCTCGGCCACGTTGGCCGCAGTGCCTTCAAAGTAGGGCTCGAGCATGTCGGCGAAGGCCAGGTGGGCCGGTTCTACGGGGACCACCCAGCAATCTATTCCCAGGTTGTCGGCCAGCTCTTTCGAGTCGCTGACGCTGCCCTCGGAGGAGTAGCGGGAGGGCATGGTTACCCCCACCACGTTTTCCTTGCCCAGGGCGTCGGCGGCGACGGTGGCGGTAAGCGCCGAGTCAATGCCGCCGGAGAGACCCACCAGGGCGCGGGAGAAGCCGCTCTTGCGGATGTAGTCCCGCGTTCCGGTGACCAGGGCATGATAGACCTCTTCCACCGAACCCATAACCGGAGCGTATTGGCTCGCTTCCAGGGGTTCCCTGGGGCGGTCCTTGTATTCCGATACGGCCAGGGTTCTGGGCTCACCTATCTCCCGCAGGATGGTTGGGTTCTCCTTGCGGGACAGGGGAGCCCGCAATCGGGACCGGAAAACAGCTTCAATATCCAGATCAACCACCAGCAGGTCCTCGGCAAAGGAAGGGCTGCGGGCTATGACCTCGCCCGTCATGTCACAGACCAGGCTGGCCCCGTCAAACACCAGCTCGTCCTGCCCTCCCACCATGTTCAGGTAGGCAACAAAGAGACCGTTATCGGCGGCCCGGGTTCCGATCATCTTTTCCCGGTGCGCGCTCTTGCCGGCATGGAAGGGCGAGCCGTTGATGTTAACGATCAGCTCGGCCCCGGCTTCTCGCTGCACGGCAATGGAGCCCACCGGATACCAGATGTCCTCGCAAATGTTGACCCCCACGTTCACGCCGTGGATTCGGTAAACGGGGCACTCCGCGCCTCGCCGGAAGTAGCGGTCTTCGTCGAACACTCCGTAGTTGGGCAGGTACATCTTGCGGTAGCTGTCAATGAGTTGGCCGTTGTACCCTACCGCCGCGGCGTTGGCAATGTCGGCGCCCGTACCGTTGAGAAGGGCTGAATCGCCCGTTTCCACGTAGCCCACCACCACGGCAATGTCCGTAGCGGCGGTCACCACCTGCTGCATGGCCTCTTCATTGGCCTGCAGAAAGGAAGTCTTGAACAGCAGGTCTTCCGGCGGGTAGCCGGTAATGGCCAGTTCCGGAAAGGCAACCAGGTCGGCGTGAAGCTCCCGGGCCCGCTCAACGTACTCAATGATGCGGGCGGTATTACCCTCAATGTCGCCCACGGTGGTATTGATCTGGGCCAGGGCCAGGCGAAAACTGCGAATCATGAATACTCCGGAATCCCGTTAGGCCGGTTTCGGTACATATTAACGCTTTGGGGCTGGGCGTGCATCCTGCCGAACAAGGCAAACGCATTCTAACTTTGGGAAATACCGTCGTTCCTGCGAAGGCAGGAACCTCGAACTTGGCGGGCAACGCATTTCCTCTCGTGGAAGCCCGGAAAGTACGGCTTGGGGGGAGAATGCGTTTGCCCTGTCCTGCCGAACCGATTGGTAACTGTTCAGAATTGGTGGGACCTCCGGCCCAAAAAGTCAGACGTTACTATGAGAAGAGGAGATTCCCGCCAGGACTCAACGGTTCCGACCACCTCTCCCCCAGTGTTCTGACTAACGTCCCTGATTTTCATTCCCTTAGGTGCCCTGTTCAAGGCTATGGCAATTCCCCAGAAGGATTCCGTCGCTCTACCTTCAAACATTCTGGACTCCACCCCCACTTGCTGACACCTCCCTCTTGCCACTCCGCATGACCGCCCTCTAGCATATTTCCATGGCAAAACTCGAAACCGTCCCACAGAGCCTACCGGGGGGGGGGGGCGCGCCGCCGCGCCCCCACCCCCCCGGGCCCCGCCCGCGCCGGGGGGCCGCGCCCCCCCACCCCCCGCCGCCCCCGCGACGCACGACAGAGAT
>VXOH01000063.1:11735-22585 GCA_009840135.1 Chloroflexota bacterium | reverse complement strand
TTGGTTAGGCTCCGCCTGCCGGCCGGCTACCTTGCCGGCCGGGCAACAGTTGGAAACGATGAGCTGGGGTTTAATCAGCCTTCGGGCGAAGGCCGCCATCCGGGAGCTTTAAGGGAAGGCCGGAGCTGGCGCTGCTGGACCTGCTGATGCCGGGCACCGACGGCGTCGATTTGATGGGAGATATGCTGCGCATCCGGGAGGCGCCGGTGATTTTCCTTTCTGCCTACGGCCGGGAGGAGACCATAGCCAGGGCGCTGGAAGCTATTTCAAAATTCCTTCCCCCTTGATGGGGGAAGGTCAGGATGGGGGTGACCGCCTTAAGACACATGCCCCTTTCGCAAGGGAACACTTCCCACACGGATTTTTGAAACAGGTTCTAATGGAGTCAGCACAAATAGAGACAAAAGGTGTTGAGTTCGTATTTGAGGATGGGGTTTTGGGAGAGGGTTCGTGGCGAGGAAGAGTGGGGTTTTTTGGTGCCGAAGGTCGGATTCGAACCGACACGGGATTGCTCCCACCGGTTTTTGAGACCGGCGCGTCTACCATTCCGCCACTTCGGCTGTCTTTCCGTGCGCAACGCTGAGCTTGGGCCGCCTGGCAGTGGTTTGCCTGGGCTTGATGCGCCTGAGCATGTACCGTAAGTAGCGCCCCCAGCGTTGCCGGATGTAAATTATACCACTTGCCGAGTACCCTTTCATTGCTACGAATCTTGGGAGTCTGTTCGTTTGACATCGTAGCTTTAGTCAATTGCCTTGACGTAAATAAGCAGGCAATTCTATAATTCGTGGACTGGAGTGTGTCCAAACAATGCCGAAAAGAACTTACCAACCGAAAAAACGACGCCGCGCCAGGGTTCACGGATTTCGTGCCCGTTCCCGTACCTCCGATGGGCGGGCCGTTTTGCGCCGGAGAAGATTCAAGGGGCGGCACCGCTTGACCGTATAGCGGGCTGTCCATACCATGCAGCGCCGACAACGGCTGACGCAAAGCAGGCGGTTTGGCCAGATTCACCGGGAGGGCATCAGCGCAGCTAACCGGTTTCTGGTGATCAGGGCGCTTCCCAATGACCTGGAATGGAGCCGCTTCGGCTTTGTAGTCAGTAAACGTATTGGCAATGCGGTTACCAGGAACCTGGTAAAGCGCAGATTAAGGGAATCAGTCCGACAGATCAGGGTGAAGGGAGGTTGGGACGCGGTTTTTATAGCACGTCGCGGGGCTGCCAGTGCCGAATACCGGCAACTGCAGCGCGCTGCCGATAACCTGTTGCGGCGGACAAATCTCGCCGACACCGACCCGTCCACAACGTAACCGAAGTTCAATGAAACATGCCGCCCTATTGTTGATAAGGTTCTACCAGGCGGCGGTTTCTCCGTATCTCCCTTCCGTTTGTCGTTTCACCCCATCCTGCTCCCATTACACCGCCCAGGCCATTTCCAGCTACGGCCTGGCAAAGGGAGGATTATTGGGTTTACGACGCATCGTCAGTTGCCGACCAGGGGGAGGAAAAGGGTACGATCCTGTGCCATAAAATATGTCCTTTACTTCAGTCTTCCCGTCCCTTCCAATTTTCAGGCTCAACCCGCGTTTCTTGAACAGCCCTGCTGACAACTTCAGAAGGATTCGTCGGCGTCTGGCCCCGGGCTGGCGCCTCAGCCTCCTGTCGGCCATGGTGGCTTTAACGCTGGTGTCCTGCACCCCCAACCTTGGCGGAGACAATGTGGGGTGGACTCCCGTCACGGTAGCCTTTTCTGAAACCCCCGGTGACCCCACGCTGATTTATACTGCTGCTCAGATGGATTCCGACCTGGGTGAACTCGGGCAGAAGACGGGTTTGGACCTCGGCGACGATGAGCGGCAGGTCAAGCTGGCTGCCCTGGAGGACTTCGGATCGGGTACACCCCGGGTAGTCTGGACCTTTCCTCCGCTGGGCAGCGGGGACGGATTGCAGGGAGTTTTCGGGCCGCCGGCGGTCAGCCAGGAATTGGGACTCATCTTCCTGGGCGCGGTGGACGGTACCCTCTATGCCCTTAACCTGGAGACCGGCGAAGAGGGCGGCGGCTGGAAACGCGCCATTCGCAACGATGCAACCCAGGACCCGCAACCTATAATTGGCGCGCCGGTCCTGGCCGAAGTCTTCGGCGGGGATGCCGGTCAGACCGCCATCTTGCTCGTAGTCTCCGAGGATGGCCACCTTTACGCCTTTAACGCCGCTACGGGAAACGAGCTGGCCTGGTCCCCCTTCCGGACCGGAGACAGGATATGGTCCACCCCCCGCGTGCAGAACGGTATAGCCTACTTCGGCTCTCAGGACCATTATGTCTATGCCGTGGACTTGCGGGACGGAAAGGAACTCTGGAAGTACGAGACGGGCGGCGCGGTGGTGGGCAATCCCCTGCTTTTCAGGGGCGACGTAATAATTGGGTCCTTTGACAAGAAACTGTACGCCCTCGACGCAGACGACGGGGAACTGGAATGGTTCTTCGAGAGCGGCAACTGGTTCTGGGCCGGCGCCGTTACCGACGGGGAGAATATCTTCGCCCCCTCCATGGACGGTTTCGTTTATGCCCTGGACACCAATGCTCCCTCGGTCGGGGAGGCAAAGCAATACCTGTGGCGGCACAACATGGGAAGCCCCGTGGTTTCCACACCGGCGCTGGTTCCCCTGGGGCTGGTGGTTGCCGCGGCCGACGGTAGGGTCCGGGTGTTGAGCACCAGTCCCTCCAACCTCGCCGATGGTGAGGTAATAACCTCCTGGGAGGCCGACGAGGACGAGAGCATCAAGGCCCCCCTGGTCAGCGGCGCACCGGGCTCCCAGGGCCTGGATGAGGCCGGGACTGGTTTGAACGTATTACAGCGCCACTTTGTTTTCATGGGCAGCGATAACGGCGTGGTCCGCAGGGTCACCGTGTCGGAAGGCCAGGACATAGGCACCATCTGGTGTTTCGAAGGATCATTACAGAGGCAATGCAACTGATTCCCACGCCACGCCGAAACCCGGCAGGGGAATTCAACCTTTAGGAGTCTCCTTGGAGTTCTTCGACTTCGGTATCTTCTTTACTCTCTGGAACGAAGTAATTATTCGTCCCATGCTCAACACCTTGATGGTGTTGTACGTTCTCTGTTTCAACAACATGGGACTGGCCATCATTGCCTTTACCATCCTGGTCAGGCTGGTGACGCTGCCCCTGACCCTCAAGCAGATTCGGCAGATGCGCCGGATGAGCGAACTCCAGCCAAGGATGCGGGAAATTCAGGAGCGTTACAGCGGCGACCGAGCCCGCATTTCCCAGGAAACCATGAAACTCTACCGGGAGTCCGGCGTAAGCCCCGTGGGCTGCCTGGGGCCCCTGGTGGTCCAACTCCCGATTCTCATTGGCCTGTTCCGCGTTCTCATACAGACCCTGTTCACGAAACCCGAGGACCTGGTTGGGCTTTCCCAGAAGCTGTATTCCTGGATAGATTTTGTACCGATTCATTCCGCCGCCCCGTTGAGCGACAGTTTCCTGTGGCTCAGCCTGGGCGAACCGGACCCATCCCCTGTAATTCTTCCCATTCTTGTCGCCGCCTCCACCTGGGTCCAGCAGAAGATG
The DNA here is from genome assembly GCA_009840135.1 of Chloroflexota bacterium. GTDB lineage: Bacteria > Chloroflexota > Dehalococcoidia > Lucifugimonadales > UBA3495 > Bin22. The sequence goes on along the minus strand of VXOH01000063.1, from coordinate 18,995 downwards.
ACCATGACCCCGTCGCCAGACCCGCGGCAACAGTCCAGCCAGACCATGATGCTGTGGATGATTCCCATTTTTCTGGGGTTCTTCTCTTTGCAATGGCCCAGTGGATTGCCACTATACTGGATAGTCTCTAATGTAATAGGCGTGGGCATTCAGTATTTCATCACCGGATGGGGTCCCCTCTTCCCATTGATTCCCAGGTCGGCCCCGGCGGCAACCCAGCCGACCCAGTCCGCCGAGAGCGAATCGGCGTCCGAGGAGATAAATAGCGATGGAGTCAGTCGTTCGAACCGCCAGAACCGTAGAAGAAGCCGAAGAACTGGCGCTGAAGGAACTAGGCGTAGACCGCAGCGAGGTAGAGGTCGAAATACTAAGTAGGGGCAAAGCCGGCTTCCTCGGCATCGGCGCGGAAGTCGCCCGCGTCAGGGTAACCAGGCTTGGCGCCACCCCGGCCCCGGTCGAGGATACCGGCGAAGGCGCCGTAGCCGACTCGGCTCAGCCTTCGGAAGAGGAGGCCGCCGTTGCACCGCACGAAACCGGCGCGCCGCAAGCGGAGGAAGGCACTGTCGCCGGGTTGGCCCTGGTGGCCCTGAACAACATCCTCGCCTCTTCCGGCGTGAACGTCTATTGTACCGTTCGCGTCGCCGATGACCCGGAGGTTGGTGGGCCCATTATTGACATCGCCGGCGAAGACTCCGGCTTGCTCATCGGTCGCCGCGGCCAGACCCTTCAGTCCCTCCAGTTCGTGGTCAACATGATAATACGCAAGGAATTTGGCGAAAGCGCCCGGGTGGTCCTCGATGTCGAGCGATACCGACAGCGGCGGGAAGCCTCCCTGCGGGATATGGCCAGCAAGGTGGCCGACCGGGTCCAGCAGACTGGCCGCAGCATTACCTTGGAACCCATGTCGGCGGCGGACCGCCGCATAATTCATATATCGCTGGCGGACCGCGAGGGCATCAGTACTGAGAGCATTGGCTTTGGCGACGATCGAAAGGTATCCATAATCCCCCAGCGCCAATAGTCTTCGATGAATCGCCCGGTCAATATCGCGTGGCTGCCCCCCAGGAAGGTTGCGAGGTATTCACTTAACCGCTCATGGTGAGCTTGCCGAACCATCTCCCGGTTCAGGGGCATCCTTCGACGGGCTCAGAATGAGAGGACAGGACGTCATCTTGCAGCTCTGCGATCTACCTGGTTGCCCCAGTCAAGGCCGGAATAATCGGCAGTCCTGTACCTTCCTCCATTTTTCGTTGACCGCAACTGTGAAAGCAACGTAAAATACCGCCGTGGGTAAAGAGGAAACGGGCCACCAATTCCGGGTACCCTTCGACAGCCCCCGCGAGGAGTGTGGGGTGGTAGCCGTACACATCCCGGGGGCCGAGGCCAGCCGGGTTGCCTTCTTCGGGCTTTTCGCCCTTCAACACCGCGGCCAGGAGAGCGCCGGAATAGCCGCAGCCGACGGCTTCGAGATAAACGTCCACACCGACATGGGCCTCGTCACCCAGATCTTCCGCGAACGCGACTTTTTTCCTCTCGCCGGCGAATTTGCCATCGGCCACACCCGCTACTCGACTACCGGCTCCAGCCATCTCTGCAACGCCCAGCCCCTGGTCGTGCAGGGCCGGGCCGGCAAGCTGGCCCTTGCCCATAACGGTAACATCATCAACGCCTCCCAACTGAAAACCCAGCTTGAGGATCAATGGGGCTGCCGGTTCAATTCCACCACCGATTCGGAAGTCATCGCCTACCAGTTGGCCAATTCGCCTGGAGATTCCTGGGAAGAACGGGTATTCCATTGCATGCGTACCCTGGAAGGGGCTTTTTCGCTGGTGGCGATGAACGAGAACACCATCATTGCGGCGCGGGACCCGCTGGGCATTCGCCCCCTCTGCCTGGGCAAGCTGGGCGATGGCTGGGTGGTCGCGTCCGAGAGTTGCGCCCTGGACCACCTTGGCGCCGACTTCCTCCGTGACGTCGCGCCCGGAGAGGTTGTCGTTATAGACCGGGATGGCTTGCGTTCCGCCGTTCGGCCGGACTCTGACAAACGGCGGGCCATGTGTGTTTTCGAGCACATCTACTTTGCCCGTCCCGACAGCATCCTGGACGGTACCCTGGTTTATTCGGCTCGCCAGCAGATGGGCGCCCAGCTGGCCCGCGAGCATCCGGTGGACGCCGACTTGGTGGTCGGAATACCGGATTCCTCCACGGCTGCTGCGGTGGGCTACGCCAAGGAGTCGGGCATCCCCTACAGCGATGGTCTCATCAAGAACCGCTATGTGGGCCGGACCTTTATCGAACCGGAGCAGAGCCTCCGTGACCTGGGCGTTCGCCAGAAGTTCAACCCCTTGACCGAGGTGATCCAGGGCCAGCGACTGGTGGTGGTGGATGACAGCATAGTCCGGGGCACCACGACACCCCATGTCATTCGCGTGCTGCGCCGGGCCGGCGCCAGGGAAATTCACATACGGGTTTGCGCCCCGCCGATCAAGTTTCCCTGTTACATGGGCGTGGATATGGCCGACCAGTCCGAGCTGATTGCCGCCAACAAAACCGTCGAAGAAATAAGGGTCATGGCCGGCGCCGACTCCCTGGGCTACCTCAGCGTCGAGGGACTCTTGAGGGTTGCCGGGAAGGATGATGGCGGCTTTTGCGATGCCTGCTTTACCGGCAACTATCCGGTCCCCGTCCAGTTGCAGCTGGGAAAGCTGGTACTGGAGTCATAAGGGTCGTCGAAAAATTGAAGCTGCAAGTTTTCTGGCGTCTTTTCTCGTCGTTCCCGCGAAGGCGGGAACCTCGCTGCCTGAAGTCAAGATTTTTGCTTGCTCCGGAATAGCGGAGCAATTTAAGAACGCACCATAGAAAGAATCAAAGGCGGACCCGTCCAGCCTCGGGGTAGCACCCGGGCCGCCGTTTCCGCCCTTGGCCGCCCACCCAAATTCGGAGAACTGGTAAATTGACTGGCGAGACATACCAGGCATCCGGCGTACAGCTGGATGCCATGGAAGACCTCAAAGACCGCATCAAGGCTTTTGCCTCCATGACCCATGGCCCGGAGGTCCTGGGCTCCGGCGGAGGGTTCGCCGGACTTTTCGAGCTTTCCGGGTACCGGGCTCCCGTACTTGTCGCCAGCGCCGACGGCGTGGGCACCAAGCTTAAAATCGCCGCCCAGCTTGGTCACTTCGAGTCCATTGGACAGGACCTGGTAACCCTTAACGTCAACGACATCCTGACCAAGGGCGCCAAACCCCTCTTCTTCCTGGACTACGTTTCCTTCAGTTCCCTGGACCAGCAGCGCATGGAGACGCTGCTGCGGGGCATTACCTGGGGCTGCCGCGAGGTCGGCTGCGCTCTCATCGGCGGGGAAACGGCCCAGATGCCTGGCATTTACAGTGATGATGACTTTGACCTGGCCGGTTTCCTGGTGGGTGTGGCCGAAAAGGATGGCCTGCTCGATAGCTCAACCATCGTGCCTGGCGACTGCCTGGTTGGAATCCCTTCCAGCGGACTTCATACCAACGGCTTCTCCCTGGTTCGCCGGGTGTTCAATACCGACGAAGACCCCTCGGCCCTGTTCTCCCACTTCGACGGCTTGAATCACCGGCTGGGTGAAGCGCTGCTGACCCCCCATCGCTGCTACTATCCCATGCTGCAACCGGCGTTTGGCGCAATCAAGGGCTTGGCCCACATCACTGGTGGGGGCCTGCCCGGCAAGCTGCCCGGTGTTTTGCCCGCCGGCACGGCTGCCAGTATTCAGCGGGGCGCCTGGCCGGTCCTGCCAATTTTCAATCTCATCCAGGAACACGGAAAGATTTCGGACGAGGAAATGTTCCGGGTTTTCAACATGGGAATTGGCATGGTAGCCATCTGCGATGAAGAAGGGGTGCAAGCCGTCACGAGCGCCGCGCCGGACGCCCTGGTCATCGGCCAGGTTACTGAACGGGTTGACGATGAGCAGGTCACCTTTACCGGGTAGGGTTCGAGGAACGGTTGGAATTGCCCCCTCTCCCTGGGGGAGAGGGTTGGGGTGCCAACAGGAGTAGGTATTAGGCCATTCCAAAAGGTGAATTACCCGATGCAATGTCATCCTCTTGAATTGTCATCCTCATGAATTGTCATCCTGAGCGGAGCGAAGGATCTAGAATCACAGGTAATAAATGCTTTGCCTTTCTGCAAGTCGTCATAGGGGAACCATCTTAGATTCTTCACTCCGTTCAGAATGACATACTAACTGAGGAAGGTCTTTGGCAAGTACATTTCCCTCTGAGAGGTAGGGGTGAGGGCCTTTCCATTGACCGGAACCCCCTCCTCCCTCGGTGAGGCGAAGGGTCCGCCACTGGAGGTAAGGTCGGGAAGGCAGTGGCGGCTACCGGCAATCCATAGCACGACATTAAGGCGATTATCACTCCGGTATTGAGATGGTCACCTAGCGGCAACCAATTAACAACCCGGCGCAACGCGCCGGGCAAATGAAGGAAAGAACTCTTGAGGGCACTGATTAGCGTATTCGACAAAACGGGAGTGGTGGAGTTTGGGAAAAGGCTGGCCGATGCCGGCTTTGAATTGATCAGCACCGGGGGCACTCACCGCACCCTGGCCGAAGAGGGCGGATTGCCGGTTCTCCAGGTTTCCGAGGTCACCGGTTCCCCGGAAATCCTCGACGGCCGGGTGAAGACCCTGCACCCCGTAATTCACGGCGGCATTCTGGCCCGCCAGGACCTGCCGGCCCACCTCAGCGAGCTGGAGGAACACGGCATCCGGCCCATAGACCTGGTGGTGGGCAACCTCTACCCCTTTGCCGACACCATCGGCAAGCCGGACGTTACCCTGGATGATGCCCTGGAGAACATAGACATTGGCGGCCCCACCATGCTGAGGGCCGCTGCCAAGAACTTCCCCTCGGTGGCCGTGGTGGTGGACCCGGGCGATTACTCCTGGGTAGCCGACCGCCTGGCCGGAGACGGCCTCAGCGAATCGGAACGGCGCAGCCTGGCAGCCAAAGCCTTTGAGCATGTGGCCGAGTACGATGCCACGGTAGCCAGTTACCTGGTAGAAGCTGCTTCGGACGACGACGGGCTTCCCGCGAATCTGGCCCTCGCCTACGACCAGGTTGCGACTCTTCGCTACGGCGAAAACCCCCACCAGCAGGGAGCGCTGTACGTTCCCGCCGGAGGAATTGGCGCAGGGACTGGAGGAGGAACCGGCGGCGGGATTGCGCGGGCCAGCCAGTTGCACGGGCGGGAACTGTCCTACAACAACCTCATGGATGCCGATGCTGCGTGGCGGACCGTCAGCGACTTCAGCGCTCCAGCGGTGGCGGTCATCAAGCACGCCAATGCCTGCGGCCTCTCCAGCCACGAAGACCTGGCCCAGGCTTACCTGCAAGCCTACGAGGGCGATACGGTATCGGCCTTTGGCGGTATCGTGGGCTTCAACCGTACCGTTACGGCCGCAGCCGCCGAGGCTATGAATCCCGTCTTTTACGAGGTCGTGGTCGCCCCCGACTATGAGCCCCAGGCCCTGGAGATTTTGCAGCGCAAACGCAACCTGAGGGTTCTGGCCGTGGGTTCCGGGGGGTCCGAACTGGGCGGCATATCCCTGGACATCCGGCCCATTTCCGGCGGCGTCCTCATCCAGACGCCCGACGCCATCGAGGAAAATGCGGGAGACTGGACAACCGCCACCCAGCGGGCGCCGACCGAGGCGGAAATGGATGACCTGGCCTTTGCCTGGGTCGCCTGCAAGCACATAAAGTCCAACGCCATTGTCTTCGCCAGGAACCGCACCCTGGTGGGCATGGGCGCCGGTCAGCCCAACCGGGTGGTAAGCGTCCACCTCTCCCAGCGCATCGCGGGGGACAAGGCCAGGGGCTGCGTCCTGGCCTCCGACGCCTTCTTCCCCTTCCCGGACAACATAGAGCTGGCCGCGGAGGCCGGGGTAACCGCCATCATCCAGCCGGGCGGTTCCATCCGTGACGATGAGGTTATCGAGGCCGCCGACAAGCACGGCTTGGCCATGGTCTTCACCGGCGTCCGCCACTTCCGCCACTGATGCGCCCCCGTTTTGACAAGCGCTTAACCGGCCTTGACGGGCTTGGCCTGCTGGCCGGTTATGTCATTTACCCTGGGGCCCGTCGCCAAATCAAAGGCATCAGTATTTCAGCGTCCCTTTTCGTCGTTCCCGCGAAGGCGGGAATCTCGCCGGCTGAGGTAGACTTCCCTGCCTTCGCCGGAATGCCAGCGCATCTCACGACTCCCTCCGGTCGAAGAATGTACCCCCGCAGTGCCCGCCGGGGAATCTCCTCCCACGCTGGTCAATAATGGCCGCCTCCGTCGAAATAGTCATTCCCGTCTATAACGAGGAAGCAGCCCTTCCCGGCAGCATCGAACGACTCACCGGTTACCTGTCAAAAAACCTGGAAAACCCCTGGCGCATTACCATAGCCGACAATGCTTCGGTGGACGGAACGAGAGAGGTATCCGAGTCCCTCAGCCGCAGCTACGGAAACGTGGCGTATTGCTACCTTCCCCAGAAGGGCCGAGGCCGCGCCCTGCGCGCCACCTGGCTTTCCAGCGACGCCGACATCCTCAGTTACATGGACGTGGACCTCTCTACCGACCTCTCCCACTTTCCCCAGTTGGTGGAAGCCCTGGAATCCGGCCACCATGTCGCTGTCGGCAGCCGGCTCAGTTCCGAGTCTCGGGTCACCCGGGCTTTCAAGCGGGAGTTCATATCCCGAAGCTACAACCTCCTGATCAAATCCATGTTTTTCACCCCGTTCCCGGACGCCCAGTGCGGATTCAAGGCGATAACTAATCAGGCGGCCCGGTCCATCCTTCCGGCCATAGAGAATAACAACTGGTTCTTCGATACCGAACTGCTGATAATCGCCGCAAAGCGTGGCTACAGTGTCAAGTCTATCCCCGTCCGGTGGGACGACGACCCGACCAGCACGGTAAACATTACCAACACGGCCATCGAGGACGTAAAGGGACTGTTGAGGTTGAGGTTCGGAGGCATACCCCCCGTACCCGCCCCCGGGGATTAAGCGGGCAATGAGGCTCTGCAGAATCCGGGGAAGGTCTGAATAAGTCCCCTCGCCCGCGCCATAGGCGGACGTTCCTCCTCATCAAGGTCTGCCAGGAGCATTTGTTCAGCCATTCCAAAGGAGAATTACCCGATGATATGTCATCCTGATGGAACGTCACCCTGATGGAACGTCACCCTGATGGAACGTCACCCTGATGGAACGTCACCCTGATG
>VXOH01000063.1:313-11725 GCA_009840135.1 Chloroflexota bacterium | reverse complement strand
CCTGATGGAACGTCACCCTGATGGAACGTCACCCTGATGGAACGTCACCCTGATGGAACGTCATCCTGAGCGCAGCGAAGGATCTAGAATCCCAGCGCATTAAGGTATTACCTCTCTGCAAGTCGTCATAGGTGAACCATTTTAGATTCTTCACTCCGTTCAGAATGACGCACTAACTGAGCAAGGTCTTTACCAAATACATACCACTCTAAGCCCATCAAGGTGGAAAGGACTTGTTCAGAGATTCCCTGATTCACCGCTCGCCGCGCCGGCCGTGACCCAGGTCCCGGCCATTCCTATATGTGACCGACGAAAGGAGACTGACCATGGAGCTGGGACTCAAAGGCAAGAACGTGATAGTGACCGGAGGCGGGTCCAACATTGGGCGGGCCATCGTGCTGGCCTTCGCCGCGGAGGGAGCCAACATTACCATAGCGGAACTGGCCCCGGCCCAGGGAGATGCTGTAGCCGCAGAGGTCGCGAGACTGGACACCGGCAGCCGGGTCAAGGTGATTCAGACCGACGTCACCGACCGCACCCAGGTCGGGAAGATGGTCGAGCAGAGCATCGCCGAGTTCGGCAGCGTGGATATCCTGGTAAACAACGTGGGCTGGACCATTGACCGGCTGTTCATGGAGAAGCCGCCGGAGGAGCACGAAAAAGAGGTGGCCGTCAATCTGTGGAGCCCTATCAACTGCATTCATGCGGTGCTGCCCCACATGATTGAGCGCCAGTCCGGGTCCATCGTCAGCATCAGCTCCGACGCCGGCAGGATGGGCGAATACCGGGAGGCAGTCTATTCCGCCTGCAAGGGTGGCGTAATCGCCCTGAGCAAAGCTATCGCCCGGGAAACCGGCCGCCACGGCCTGCGGCTGAACGTCGTCTGCCCCGGCCTCATAGTGCCGCCTGACGAGGAGGAAATCAGCCCCGAAAGCATGTGGAACCAGATGCGCGACATTTTCACCGACGAGGTGCTGGAGCGAGTGGAACGCGCCTATATCCTGAGAAGAATGGGAAATGCCGGCGAAATTGCCAACGCTGTGGTCTTCCTCGCCTCCGACGCCGCCAGCTTCATCACCGGCCAGACCCTGAGCGTCAGCGGCGGCTACACCATGATGTAGGGAATGTCTGAATAAGACCCTGCTCCCCTGGTGGGAGGAACTCCTCGGGTTGCGGTAGGGGCGATTAGCGAATCGCCCCTACGGGAGGTTGGCCGCCCCCCGACGCGGGCGCGTCTTCCATAAAGGGAAAATGTTAGGGTGTAGGGGGGGGGCGGCGCCCCGGCCCCCCCCCCTACGGTAGGTTGCCCGCACCCCGACTCTGGCTATTAAACCATAACGGCAAATGGTTAGGGTCACGGGGGCGGCCAGCGCCCCTGCCCCTCGACGGCAAAGAGACGGCCCGGCTAAATCGCCGGGCCGTTTCATTTGCCTGGTTTGGCAGAAGTTGGAGACTACAGGGCGGCGACGCGCTCCCTGAGGTTCTCGATCTCCTTGAGCAGGGCGGCCTTGGGGTCGTCGTCCCGGCCCAGGTTTTCCTCAACCAGCTCAAGGGCCCGCTTCTCGATGGCCGGCATGGTGGCCTGAAGCAGGTTCTCGTCAACGTCGTTGGCGATGGTGGGATAGCCGGCGCGGTCTATCATCTTCTTCATATTGCCGGCGTAGAACTGGTCCAGGGTCCAGCGCAGGGTCTCACCGGAGGTGGTGGTGTCCCAGTAAATCCGGATGTCCTGGTTGCGGGGGCCGTAGTGGTAGTGCGGGCCGTTGATGAAGCAGTCAAATGCCAGCAACTCCACGTTCTGGCCGGCCACGTCGGAGAGGACGTGAATCGCCAGGCCCTCGGTGTTGGCCTGGGGAAGAATCCGGTACTCAAGCCCGATCCGCAGGTTGCCGACGGTGAAAACGTCGTCATCCAGCATGCGCTCAAACATGTGGGTGACGGTCCGGCGCATGGAAACGGACATTTCCCGGCCCTTGTCCTCTATGGCGTCCAGCGTCTCGACCGAAACGGGGTTGGCCTCGACCGAGTCGGCCAGGGCTTCGTAACCGGAGCGACGAATCATTTCAGGCAGCTTGGTTCGCAGGTGTCCCATGGTCCAGCCGAAGGGGTTGCCCACGGTGGTCTTGTCCATGTTCAACCGGATATTGTTGTTGGCGGGGCCATAGTGGTAATGGGGCATCTGGTCAAAGCAGTCAAAGCGCAGAATCTCTACGTCGCTGCCATCAACCTCGCCAAAGACCTGCACGCACAGGCCCTGGTCGGGCATCAGTTCCCGGTACTCCAGGGTAATGTCCACGGCGCCGGCATTGAAGATTACACTTCCTTTGTCCACGATATTCCTCCTGAATATTTAGTTCGAAGTGACCTAAAGTATAGGCACGCCACTTGATCAATCAACCCGCTCCGGCGAGTCGAACAATGCGGGCCGCAACACCTTCCTCACCGCTACCGCTATCAGCAATTCGGGATGCTGCAGTTCCCTTGCTGCCGATTTCCTTGGCTCGCTTTTCAATCTACCCGATTATAGCATGGACAACCGCTTTGGCAAGTTGGCCCTCCGGCCTCAGCCGAGTCTTCCATTAATTCCCTCCCTCTTGATGGGGGAGGGCGAGGGTGGGGGTGATAGTTCGAACCGGCCAATCCCCGCACCTTAACCCTCTCTCACCAGCGGAGAGGGGATTTATTCAGACCTTCCTTAACACGCCGGGCTATCGCATATCAGCTTTGGGGAAAACTCGTCGTTCCCGCGCAGGCGGGAACCTCGAACCAGGGCAGGTCATTGCGGTCGGTAGGGGCGATTCGCGAATCGCCCCTACGGTCTGGGGGGGAGCCTTTGCCTGCAACAAGCCATTGCAGTGAGACGGAGCAATTTTACGACCTTCCCTACAGCTCGTACTCCTTCAAGTCCGGCGCAGGAATCAGCGTCGCGGCGGTAAGCTCCTGCACCTCTTCCATGGTCCACCCGGGCGCGACTTCCCTGAGGACCAGGCCATCCGGCGTCGGCTGCATCACGGCCAGGTCGGTTACGATCAACGACACGCAGCCCTTGCCCGTAATGGGATAGGTACACTCCTGGACAATCTTTGCTCCGTCCTGCCGGTCGGTGTGCTCCATGGCCACGATAACCTGCTTGGCGCCGGCCGCCAGGTCCATGGCCCCGCCAATGTTGCCCACACCCCGTTCCGGCAGCATCCAGTTGGCCAGGTCGCCCGTGGCCGATACCTGGTGCGCCCCCAGCACGGTCACATCCACGTGCCCGCCCCGAATCATGGCGAAGCCGTCCACCGTGCTGAAAAAGGCCATCCCCGGCACCCTCTGCAGGAACTGGCCGCCGGCGTTAATCAGGTCAATGTCCTGCTCTTCCTCTTCGGCCAGGGGGCCGCAGTTGAGGACACCGCTCTCGCTGTGGTAGAAGACAACCCCACCTTCCGGGATGAAGTTGGACACCAGGGTGGGTATGCCAAGACCGAGGTTCACAAATCCCCCGTCAGGCAACTCCTTCGCCACCCGCATGGCAACCACTTCGCGGGGCAGTCTTTCCTTTCCTTCGACCATGCAGAACCTCTTGCGCTCCGTCTGGGATTGCGTATTGGACCAGGGCCGTCGTCAATTTGAAGGAACGAGTCTCTCAGCGCACCTGTTCGTCGTTCCCGCAAGGGCGGAAACCTCGCTGACTAAAATGAAGATGTCGTTCTTAAAGGCATGTAGGTGCAATTTGACCGCACTCCCAAGCCTATTCGTAGGCCGAAAAAGCCTCGGGTCTGATGACAATGCGGTCAACGTAAACGCCGGGGGTGACAATCAGTTCCGGGTCCAGTTCACCCGGTTCAACCACTTCGTCAACCTCCACCACGGTAATGGCCGCCGACGGAGCCATGACGGCATTGAAATTGCGGGATGTCCCCTTGTAAACCACGTTGCCCAGGGTATCGGCCTTGTGCCCTCGAATCAGGCAGTAGTCAGCCTTCAGGCCGTGCTCCAGAATGTATTCCTTCCCGTCAATCACCCGGGATTCCTTCCCTTCTGCAATCAACGTGCCGGCTCCGGTGGGAGTGTAGAAGGCGTATATGCCCGCTCCGCCGGCCCGCAGCCTCTCCGCCAGCGTACCCTGGGGAACCAGTTCCAGCTCAACCTCGCCCCGCCGGTACGCCAGCTCAAAGGAACTGGGGCGCGACATGGAGGGCGAAACCGGGTATGAGGCGATGGCCTTGACGACCTGCCCGTTGTCCACAATCACGGAATGATCAATGGCCAGCTTTCCCGCAGGGGTTCCAAAATTGACGATGCGGGCAATTCCTATGGTGTTGCTGATTATGGTCAATCCCCTGGTTCCCTGGTCCCGCAGCGTTACCAGCAGGTAATGGGCCATGCCCCCGGGCCCGCCAAACCCGTCAATCATCACCGTGGCCCCGTCGGGCATATCGCCAATGGCGGAAGGCCCGTCGGGAAAAACCTTGCTGTGCCGGGCGGTTTTCAGCGCTTCCAAATCCGGGCTGATCTCTTTCAGGTCATCAGCCGGCGTAAGTGGAGCGCCGGTAAGGGCCGCTACCTCGTCGTAACTCCAGCCCGGGGCAACCTCCTCCAGAACAAGGGCCCCGTTCTCCACGCGAATAACTGCGATGTCCGTAATGATTAAGTTTACGCAGCTGCGCCCGTCAGCTACGGGGCTGGATTCCGCAACAATATTGGCGCTGCCGTCGCTGCCCGTGTGAGGTAGCATTGCGATGACCGTGCCGCCGCCGGCGGCCAGGTCCACCGTCCTGCCCGGGGCGAAAAGGCCCGGGGTAGCCGCTGTTGTCCACCCCAACAGGTCGCCGGAAGGGGTAACCCTGGCCGGCTGTACTACTGCAACGTCCACGTGGCCGCCCCGCAGCATGGCGGCCCAATCCACCATTCCCACCACTGAACCACCCGACTCCAGCGCCACTGGCCTGCCGTCAGGGCCGCACACCCCGGCGCCGGCATCGGGCTGGCTTGGCCCGTAGCCCAGCGCTCCTCCATCGGACAATAGCTGTACGGGAGCCTGGGCCGGCAATATTTCGGCTATCTTGGCCGGCAGCCCCGACCCCACTGCTACCACTTGGCCCTGGCGAAGTTCGGAGGCGGCACGCAGCGCCATCGTGAGTTCATCCAGTTTTTGGGGCATAGCGTCCTTTTTGCACCGTTGATTTAAAGAAAGTCTGAATAAGTCCCCTCTCCCCTGGCGGGAGAGGGTTAGGGTGAGGCGGGTACGTCCGCCTGTGGCGGGGGGATTGGTCAATCGCCCCTACGGCAACACAAGGAGATCCTCCCAGCGCCCGGGAAACGGTGACCTGTGCAGAGATTCCCCAAGCCTGCATAGGGTTTATCTCGCCGCTACGATCCGGTTGACGAAAATGCCGGGAGAAATGATGGCCTCCGGGTCCAGTTCACCGGGCTCAACGATCCGGTCCGCTTCTGCGATGGTCACCCTGGCGGCCATAGCCATAATCGGGGCCCAGTTGCGGCTGGATCCTTGATAGATTGCGTTGCCCAACGTGTCGGCGGCGGCAACCCTGATGAAGGCGTAGTCGGCTTTCAGTGGCAGTTCCAGGACGGCTTCACCATCTGAAAAATTACGCCGCTCTTTCCCCGTTTCAAACCTGGTGCCCACCGCCGTCGGAAGAAAAACGCCGCCTATGCCCGCGCCCCCTGCCCGCAGCCGCTCCACCAGCACACCCTGGGGTACTATTTCGATGTCCAGTTGACCGGCCTGCCACTGTTGTTCTATGACGCCCCCGCTGCCTGGCTCATACGGCATGGGAGAAATCAATTTTGAAACCTGCCCGTTTGAGACGAGGTTCTCTACGGCTGGCAACGACCCTGACTCCACTTCCGCGTATGGCCCCGCCCGGTAAATCAGGGTCAGGTCATTGCTGCCAACTTCGAGCAACGCGGCCAATAGTCCCTCTGCAAACCCGTATCCGGCGAATCCGGCTACCAGGATCGTTGAGCCATTCTGAATATCTGCCACGGCGGCCTGCGGCGTGGCATACAGCTTTTCCTGGGGCAATCTCGTTCTCCCGAAATTTTGCGCCAATTCTACCAGCAAACCCCTTCAGGGTGCCAGCAAATCCCTCCAGAATGTAGGGCAATAGTATCGAAGAACCGGGGAGGTACCGTCGTTCCTGCGAAGGCAGGAACCTCGCTCGGTTAAAACCTGGATTCCTGCTTTCGCAGGAATGACGAAAGGTTCCAGGGCACATTCGTGCGATAGCCCTGCTTCAGAATGAAGTTATGCGTCCCACGCAAAAGAAGACCGCCCCGGTAACCCCGGGGCGGTCGCACTTTGGACTGGGCTATTCCCGTTGTCCGCTGTTGGACTAGTAGTCCATCGGCGGCATGGCCGGAGCGGCGGCGGCCGGCTCGGGGATCTCGGTGATCATGGACTCGGTGGTCAGCACCATGGCAGCCACGCTGGCAGCGTTCTGCAGCGCGTACCGGGTCACCTTCACCGGGTCGACGATACCGCGCTCCATCATCGGGCCGAATTCGCCGATGTCGGCGTCATAACCGAAATCGTCGGCCTGCTGCTTCACCTGGTTAAGAACCACGGCGCCTTCGGAACCGGCGTTCTCAACGATCAGCTTCAGGGGCTGCTCCAGGGAGCGGCGGATGATGTTGACACCAACCTCTTCGTCATCGCTCAGACCGCTGAGGCTGTCCAGGGCGCGCTGGGCGCGAACCAGGGCAACTCCGCCGCCGGGGACGATGCCCTCTTCCACGGCGGAACGGGTGGCGGACAGGGCGTCCTCAACCCGGGCCTTGCGCTCCTTCAGCTCGATCTCGGTGGCGGCGCCAACCTTGATTACCGCAACGCCGCCGGACAGCTTGGCCATCCGCTCCTGCAGCTTCTCGCGGTCGAACTCGGAGGTGGTCTCTTCGATCTGGGTCTTGATCTGGTTGATGCGCGCCTGGATAGCTTCCTCGGAGCCGCGACCCTCAACGATGGTGGTCTCGTCCTTGGTGGAGCTTACCCGGCGGGCCTGGCCGAAGTCCTCGACTACGGCGGAGTCCAGCTTGCGGCCGGTCTCTTCGCTCACAACCGTGCCACCGGTCAGGATGGCAATGTCTTCCAGCATGGCCTTGCGGCGGTCGCCGAATCCCGGAGCCTTGACGGCCAGGATGTTCAGGGTGCCGCGCAGCTTGTTGACCACCAGGGTGGCCAGGGCTTCGCCGTCCACGTCCTCGCCAATGACGACCACGTTCTTGCGGCCCACCTGGAGCAGCTTCTCCAGGGCGGGAAGCAGGTCGGCAACGGCGGAGACCTTCTTGTCGGTGATTATCAGGGCGGCGTCTTCAATCACGGATTCCATGCGGTCCGAGTTGGTGATGAAGTAGGGAGAGATGTAGCCACGGTCAACCTGCATGCCTTCCACGTACTCAATCTCGTCGGAAAGGCCCTTGGACTCTTCAACGGTGATTACGCCGTCCTTGCCGACCTTCTCCATGGCTTCAGCGATGGTCTCGCCAATGGCCTCTTCGTGGGCGGAAAGGCTGGCAACCTGCCCGATGCGGTCGCGGGTCTCGACGGTCTGGGCCATGCCCCGCAGCTCTTCGACTACGGAGGAAACGGCATGCTCGATGCCGCGCTTGATGGCCATGGGGTTGGCGCCGGCGGTTACGTTCTTGAAGCCTTCGTTAATCAGGCTCTGGGCCAGCACGATGGAGGTGGTGGTGCCGTCGCCGGCGGCATCGTTGGTCTTGGTGGCTGCTTCCTTGAGAAGCTGGGCGCCCATATTCTCGAAGGCGTCCGGGAGTTCAATTTCCTTGGCGATGGTTACGCCGTCGCTGCAAACCAGGGGCGGACCGAATTTCTTGTCCAGCACCACGTTGCGGCCCTTGGGGCCCAGGGTTACTTTGACCGACTCGGCCAGGGTGTCAATACCTACTCGAAGAGTCTTGCGCGCCTCCTCAGAGTAAGCCATCTTCTTTGCGGGCATCCTATTCCTCCTGCAGTGAATTCAGCTTTTCAGTCTGTTTGTTCCTTCCTTCGGCGCCGGACCAATCAGCCCGGCAAAGCTGTCCAGCCTAGGAAACCTTGGCCAGAACGTCGCTTTCGCGCATGATCAGGTACTCGTCGTCGCCGTCCTTGTACTCGGTGCCGGCAAACTTGGAGTATATAACGCGGTCACCCACGTTCAGTTCCATGGGAATGCGGCTGCCCTCGTCCGTAGCTCGGCCTGGACCTACAGCAACAACTTCGCCTTCCTGGGGCTTTTCCTTTGCCGTATCCGGCAGGAAAATGCCACCTCGGGTGGTCTGCTCTTGCTCAATGGGTTTGATTATTATGCGCTCCCCTAGCGGAGCAAAATTAGCCATGGTGCTTACTCTATCCTCCTTTCCTCGTTTGAAATATCTTCTCACACCAATTTAGCAGTCTCGCCTTGAGACTGCTAGCCAATCGTAATAAAGGCGCAACCACTTGTCAAGATATTGTCTGACACTTAGTATTTGGAAACTACCTCAATAGTCCCTTCCCCCTTGACGGGCTGACAGGAGTATGTATTTGCAAATGACCTTGCTCAGTTAGTATGTCATTCTGAACGGAGTGAAGAATCTAAAATGGTTCCCCTGAGACGACCTTCAGAAGGGAAATACCTTTATTTCCTACGATTTTAGATCCTTCGCTGCGCTCAGGATGACATTTCGGCTGGTAATTCTACCTTCGAATGGCCGAATACATGCCCTTCAGAGCCATTGGTGGGGCGGAACGTCGGCCCCGGTCGTAATGGGGGTGACTGCCCGAAGGTTCATGTACTTTCCCCAGAGAAATACTTCGTACACGGATTTTTGAAACAAGTTCTAGCCCAGGTTTTGAACACGGTCACGGGCATAGCAATGAACGGTTCAGCCACATACTTCAGCCACATCGCCTTGGAATTTGACGTCCTATCCGGCTGGCGGGTGGCGACGATAACTCTTTCGCGCCCCGACACGCAGAACTTCATTGACGCCGCCATGGCCGAGGAAATACGGGAGGCCTGCGCGACTATCCATGAGGACGACCGGTGCCGGTTGGTGGTCCTAACCGGTTCAGGTTCGGGCCCGGACAATTGCTTCTCCAGGGGACGCAGCACACTGCTGGACAGTGAGTTCCCCGCATCAGAACAAATTGAAAGGCTGAAAGTCGCCGATGCCCTGGCGGCCCTTGAAATTCCGGTGCTTGTGGCGGTGAACGGCGCTGCTACCGGGCACGGCCTGGAGCTGGCGCTGGCCGGCGACATTCGCCTGGCGTCGGAGGAAGCTCATTTTGCCCTGTGGGAGTCCGGGCAATCACCCATAGCCTGGGACGGCGGCACCCAGCGGCTGCCCCGGCTCGTCGGCCCGGCCTGGGCCCTGGACATGGCATTGACGGGCCGGCGGCTGGACGCCTCCGAAGCCCTGCAAATCGGCCTGGTCAACCGGGTAGTTCCCGGCCATGAACTGAGAGGCGCCACCAGGCAACTTGCCGAGGCAATTCTGGCATCCGCGCCCATAGCCTCCCGTTTCGCCAAGGAAGCGGTCAGAAAGGGCATGGACTTAACCCTGGAGCAGGGCCTCCGCCTGGAAGCCGACCTGAGCATAATCCTGCAAAGCACGGAAGACCGGAAGGAGGGCATCGCCTCCTTCCTCCAACGAAGGCAGCCCGGATTCGCCGGCTCCTGACCCTGAATTTACCATACTGTTAAGGAGGGTCTGAATAGGTCGCCTCTGGCCCGTCGTTCCCGCGCAGGCGGGAACCTCGCCAGCTACAGAATTGGCGCCTTCAACCCCATCCTAACCTTCCCCCGTCAAGGGGGCAGGAACTTATTCAAACGTTTCTTAAAAGAAGGAATCCTTCATTGAAAGTAAAACTGGACCTTCACACTCACATCTGGGAAGCCTTCAATTTCCAGCCGCCTTCCCTTTCCATTGCCGACAAATTAATTGAACAGATTAGGTCCCGAGGTATTGACGGCATCGCCATAACCGACCACCACAACTGGGAGTGGAGCGTCGAGTTTCGGGACCTGGTCGAAAAGCATTACCCAGGTGAGGTAATCATTATTCCCGGCTGGGAGATTGAAAAAAGGCCTCCCCACAGCCCCTTCGACGAGTACCAGGTCAGTGAGTTGTTCCTGCCCGGCGGAGGAGTCTTCCGAAACTACTGCCACCCCGGCTATTACACTCCCAACATCGTCATCGAGGAAGACATCCATTCCATCGAAATTGACAATTTCCACCACAACTGGCACATTCGCAAGCCCCAGGTCCAGGAAGTGGCCGACGAGCATTCCCTGCTCACGTTGCAGGTAAGCGACGCCCATGTCCTCGAAAACGTGGGCATCCGCCATACCGAGATTGAATTGGAAGAACTTTACCGCCGCGCCATGCCCCTGGGTCGTTGGCAGGGTTAAGCTCAGTGTCCGCCTACAGCGCAGTTATCTTCGAAAAAAAGGGTCACGTTGCCCATCTCTCCCTGAACCGTCCTGCTGCCTTGAATGCCTATAACCTCGCCATGCGGGACGATTTTTCGGTTGCCCTGGCTGCGGTGGACCAGGATTCTGAAATCAGGTCGCTGGTGGTGTCGGGACGAGGCAGGGCATTTTGCGCCGGCGCCGACCTGACCGAATTTGGCAGCGCTCCCTCGCAGGTAATCGCCAGGAAAGTTCGCTGGGAAAGAGACGTATGGGGCCAATTGAACGGATTGTCAATTCCGATTGTCGCCGCCGTTCACGGCTATTGCATCGGTTCCGGCCTGGAGATTATGTTGTTGTGCGACATCCGGGTTGCCGCCCATGACACAGTCTTCGCCATGCCGGAGCTCCGGCTGGGCATGATTCCGGCGGCCGGGGGCAGCCAGACGCTCCCGCGCAATTGCCTGGGCGACCGGGCCCTGGACCTGCTCCTCACCGGCCGCCGCATTGACGCCGCTGAGGCGCTGAGACTGGGACTGGTAACCCGCCTGGTCCATCCGGAGGAACTGGAAAATACCGCCTGGCAATTAGCTGAAGAACTGGCCGAACGCCCGGCGCCATCCATTAAATTTGCAAAGCAAGCCATCCGGCAGGGCCTGGATTTGGGCCTGGGCAAGGGCCTGGAACTGGAAGGACGCCTGGCTCACCGGGCGCTCCAGGGCTAAAGTAGGTCTGAACACGAAACTATCTCAAAAGACTATCTCAAAAGACCCCTCTCCCTTGGGGAGAGGGTTAGGGTGAGGGCGCTTGGCTCAGCTGTCGCTCCAGGGCTGAAGTAGGCATAGAAGAATCTCTTCCCCCTCAATGGCGGTAAGGTTAGGATAGAGGCGCCGGTCGCCCACCGTAGGGGGGGGGGGGGGGGGGCGGGGTCGGCCGCGGCGGGCGCCCCCCCCCGGACCCGCGCCCGGGCTGTTGTTTATAATTTTTTTTTGGGGTTGTTGTGAGATTAAATAAA
>VXOH01000063.1:0-303 GCA_009840135.1 Chloroflexota bacterium | reverse complement strand
GATGTCGGCGCCGGTCGCCCACGGTTGTTGTTTTTCGTCAATCGCCCTTTCCCCAACGCAAGGAACCCCTCCCGTGCCGGAACAGCGGTGATTTATTAAGAGGTTGATTTGGGGGAAGTTCTGAAAATATCCCTTCCCCATCTATGAGGGTAAGGTAAGGATAGGGGTAACAGCCACCCACGGTAGGGGGGGGGGGGGGGTGGCCCGCGCCCCGCCCCCCCGCCCGCGCACCCCCCCCCGCTAAAGCGACCCAAAAGACCAACACACAACAACACAAGCAAACAGCACACCACCTCACCGCCC
>VXOH01000052.1 GCA_009840135.1 Chloroflexota bacterium | reverse complement strand
GGGATGCGCCGGCCCTTTGCAGTGAGATAACCCTGCTCTTCAGGGACAACGGACCCCGCGAGGCCCGGAACAAGTCCCGCCTGGCCTTCCTGGTTGAGGAATGGGGCTCCGAGCAGTTCCGCAAGGAACTGGATCTCCGGGTCGGTCATCCCCTTCTCACGGCGGGACGCCCCGCCGACCGGAGCGCCGGGTCGCAAGCCAAGTCAGACCACATCGGCATACACCCCCAGAAGCAGGCCGGCCTGAACTACGTGGGACTGGTGGTGCCCGTGGGCCGGATGACGGCCGCACAGATGCTGGAAGTTGCTCGCCTGGCGGATGTTTACGGCAACGGCGAAATCAGGTTGACCATCGAACAGAACCTGATCATCCCCAATGTTCCCGATGCGCTGCTGCCCGCCCTGAAGCGGGAACGGCTGCTCGCCGAATTCAGCCCCGACCCTTCTCCGGTGATGCGGGGCCTGGTCAGCTGCACCGGAATTGACTATTGCCACTTTGCCCTGGTGGACACCAAGTCCCTGGCCCTGGCGACCTCCGGATACCTGGAGGGCAAGGTTGCCTCCAATCAGCCTTCCCTTTCCATAAACTGGTCGGGTTGTCCCAACGCCTGTGGCAACCACACGGTGGCCGACATCGGACTGCTGGGCAAGAAGGCCCGGGTCAACGGTGAAGTGGTGGAGGCGGTGGACGTCTTTCTGGGAGGCCGGGTGGCAGCGGCAGCCGGCGTTGCCTCCGCCGGAGACTCTTCGGTCAAGGCCCTTGAAAACGTGCCCTGTGACGAATTGCCTCAAACCCTGGAAAAGGTACTGAAGAAAGTACGGAAGACTCTTGAGCCCGCCCCCGAAACCGTGGCCGCCTAAGAAACTATCTCAAAAGTCCCCTCTTCCGCCGAGGCGGATTAGGGTGAGGGCGGACGGGTCCGAGGTAGAGCCCCTTGGGACAGCCAGCACCTGGTTTGAAATGGTTACTGAGTCAGGAGAGGTTTAGAAGATGGACATCAAGGAAGGGGATTTCCCCTTATCGCAATCCACGGAAAAGGCCACCCGCATTAATCTTTTTAGTCTATCCCGTCCTCACATGAGGACCTTCCACCTGACCTGGTTCGCATTTTTCCTGGCCTTCTTCGGCTGGTTTGGTATTGCCCCGATGATGGCGCTGGTCCGCGACGACCTCGGGCTCACCCAAACCCAGATTGGCAACACCATCATCGCCTCCGTGGCCATTACCATCTTCGCTCGCCTGCTCATCGGCTGGTTGTGTGACCGCATTGGGCCTCGCTTGGCCTATTCGGGACTGCTGGTGCTGGGCTCCATACCGGTAATGTGCATTGGACTGGCCCAGAATTACGAGACCTTCCTGCTCTTTCGGTTGGCCATTGGCGTCATTGGGGCCTCCTTTGTCATTACCCAGTACCACACCTCGGTCATGTTTGCGCCCAACGTGGTGGGCACGGCCAACGCTACCACTGCCGGTTGGGGCAACATGGGAGGCGGCGTTACCCAGATGGTAATGCCCCTGGTACTCACCCTCGTGCTGATGCTGGGCGTCAACGAGGCTTTTGGCTGGCGGGTTGCCATGGTGGTTCCCGGTGTCGGCCTGTTTCTGACGGGCTTTGCCTATTACTTTCTGACCCAGGACTCGCCGGAAGGTAACTACCGGCAACTGAGGGCCGCCGGTAAAATGGCCCCTTCGCCCTCGGTAAGCGGTTCCTTCCTGGAGGCGGCCAGGGACTACCGGGTGTGGGCGCTCTTCGTAATCTACGGGGCCTGCTTTGGCGTGGAACTGACCATCAACAACGTCGCGGCCCTCTACTATTACGACCGGTTTGAGCTGAACCTGGCCACCGCGGGACTGATAGCGGGCCTGTTCGGCTTGATGAATATCTTCGCCCGCACCCTGGGAGGATTCTTTGGCGATAAATTCGGGATCAAGTTTGGGCTCAGGGGTCGCGTAATGTTCATGGGCGGTGTGCTGCTTATGGAGGGTCTTGCCCTGGTCCTCTTCTCCCAGATGGCGACCCTGTTCCTGGCCGTGGGCGCCATGATTATATTCAGCCTCTTCGTCCAAATGTCCGAAGGCGCCACCTTTTCGGTGGTCCCCTTCATAAACCGGAAGGCGCTGGGTTCCGTTGCTGGCATCGTCGGCGCCGGTGGCAATGCCGGTGCGGTGGCCGCCGGGTTCCTGTTCCGGATGGAAAGCCTGACCTTCAGCGATGCGCTGATGCTCATCGGCATCGTGGTGGTGGCGATTGCGCCCCTGGCCTTCCTGGTGCGTTTCTCGCCCCGGCGGGAAGCGGAAGAGCGCACCCTGATGGAAGGGGCCTTGGCCCGGAGGAATGCCCTCGCTCCAGAAGCCTACCCCGCGCCGAAAGCTTACCCCGCGCCGGCAGACTGAATCGCAACCGGCGCGAGACGGGCATCGTGGCATCCTAACTGTTCAGACTGGATGAGTTCCCAAGCCGGAAAACCCGTCGTTCCCGCGCAGGCGGGAACCTCGAACCTG
>VXOH01000081.1 GCA_009840135.1 Chloroflexota bacterium | reverse complement strand
AACCCACCTTTTCCTTACTCCCTGACTATACCATTCATAATGCGATTGCCCTGGGTTCTCGACATCCTTTCACAACTTGCGTGGCAACCGCATCGCGTAGGTGCGGGCCACCTCAGCACCGCAGGTCCCACCCATCACAATAAGAGAATAGGAGTCCTCATTAGGGCAAGCGCGGTGGCAAGCCCCAGGGAAAGACCCTGCGCCGTGAAGCTTACTTGACCCGCTGGAGTCATTTGCCCCGAAGCCCTACCGCCCGTCTCCGCAGACCACCATGCTGGAGCCGTCCGAGTTGGAATGCACCGCGTGGGACGCACCCGCCAGGTCGAACGCCAGCCTGTAGCCCGGAGTAATCACCTGGGCGTACATCATGCCCTCCTGCGGGCAACCCAGGCTGGCGTCGGACCACCCCACACCTTCAGAGCTATCGAGCCTGAAGTTCCCCTCGGCTATTCCCAATTCGTCTGCCAGGAGCATCCGCGCCGCGAGCTGTATTTCCGCAGGGACAGTCTCATTGGCTGGCTGCACGGGTGTGTTAAGTGGGAAGGCAGACGCACCCGACTCTGTGGCCGGCGGCGCCGCCGTCTCCGCAGCCCTCCTCTCCTCACCATTTCCGCCACAGGCTGTGGCTAAAATAAGGGCGAGTGCCGCAACGAGCGCTATGCAAGGTATGAACTGAGACAGCTTGGACCCCATTTGCTCACATCCAAGGACTGACTACGGGTTCTAGCCGTGGGCCGACTACCCGGGTATCACAGTGTGGACCGAAGCATTCCGAGGCAGACAACGCGGCGGTTGCAGACTTCATCAGATTTCAAGCTCCGGTTCATCGATGAAACCCTTCATCACCCCAATGTACTTGTTCAGGTCGGCCTCGCCCCAGAGCAAGCCAGCATTAACCTGATTTATCAAAGCCCACAACATGAGCAGTTCGTTCTCTCTGCTCCAAATCCACACGGCTTTCGGGGAAATCGGCTGCCCCGATTCAATCAACTGGTCGACATAGCTCCGAAATGGAAGGGCGTCCAGAATCACGTAGCCACGCCCCAGCAAGAAAACACCATCAATGAAATGGTGATTGAAGAAGAACCTCTTGCCCGGCTCAGTCTCGCTGAGAGCCTCTACTCCAAAATCGTTCTCCTTTGAGATGTCCTTCATCCATCGGACAACCGTTTCGATGCGTTTTGGCCCGTCATAGGCGAAGACGAAGGAGTACGGCCTCGGCGAATCCACCAGGCCGGCGGGATTCAGCCGTTGGGGAGCAAAATGGGCCTTACTCTTGATTGCTTTGGCGACCGCAGCGGCTTCCCTCAGCGTACCCTTCGTCAGAGACGACTTTACCTCTATGAAGTTCGACACCGCGTCAATTAAGAATAAGTCGATACCCGTCGCCAACGACAGCTTGGGGAGCTTCCTGTTGTGTATGACGATATCGATCTGATGCCTGGGCTCCCGGGGCGAAGAATCGCCGTGGATTATCTCGCCGGTTCCTATGCGCCAAAAGTCCGAGATGTTCTGTGCCAAGAATTCCCGAACGAAGGCTTCCCGGATTTGTCCCCGGTTCAATCCATGCTGGAAGGACTTCGCGGCGTCCCCTTCAGCTCGCAGCCGACGCCGAACACGTTCCAAGTATGCCGCAAGGACCGTCGTTTCGTTTGTGTTCCCCTCATTTATCTCGTTCACGGTTACTCCTGTTCTCTAGTTTCCCCCGCCGGCATCCAGTACCCCACCCGGGGCTCGGTGAACACATAGGTGGGACGGTCGGCTTCGTCGCCCAGCCTGCCCCGCAGCTTGCTCACGTTGGAGCGCAGGGGCCTCAGGTCGCCGCTGCCCCGCTCTCCCCAGACCCGTTCCAGCAGCCGGTACTCCGGAGGCAACAGGGCCACCGGACTGCCGGCCAGGGTCACCCGGCGGGCGGCGGGGGCGATGAGCAAATCCCCCAGCACGTAGGGCTCCGGCGGCTCCACGGTCACCCGCCGCTGCAGCACCCGCCCGGATCCGCGCCGCCAGCTCCGTGGGCGAGAAGGGCTTGACCACGTAAACGTCGGCCACCATGTCGAAGGCGCGGGCCACCAGGTCCTCCCGCCCGTAGGCGGAGATGAAGACCACCGGCGAGTCCTCTATCTTCAGGATGGCCTGCACCAGGTCCACCCCGTGGGCGCCGGGCAGCATCAGGTCCAGCAGCGCCAGCTCGGGTTTCTCTGCCTCCATCACCCTTGGCCCTCCGCCTCCCCTGTCCCGGTGATCGATCTGGTGTAACTCGCTACATCCTTGGCGGCGGGGTGCTCACCTGGCACGGGGCTGGGACCTGAAACCGGGGACAGTTTTGCCTCATTTCACTTCGGGTTACAAGAACTCATAAAGATTACTAAATCTATCACACTAAGGTTACACCAATTCTGCTATGGTTACGATCAGTATTCTGCAGTTAATGGAGTCGAGCAGTTGTTCTTCAGCTATAGCAAGCCCGAACGTGAAGCGGCGCGGACGCCGGCCAACCCCATCAGCGCCTCTGCCG
>VXOH01000162.1:23060-23719 GCA_009840135.1 Chloroflexota bacterium | reverse complement strand
CCATCAATGCGTCCTTCGACGAGCTCAGGATGATCCTTCGACAGGCTCAGGATGAGCGGGGATTAAGTGGGGATTTCGCCGTAGAGGATGTCGTCGTAGCGGTGGTTCCAGGCCCAGGGCAGCAGGGCCAGGACTATTTTCTGGGGAATAAGACATTCCGCCTTGTCGCGACAGGTCTGGACGTAGCGATGCAGCTGAATGTAGGTATGGGAAAGCTGCCCGGCATCGGCGATGCGGCGGACCACCTGCAGGGGCTGGGGGAGTTCCTCATGGTCGGCCAGGGCGCCCTCCCATTCATCGGCGACTTCCTCGGCCAGTTGGCGGAGACGATAGACGGCGAGCTCCCTGGCGAACTGGCGCTGGAGCTGGTGGATCTGGTTGCGGATATGGGAGAGGGTCATGGTGTTTTGCTCCTTTTGTTTATCCACGAATGGGCACTAATAGACGCGAATGAAGAATCACCCCCATCCTGACCATACCGCCACAGGCGGACCTTCTGCCCCCATCAAGGGGGAAGGGACTGCTGGTTGCGGAGGCAACGTGGGCGCCTCGCGAGGCGCCCCCACCCGGGGTGGGGATCGGATGTGAGAAAAAATTTACCCCCGGGATGTTAGGAGATTAGCGGGAATTTTGTGACGGTTGCGGGTGGGAGGGGGGGG
>VXOH01000162.1:0-23050 GCA_009840135.1 Chloroflexota bacterium | reverse complement strand
CTCTCCCTCGTGGCGCCTGTTTTCTTAGCTCTTACTCGGTCCGTGGGTGTGTTTGGGCTTGTGGGTGGCGGGGGTTCGGGGCCGCCAGCGCCTCCCGCCCCTACCGGGGATGGGAAGCGTATGTGAGAAAAAATTTACCCCCTGCATTTTCGGACATTACCGGACATTTGCTCACGTTTCCTGTTGCCTGGTCTGGGCAGCGGGGATGGGCGGGTTTGAAACCCGCCCCTACGGG
Organism: Chloroflexota bacterium; assembly: GCA_009840135.1. Taxonomy (GTDB): domain Bacteria; phylum Chloroflexota; class Dehalococcoidia; order Lucifugimonadales; family UBA3495; genus Bin22. The sequence goes on along the minus strand of VXOH01000162.1, from coordinate 22,815 downwards.
GAAGGGTCCATTGCAAGGTCAGCGGCATTGGGCACACCGCCGGATTGTTCTTTGGGACGGTTTCGAGTTTTGCCATGGAAATATGGTAGAGAGCGGTTATGCGGGGTGGCAAGGGGGAGGTGTCAGTTTTGGCTGGCTAACTCGGTTGTACCCTGTACACGGTGAGCTTTTCAAACTACCGCCAGCGTTTGCGGGCGCCCTTCGACAGGCTCAGGGTGAGCGGTCCAAAGCACTTACTCCGCGCTTGGTGAGCCTGTAGAAAGGCCTGAATTTTTTGCCCCTGGACTCGGTTACGGGTCCGAAACCGATCTTGTCCGTTAGAGTTTAGATTCTTCGGCTTCGCTCAGAATGACCCTCCATTAACACGCGATTGTCCTGCGGGATTTTGCTGCTGGCGTGTTTGGTACTCATTGCAGGTGTTACAATCTCACGGTCCAATTGGCATGTAAGGGACAGCGCGGTAACCTGAAATCTGCCTAAGCGAGGTTGTTGATATGGTGGAACTGGGTTCTGGCGAATATATTTACGATGTGGCCGAGGGGTGGGGACAACTGCCCGACGGCTGGTCTTTCAAGGAAGTGGCGGCGGTGGGCGTGGACGACAACGACAACGTCTATGCCTTCAACCGGGGCGAACATCCCGTTATTGTCTTCGACAGGGACGGCAACTTCCTGCGGTCCTGGGGCGAGGGCGTTTATCCCCGGGCTCACGGCATAACCATGGCCCCCGACGACACCATGTTCCTGAGCGACGACGGCGACCATACCATCCGCAAGTGCAAACTGGACGGGACGGTGCTGTTCACCCTGGGCATCAGCGGGCAGCCAGCGCCCTTCATGAGCGGCGACCCCTTCAACCGCTGCACTCACGTGGCGATTGACCCGCGCAACGGCGACTTCTACGTCTCTGACGGCTACGGCAACGCACGGGTGCATAAGTATTCCCCGGACGGCACTCACCTCTTCTCGTGGGGCGCTTCGGGCACCGACCCCGGTTGCTTCAACATTGCCCACAACGTCTGCACGGACAAGGACGGATGGGTCTTCGTGGCCGACCGGGAGAACCACCGGGTGCAGGTGTTCGATTCCAGCGGCAAGTTCGAGACTCAATGGGTGAACATGGCCCGTCCCTGCGGCCTTTACATAGACCAGGATGCCGAGCGCACCTACATCGGGGAACTGGGCGTGCCCATCGGACCCAACTTCGAGGCCACCGACCTGGGGCCGCGGGTGTCCATCTACGACACGAAGGGCAACGTGCTGGCGCGGCTGGGACGAGAAACCGAGGGCTGGACGCCGGGCCGTTTCATTGCGCCCCACGGCATCTGCATTGACTCGCGGGGCGACATCTACGTGGGGGAGGTGTCCTGGACCCACACCCGCAGCTACTCCAACCCACCGGACAACCCCCGGACGCTGCAGAAGCTGGTGAAGAAGTAGAACAGTATTTTAACGGAGGGCATGCAGGACGCTGGGTCTGGCAGCGCAGACGGGTCTGCCAACCCGCTCCCAACCAAAATGGCCCAGGACATCATCGCCATCATCTGCGACTGCGACGGCACCCTTTGCCCGGACACTTCCGACCGTCTGGTAAGGGAGCTGGGCATTGACTCCGATGACTTTTGGAAGAACCAGGTTGCCGCCCTGGTAGCGGATGGCTGGGACCCGCCGCTGGCCTACCTAAACCAGTTGTTGGTGGCGGCACGGGAAACGGCCCACGGCGGATTGACCCTGGGCCTGCTCAATAAGGTAGGCGCCGGTGTGGAATTCTACCCAGGCGCCCTGGACTTTGTGCCACGCCTGCGGAACATGCTGGCTGCAACGCCGGAATATGTCGAAGCTAACGTAACCGTCGAGTGGTTCATCATAAGCAGCGGGATAGAAGCCGTGCTGAGATCCACCCCTTTGGATCCTGGGGCCAACGAAATCTTCGGCTGCGCCTTCCATTATGATGAAACCGGAACCGCCGTGGCAGTCAAGCGGACCGTCACGTTCACCGAGAAGACCAAGCTGGTTTACGCCATCAACAAGGGAATCTCCGGCGCCGAGTTGAGCCGAAACCCCTACCGGGTGAACGATTACATGGCCTCAGAGGCGCGGCGGATTCCATTCAGGAACATGATCTATGTTGGGGACGGGCCCAGCGACATTCCCTGTTTCTCCATGATCCGGAACCTGGGCGGCAAGGCGGTGGGCGTCACTCCTCCCGACGATTCGGACTTTCGCCGACCATACGAGTTAGCGGAGGGCCAACGCCTGACTGTCGGCCCCTATACGGCCAATTACCAGGACGGCTCCGACTTGTTCAGGATGATGGCAAGAATGGTCACCGGTATCGCTGATACCATCCTGGAGGACAGGGAACATAACCTGCGCCGCGCTCCAACCCACTAATCCGGGGGATGCTTGCCCCCAAAGATGAGGACTTCACATGGAAATACGCCTGGGCAGCCTGGTACGGGACGCGCGGGAGGCGGCGGGGACGGTGATTGTAATTGACGTTTTCCGGGCCTTTACCACCGCCGCCATTGCCTTTGACAACGGGGCCACGGACATTACGCTGGTGGCCGAGGCCGACGATGCCCTGGCCCTGCACCGCAGCGGCGTGGGCGACGTGCTGATGGGCGAGGTGGACGGCAAGCGGCCCGAAGGGTTTGACTACGGGAACTCGCCCTACGAGATTTCCGGTGTGGACCTGACGGGCAAGTCGCTGGTGCAGTCCACCCGGGCGGGCACGGTGGGCGTGGCCACCGCCTTTGACGCCCCGGACACCCAGACCATTTACCTGGGGTCATTTGCGGTGGCGGACGCCACGGTGAAGGCGGTGCTAGCGGACGCGCCGGAGCTGGTTACCATCCTGGCCATGGGTGACCAGGGCGCGGCACGGGCCGACGAGGACGAGCAGTGCGGCATTTACCTGCGGAACCTGCTGGAAGGCCGCCGTCCAGACCCGGAGGCAGTACGCAGCCTGATTTTGACGGGCGGGGCCACCCAGAAGTTCTTTGACGACAGCCGGCCCCAGTTCCATCCGCAGGACGTGGAGCTGGCATTACAGTTCAGCAAGTACCCCTTCGCCATGCGGGTGAGCCGGGAGAGCGGCAGGCCGGTGGCGCGGAGGGTGGACGTTTAGTTTTCGCCCTCACCCTAACCCTCTCCCAGAGGGAGAGGGGAGAAAGTCGTTATCCTTTGGCGAATCTAGACAGGGAGAGGGCGGGCAAATCCGGAATTTCGCTGGTACCTTTGACGACCATATCCGCCAGGCCGTGGGCCATGCCGGTGCTCCAGAGGATACCCTTGCGGCCGCCGCCGGTGATGAGGTACAGGTTGTCCCACCCAGGAATGGCGTCCACGATGGGCATGCCGTCGGCGGACAGGGGGCGCAGGCAGGCGGTCTGCTGCACCAGTTCCGCTTCGGCCAGCGACGGGGCCATCTTGAGCAGGTCGCCCAGCACCTTGTCGCGGGCGGCGGTGGTCAACTCCTCATCAAATCCCACGTCCTCTTCCGTGGTCCCAGCCCAGATAAGACCGTCGGGCTTGGAGGCGGCGTAGCTTCCCGCGTAGTTCAGGGAGGCCACCATGGGGTTTTCCTGTAGCTGCAACCGGACGATCTGGCCCTTCAGTGGCCGTACCGGTATTTCCACGCCGCACCATTCGGACATGCCGTCGGTCCAGGGGCCGCCGGCCAGCACCACCGTGCCCGCTTCAATTTGACCGGTTTCCAGTTGCACGCCCCGGCAATTGCCGCCGTCGCCCAGCAGGCCGGTAACCCGCCGCTGGAGGATGGTGGCCCCGTACTTTTCGGCGGCCTGGGCCACGGCCAGGTTGTAACGGTAGGCTTCAACGGCCCCGGTGCCCTGGGCCCAGGAGGCGCCGATGCAGTCGGGGTTAGTGCGGGGTTCGGCCTTAACGGCGTCCTCGGGCTGGAGCCACTCCACCCTGAACCCGGGTAGTTGAGACTGCCAGGCGATTGCTTCTTTCTGGTGGGCCGCCTCTGCCTCGGTGAAGGCCAGGTTCAGGCGGTCGCGGAGGTGGAACTGGGTGTCTATGCCCGTTTCTTCCCTGAGTTCTTCGTAGATTGTTTTGTGGCGTTCGAAGCACCAGACGCTGAAATCGAGAATGTGGTCGGGGATACCGGCGCCTTCGAGGGGGCCCAGGCCGCCAAAGGCGAACCCGGAGGCGTGGCTGCCCACGGAGTCGGCTTCGAGGATGGTGACGCTGGCGCCGCTCCTGGCCAGCAGGTAGGCGGTCAGGCAGCCGGAGATGCCGGCGCCCACCACGACTACGTCGGGGTTGGGACTGGAACCAGTCGGCGAGTTAGTGGCCACGGTATGCTCCTGGAGGGCGGCCAAGGGCCGGGTTGACAACCATAATATACGCAAGGGTATAAGGAATGCGAGGGGTTCGCCATTGGCGCTCACCGGCCGGGTTCAGGCGGAATCGTGGTGAAGAACTGTGTTAAAGTAGGCGGCAATTCCAAACCGCGCCACCAGACTTATGCCTACTAACTCATCCATGCGCCACCAAAACCATACTGGCCAAATTGCGGCGGACGGCCTCCCGTGACCGGTTCGCTGCAGCGGCTGGCGCACCGTCTGCCCTTCTTCTACGGGTGGATTGTGCTGGCTTCGGCCAGCAGCACCCAGGTGGTGAGGAACGCCTCCGCCAGCCTGACGCTGGCCGTGTTCATCTACCCGCTGGCCGCCGATCCGGAGCTGGGCTGGAGCAGGACGCTGATTTCCGGCGCAGCCAGCGTGGGCGGGCTGGCCGCCTCGGCCCTGTCGCCCCTGGTGGGCTGGCTGATTGACCGGTACGGTGCGCGCTTCGTGCTGGCTTCGAGCGTTTTTATCATGGGGCTGGCGACCATATCGCTGGCCTGGGCCACAATACCCATATTTTTCTACATTTTCTACGGCATCAGCCGGGTCATTTTTGCCAGTCCCATACCGATTGGGGCGTCGGTAGTGGTTTCCCGGTGGTTTGTACGAATGCGGGGCAGAACCAACGGCATCCTGTTCGCCTCCCATTCCATTGGCCTGGTGGCGTTTCCGCTGATAGCTTCCGCAGTAATTGCCAGCCACGGATGGCCCGCGGCGTGGATTGTGCTGGGGGCGCTGGTCTGGATCATTGCCCTGGTACCGGTAACCATCCTGATTGTGCAGCAACCTGAGGACCTGGGGCTGAGGCCCGATGGAGACCCGGAGCCCGAAATGAACGGGGAAGACGAGGGTAGCGGAGACAACGGGGACGGGACGGATGGTACTGCGGCCGAAGTCCCCGCGCCGCCGGAGGAACCGGCCTGGACGTTGAAGGAGGCGATGAGGACGCCGGCCCTCTGGATACTGGCGGCGGGCGTGGGGACCCTGTTCCTGGTGCAGGCGGGGATCAACACACACCTGGCCGCGCTGCTGAGGGACGAAGGACTGAGCGTCTTCCAGTCGGGCCTGGGCCTGAGCCTTTCCGCCGCCTTCATGGGCGCGGGCAGCCTGGCCTGGGGCTGGGTGGCCGAGCGTTTTCCGGTGCGGTACGTGCTGACCGGCGTGGCGGTGGCGGTGGCAATACCGGCGCTGCTGTTCCTGACCACCGACACTACCTTTGAGGGGCTGGCCTTCTCGGCCCTGTTCGGTTTTGGGGTGGGCGGAATGCTGTCGGTGCCGCCGGTGGCCTACGCCGATTACTACGGCCGCCGCTCGCTGGGGGCCATCCGCGGGGTAACCGAACCCTTTACCAGCCTGGAGCAGGCCATCGGCACCGTGGCGGCCGGGCTGGTGTTCGATTTGACGGGCAGCTACGACATCGCTTTGACGGTCTTCGCTTCCCTTGGGGGGTTGACGGCGGTGGCGCTGCTGTTTGCCAGGCCGCCGGTGCGGCAGACCCTCTGAAATATTGCAAATGTGCAGGTTACGGCCGCGCAGGCTGGCAGCAATCGCTTGCGAATCTGAATACGGCCCACTAGTATGGTTGTCATATAGGGGCATGATTAAATGGGCCGGTGGGTCACCAGGGAGAAGTATGGGCATATTTCATGTGAGAATAGGCGTAGGTCATCCCTTTGAAGGGGAGTTGACCGAGGTGTTGGCCCTGGTCGATACCGGGGCAACGCACACCATTATTCCCGATTCCCTGCTGAAACAAGTACTCCATATTGAACCCATAGAGGAGGACATTATTGAGTATGCCGACGGCAGCACGGAACGGGTAGAAATAGGCGAAGCTCGTATAGGGTACGATGGGCGCGCTTACGTTTGCCCGGTGGTTTTTGGTCCGGAGGATAAGTATGTACTGGGCGCAATTGCCCTGGAATCCTTCCGTCTGGTAGTTGACCCTCTCCGAAAGGAGTTGGTTCCGGCCAACTTCGTAGTTCGCCCCTTCAATCGGGGGCTGTGAGGTCACCTTCAGTTCGAAAGTGAGGGTAAAGAGATGAAGTGGGGCGAAGTTTCAATCAGGTCCATTGCTGGTTTGTCTGCTTCCTGGCGTCAAGAATCTATCTCAAATCCACTGCTTGCTTTCCCAACGGGCTCTCAATTCCATGTTTTTTCCTTACCCTAATCCTAGCGCCAAAGGCGGACGGTCCGCTCCCAAAGGGAGAGGGGACTTTTGAGAAAGTATCTAAGTTGACAATCCCATTCCAGGATAGGTAACATCGCCTGAAAAGGCTGCAGCATCTAATACCCGGAGCGGGATATCTAGTCTAGCGCGGAGGTGGATGGCATGGCCACTGTGGACAGCCGGACCAAGTATTGGGAGCAGGCCAGGGAACAGGGATTCGACCTGTCGTGGCTCAGTCAACTGCAGGACCACGTGATGGGTGACGGGGTGGAAGAGTATTCCGCCAACGACACCGGTCGGGTCCAGGGCTCCATTCCGCGCAACAACGTGGCCCGATTCGGCGCCTACACCTTCCGCACCAAGAGCGAGGTCTGGGCCCATAACCTGACCAAGCTCTACGAAGAGTTCATCACCCGCCAGTGGAGTTCGGCCACCGACATTCCGTGGGAAACCATTCAGGCCCTGCCCGAGGACATTGAAGCCGCTGAATGCCAGTTGGCGACCTTCTTCACACAGGTGGAGTTTGTCGCCTCGGACGTTCCGGGAAGGTTCATTTCCACCATGTCGCCGGACTACCAGGAAGTGCGGCTGGCCCTGCTGGCCCAGGTAATGGACGAGTCCCGCCACCTGGATGTGTTCCGGAAGCGGGCCCTGGCCAACGGCGGCGGCTTGATGCGCATGACCGACAGCGTCAGCGACGTGGTGGGGGGCAGCACCGACAACGCGCGGGAGTTCACCGAGTTTTCATCCCGTTTGCACATTACCGGAGAGGGCAACGTGCTTACCCTGTTCCGGCTGGGCGAGATGATGGCCTATAACGACGCCGAGAAGGCCATCTACCGGCGCTGCGCGCAGGACGAGGCGCGCCACGTAGCCATCGGCGTGCTGCACCTGCGGTACATGAACGAATTTTCGCCGGAACGCCGGGAGGAGATTCACTGCTACCTGGACGAGGGCGAGTCCCGCCAGGCCACCGGGGCCGGCGGCGAGAATCCGGCCGGACAGAACCAGCTAACCAGCCAGGCCCTGGCGGTGCTGCTGGGCGGCGGCAAGGACAAGATGGACGAAGGACAGAATATCCTGCGGGCCATCCGGCAACGGCAGACCAAGGAATACTTCCAGCGGCTCAAGTCCGCCGGTTTCGATGACCGCATCCACAACGGACGGGTCAGCCCGGTGCTGCTGGAGCAGTACAAGGCCGCCGCATAACAAACCTGTCAAGTAACGGTTAGACCTCCCACGGAAATTCGCGGGAGGTCTTGCTTTGTATGGCCTCTCCCAGATTCTGTTACCGCTGAGGCTGGTTATGGCCCTGGAAGAAGAACAACAGCAGGCTGAATCCGAAGGCAACGAACCGGCTGCCGCTCCCGAGGCTCCGCCCTCGGCCAATGCCGAACCCCTGGCCTGGATGAAGGACACCGTGCAGTGGGGCGTCCGCGCTGAGCCGGGCAAGCACGGCCTGACCATGCGGGACCTGAACGTCGGGATTTACGGCGAGATTCCCGAGTCCAGTTCCGATATGAGCCGCCGGCCCCGGGGGGCTTTCCCCATACCCGGGGTGCCCCGCACCGACCTCTACGCCCTGAGCGCCAAGGTTGACCTGTGGGCAGACAACGCCGTGGACCTGTACGAGGAGGCCATACAGCGGCGGTGGATGGGGCACCTGGAAGTAGACTGGGACGACATCACGCCCCAGCCTATCGAAGTGGAGTTGGCCATGCGCCAGCTCTGCACGGAACTGGCCCAGCAGGCTTCCATGGAAACGGATATCATCGGCCAGTGGCTGCACAAGATGAACTACGCCTACCACGAGGTCAAGACCTTCCTGGCCTCGGAGATCTTCGACACCGGCCGCCATTACACTCTGTTCCGCAGGCGCGCTTTGCACAATGACGGCAGCCTGGGACTGGAGAGCGCCGGCCAGTTCAACCGGCGAATGATGGAAACCCGCCCCGGCTGGACGGAAGTCGGGATGTTCCTGTACATGGTACGGGGGCCGCTGACCCTCCTGCTTTATCGCTACGGCGAGGCCTACGCCCGGAACCGGGCCGACAAGTTCCTGTTCCGCAAGTGCGTGGAGGACAAGGCGCGCCACATGGCCTACGGCATGGCCCACGTCAAATATGCCGTGGACAACCAGCCCCCAGGGTTCGGGCAGGGCCTGGGCAACCTGATGCGGGGCGTGGAAAGGGACCTGGTGAGGGACCTGAAGGACCCGGTGCTGTGGGAGGCCCTGGCTATAATCATAAGCGGCAGCGTCGCCAACATGGCCCAGGGCATGGCCGTGGTTGAGGACTTCAAGCAGCGATATATCGAGGACTATCTGAAGCGCATGCAATGGGCCGGCATCAACAAGACCGAAGCCAACCTGTCGCCGGACCTGGCGGCCTTCCTGCGCCGCGAGGAAACGGCCGAGGCCGGGGGCTGACACCGGGCTGTGGCAGGCGCAGGCAAAGGTTAATGGTCATTGCCGGGAAGAACAGGCTGGCTCTCCATGTTACCTTTTCACCCTCACCCTAGAGAGTGTCGTCAAATTGCTGCATCATTACTGTGCAAGCATGAATCTTGACTTCAGCCAGCGAGGTTCCCGCCTGCGCGGGAACGACGAAAAGAGAGGCAGGGAGATTGCCGCCTTCAATTTGACGACAGCCCCTAACCCACTCCCAGAGGGAGAGGGGACTACTGAGAGAGTTTCTTAACGAAGGGCCAGAATGGGGAATCTATAATGCCTATCTACGAATACCGCTGTGACGGTTGCGGAGAGGTCAGCAGCGTTTACCTGCGGTCGTTCGGTTCCGCCGACCCCACGTCATGCCAATTGTGCGGCGGCGACCTGCGCCGGATCATTTCCAGGGTAGCCTACATCCGGTCAGAAATGGACAAGCTGGAGCAGCTGGACCCCAAGTACCACAAGATGGTGGACCAGGCCATTGCCAACGCTCCGGCCAACTCGGACCCGGACTATCACATGAACCGGATGGTCCCTTTCAGCCAGGCCAAGGAGAAGGGCGAGCCTTACTTTAAGGAATAGGGCCGTTCGCGAACGGCCCCTACGGATTACGCCAGGAGAGATTACATGAGCGACCCGGGTTCCAGCCCCCTTGTTTTTCCGTCAGTGGAGTGGTTCCAGGCTCTGCGGGAACTGGTCAACAGCGACGAGGAGTTTCGCCGCCTGGGCAATATTGATGCGGTCATGGGGGTGAAAGTCGGCGAGAGGGTGTTCGTGATTACCTTCGAAGCCTTTGAATGTACCGGGGTAAGGGAGGGAACCGAGTACGATTTGATTGACGCCGATTTCTTCCTGGAAATGACGGTGGAGCAGTGGCGGGAACTGGTGACCAATACCCAGGAAAATGACGGCGCCGACCTGAGCCATACGCTCAATACCCTGGACCTGATGATCGAGGGGGGCATTTCGGACAACGCCACGGGCGATCAACTGAGGGCCGACGTGTTCTTCCGGGTAAACCAGAGCCTGCAGCACTTTTTTGACAGTTCGGCCCGGCTGGAGACGGTTTTTGAGTAGCAGGGTGTTCAGGTGGCCGTCAGCCGCAAGGACGATTACCAGGTCCTTTGCCAACCGCTCATGGTGAGCTTGTCGAACCATTTCCTGGCCAGAGCTCATCCTTCGACAGGCTCAGGATGAGCGGCAAAATGCAATCCTGCCGGACCTTGCCATCGTCCTGTGGGAGCCGCCGCACCATTGGCCAGGGCAATTGCAACCGGAGGAAATGGCACAAATGACCCAGGAAGAGGCCAGGGATTTCGTAAAGTATTCCTTCTTCAAGGTATCGCCGGAGTGGCGCAAACTGTCAACGGACGTTCGGGAGCGGGGCAAGGAGGAGTTTGCCGCCACGCTGGGGGAGTTCACCGACCGGATTTCCATGTCCAGCTACAGCCTGGTGGGAACCCGGGGGGACGTGGACTTTATGCTGTGGAAGGTCAGCCGCTCCCTGGAAGCCATTGACGAGCTGATGGCCCAGCTTAACCGCACCGAGCTGGCCGGCTACCTGCACACTCCCCATTCCTACCTGGCCATGACCCGCCGGTCGCCCTACGTGGACGATCACCGGCACGAGGGGCAGGAGGGGACCACGGCCACGATGCGCATCGTGGGCCGCAAGTACCTGTTCGTCTATCCCTTCGTCAAGACCCACGACTGGTACCAGCAGTCCCAGGAAGAGCGGCAGCGCATGATGAGCGAGCACTTCGTAATAGGCCACAAGTATCCGGACGTAAAAATCAGCACGTCCTATTCCTTTGGCCTGGACGACCAGGAGTTCGTGCTGGGCTTCGAGACGGACCACCCGGGCACCTTCCTGGACCTGGTGATGGACCTGCGGAACTCGGAGGCCCGCCCCTACACGGAGCGGGATACGCCGATCTTCACCTGCCTGGCCAAGCCGGTGCGGGAGTGTTTGGATGATTTGGGGTAGGGGTTAAGGCACCCCAAAGTTGCCAGGTAGGGGCGTCCCGTCGGGCGCCCCAATCCATTGGGGTGCATCGTTCCTTGTGGGCCATCCGCTTTGAAATGATGGGTGGCGAAGGTATTTCGCCTTTCCAGCCTGGAACGGAGGTCAAGAAGTCTCGCGAGGTTCCCGCCTGCGCGGGAACGACGGTTGAACCCCAACCCATCACTTCAATAGCGATCGACTACTAGTGGCAAAGGGCAGCCCTTGTGGCTGCCCCTACGAATATGTGGCGGGAATGCTCTGGCGCGCCGTCACAAGTCTCCCATCCAGAGTGACAGCCTCACCCACTCGCCCCGTTTACCCTTACCGTTACTATGTCCAGGCCGTAGTATCTCTGGTGCTGGACTGAGCTGGCGTAGTGGCGCAACAGGCGCAGGGGGATTTCACCCTCGGACACTCCTTCCGACTCCTGGCTGAGGTGGGCGAGGCGGTCCTGCAGGTTTTCTTCGTCGAAAACGGCCATGAACTCCAGCTCGATGAAGCCGCTGTCGGGTCGGGCGGCTATTATCAGCCGGCGGGGACTTTCATCGGACTCATTGCGGTTTTCCGTGGTCAGGCCCAAAAGGGTCTCCTCGGCGGCGGAGCGCAGCCGGAGGGTGGAGGCTTCGTTCCAGTTCAGTTTGGCAGCCAGGCCGGTAACGAACTCGTCAATGCGCGGCAGGGATGAATCTTCCAGCGTAGTCTGCAGTCGGTAAGTCCTCTGTGCCCCCGTCAGCTCCACGAACTGGCTCATCACCACGGCGGTCAGGGCGCCCATGAGCAGCCCGTTGTCCAGGAGGCCGCCCCATGCGCCCACGATCATGTCCGCAAAAATGGTCTGCTGCTCAATTCCGACCCCCACGGATACCGAAACGCCAACGACTACCACTTTGCGAATGTCCAGACCATCCTGGATGACGGTTCTCACACCCTCCATGAAAAGCAGGCCAATGGCCAGGACCAGATAGCTCCCCATCACCGGGCTGGGAATGGTCACCAGCAGCGCCGCAAGCTTGGGAAAGAAGGCCAGGAAGACCAGGCCCGCGCCGATTATGTAGCCCACCCGGCGGGCGGCCACTCCCGTCATGGATGCCAATGCCACGCTGGTGGAGGAATAAACGGTGGTGGGCGGCGTGCCAGCCAGCCCCGATAGCAGAATTCCTACTCCGTTGGTATTCAGGGAACCCTGGACCAGGCGAAAGTCGGTCACCCTGGACTGGCGCCGGGAAGCCTGTTGTATAGCCACGTTGTCCCCGATATTCTTCACCCCGCCCACCAGCGTAACCACCAGGAAGACGGGCAGCAGCGCCCAGAAGGACACCCCCGGCGTCAGGTCCAGGGTCAGGCCCTCGGGGATGCCGATGCCCACCCAGGGTGAATCGTCGAGGCCGTTGATTTCGTAAATGCCGAACAGGACCGCAGTCAAGCATCCTGCTCCGATGCCAATGAGGGGCGACCACAGCCGCCAAGGGCCCGACCCACGCAGGACCATTCCTATGATGACGGCAAGGGTGACCAGGGCAGTGACCGGTCCGGCGGCCGCCGGCGCCGATTCGGCAACTTCCTGGATTCGGTCAAAGGACAACGGGACGATTGTCAGGGCCAGCAGGATCAGGACCGTGCCGGATACCACCGGAGTGATGACGCGCCGCAGATGGGGAAGCCAGTTGGCCAGCGCCAGGTAAAACAGAGACGCAACTACCACCAGGCTGGCCAGCAGTGAAGGTCCCCCCTCGGTCAGAGCCAGCACGGAGACCGCCACGAAATTGGGCGTGGTGCCCATGATCATGATGTGCCCGGCTCCCAGGCGAGGCAGACGCGTCCCCTGGAGCGCGGTCAAAAGGCCGGCAATAATCAGTGAAGCGAATACCGCCCAGGTGAGGTACTCCTGACTCTGTCCGCCGGCCCTGGAAGTCACCACAACCACCACCAGGATGGGCGCCAGGGCAAGTACGACGCCCTGAAGGCCGGCGCACAGGGCTATGAGGGTGGGCAGCGTTTCGTTGGCTTCATACTTGAGGGACAAGTTGATACCCTTTGTTGGCGTCTGAGACCCTGGACAGTTCTGGCCGGGTTCTGGCCGGGTTTTGGCGCAGGCCCGGCAATATATGGGCAAATCGAGAGCCCCGGCCCCTGGTGGGTTTGAGGGAAATCAGGGGCGGCGGGAGCGGCTGAGAAACCCGTTACATTATGGAGTGTTGGCGGCACCTGCGAAACTCCCTTGAAGGCGAATTTGCGGCCTGGAGTTTACGGGATTATGCCGATGCCCTGTTGGACGACGGGGGAGGCGAGGCAGGGTAAGGCTTTGGACTATCCAGATCGTTACCGACACAAACGGACGTTGCGCCGTTGGCTTTCCGTTTTGGTTGGGCTTGAGCGGAACAGGGCAGCCACAAGGGCTGCCCCTACCGTTGCCGCCCTCAAGCCCACCTGAATTGGAACCCTGCCGTTGCGCCCTGTTGATGGGCAAGGGAGTCTTGCAGTAGCTGGCCTAAAGCTGGCGCGCTATCTGCCACAGGCGGGGATGTTGCGGCGAAAAGGCGAGGGGGCGGGTTGTTGTACCCGCCCCTGCCGTCAGTCAGGAAGCGATTTCTCTTTTTTGCCCAGAAGCCGGGCGTTAGCGCGCTTCCGGGGCCAGCGTCCAACTCGTGATGGTAAGTCGGGCCACCGGGTCCCGCCAGTCATGCGTGGCGGGGTCAAGGTCGGAGCCTTTACCGCCGTGAATACCGGCGTGTACGTGGATGAAGCCTTCCGACGCCTCTTGGTTGCATTTTCCCCATGCCTGCCAAAAGGGACGCTGACATGCGACAGCAAATCTTTTGTAAGGCGAAGTCGCCATACGCAAAATTGTTGTCCGGGGTATCCCTGCCCCGGACAAAGGGAATCCGGACGTATTGGGCAAGAGCGGAACTAATCGCGGTCCACGGGTTGCCTCGCACCGGTCACCCGGACCTCGGTTATGGTCATGCCGGGTAGGGCTATGGGAATGCCCCTGGCATCGTCCACGTAGATATACTCTTCCTCGTCTTCGGTGAACACCCAGCCCTGCACACTAGTCTCGCACTGGTCATCAAAACATACGGTTACGTCAACCGACCTCTGGACGGGCTCGCCATCGTACCTTTGTTCGATGGCGTCAAAGGGCAAGGGGTACAGCCTGAGTTCCGGGGCTATGAGCTGATCCTCGGTCAGAGTTTCGGCGCTGGTGCCTCCGCCCGTGGCGTCGTAGTCGGTCATCACCCCGTCCTTTACCTCGGTGTAAGAGCCCGTCTCGCTGAACTGTAATGTGCCGTCCGTAATTGTCGGGGCGGTCACGACCGACCTCTTCCAGTCGTTTATCCCGCGGTATTCAACAAGGATTTCCTTAGTGACGGTGTCAGGCTCGGTGTCGCCCACCGCGTAAAACTTGCCGGACACCTGATATTTCATGCTGAGCGCGGGCCACTCGGCGGGCGTGGCCGAGCCGCTTACGGGCCCCCACAATATGAGCGCCGAAGCAACCGCCAGGGCGAACAAGGCCACGGCTGTCACACCAATCGCCAGAGGCCGCTTGATAGACATACTGTTTCCCATGAATCCTCCTAAAGTATAAGGGTCTGTCTGCACCGTCGAGCAGGCTCAGCCTACAGCAGCTTCGTGTAGCCACGCTTCACTAATTCAATGGATTACGAAAAGCTAAAATAAAATGGTCTAATATCGTAATATTTGACGGTTTATGCCATTAACATTTATTATTTCTGGAATTCATTCTCTGAACCTAGGTGGTTTTCAGTCTGAAAGATTGCACAGGGGGTAACGCAAATGCCAGGTAGTAATTCAGTCAGCCGAACCATTATTGCTTTCTGCTTGATTTTCGTTCTGGCAGGAGCCGCGGCCTGCGGGTCCACCGCCGACCCCACCTCGCCACCGGCTACCACCGCGGCGCCCCAGGCCCAACCCACTGCCGCGGCGGAGGCCATGGGCATTGCACCCACCCAGGCACCACAGCAGGCTGCGCAAAGCGCTTCGCAGGAAGCGTCGCCGCAGTCCTCGCAGGATTCCTCGCCGGGCGGAGCCCAGGGCACCATGCAAGGTACTACACAAGGCACTACACAAGGCACTACACAGAGCGGGTCGCCACCCCCAACGGCCATTCCGGTTCCCGCGACGGCGCCGGATGCCGGCACCCCGGCCAAGGACTCAATAATCGTGGTCATACCAACCGAGCCGGACGCCCTGTCGCCGTGGAGCACGGGCAGCGCCGAGACCAGCTCGATCGTCAGCTACAACTGGGGGGAGCCCCTGGTGTGGCTGAACACCACGACCCTGCAGCTGGGGCCAACCACATCCACCACCGGCTGGGAGCAGGTGGCCCCCGACCGCTGGCGGTTCAGCCTGCGTCCAGGGGTAAAGTTCGTTAACGGGGAACTTTGGAACGCCGAAACGGCCGCCTGGAACATCAACCACAACGGCGACCCGCAGACGGGCCTGGGCTTTGGCGTCCACGGCCCGATGACCGGCACCGTGGTGGACGACCTGACCGTGGACATTACCTGCGGCCACGCCAACTACAAGGAGGGTGCGACCCAGAGCTGTCCCATCCTGCCCGCCGACATCACCGGCGTGGCGTTCCAGGCCCCGGCGTGGTGGCAGTCCACCGAAGAGGACGTGAGGGACAGGACAACCGTGGGCTTTGGAGCCTACAAGTTTGTGGACTACGTTCCGGGGCAGTACGTTGACTCGGCGGCCTACGAAGACTACGTGCCGTCGGGACGGGACGACCTGCCTAGTCCATCCATACCCAACGTGCGCTACGTGTGGCGGTTGGAGACGCCGGTACGGTCGGCCATGATCCGCACCGGGGAAGCGGACCACACCTACCTGCTGAACGTGGAGGACATTCCCAATGTTCCCCAGGCCATATCCATGCCCCAGTGGGAGGTGGAGGGATTCTTCATAGATACCCTGTGGCATCCCATGCTGAAGCAGACCAAGTTCCGGCAGGCGCTGGTACACGCCATCAACTGCCAGGAAATAGTGGAGGAGATTTTCGATTCGGCGACCACCTGCACGCCGCTGCCCGGGGTTATCGGCATGCCGGGCATAACCGAGCATAACGGCAGCTACTGGGAATACGACCCGGACAAGTCGCGCCAACTGCTGCAGGAAGTGGGCTACAACGAGGAGGAAATCCGGATAATCGGGCGAGAAGGCCGGGTTCCCAAGCAGCCGGAGGTTTACGAGGCCATGGCCGGCTACTGGGAGGCAGTGGGCATCAAGGGGAAGGTGGAGGTAACCGAGCGGAGCCTGTGGCGCACCATCCGCAATTGCGGCGTGGGCAACGCGGTGTCGGAGGCCGGCGAGATTACGGCAGAAAACCTGGCCGAGCCGCCCACCAACTGCGAGGGTTCCTCGGGTTCCGGCCATTTGATCGAGTTCACCCCGGAGTGGCCCAGCCTGGACTTCGGCAGGCCGGCGGGCCGTCTGCTCAACTGCTACTACTTCCAGTCCCGGGTGTGCGAGGCGGGGATGCAGGACCTGCTGGAGCGGGCGAGGGCGGCCACCCTGGAAGAGGGCCGCGCCGACCTGCTGGAACAGCTGGCAGACCGGATGAAGGAGGACGTGCTGTTCATCGGGGTGTTCCAGGCCTTTGAGGTACACGGGCTGGTCGAGGACCTGCATTTCGAGCCACGCCCGGACCAGCGGCTACGGGTTGCGGAGATGTCGTGGAAGTAGCTTTGAAGAGTGCCTTCCCCTGGACGCATCCAGGAGGATAACAGGCCATCGTACTTGAAATGATGGTCGACCGAAAGACCGTTGGAAGTAGGGGCGCACGGCCGTGCGCCCCTACGGTTCAAGCCAAAACCGGCAGCTCTTCGGCAGGCTCAGGCTAAGCGGTAGAGTCTCCCATGAATCCAAATGATTTGACCTACTAAACTAAAGCCAAATTGAAAACTACATTTGCCTGGGAACGGACTCACTGTACCTCGCCGCTGCAACTCAAGGGGTCTTCCCCACACCGTAGGGGCGATTCACGAATCGCCCCTACGGTGTGATGCCGGTCTGGCGGCCCAAGCCGCACATACAGCTCACTGACTAAGAAACTATCTCAAAACCGGTGCTGGCAGTCCAGACAGGATTTCCATCTTGCCTGTTCGCCCTCACCCTAATCCGCCACGGCGGAAGAGGGGACTAATGGGATGGTTTCCAAGCCCACTATTGACTGCGATGGTTTCCGCCGGTTGCAATAACCTGGGCCACGGCCGGGGAAATAGCATCGTGAAATCCGTTTTCGGCAGCCACTCTCCACCGGAGGCTGGCCTCCTGGTAACCGGTCGGCGGGGGCACTTCTTTCAGATTGGCAGAGTTGCCGACCTCGATTCTGACGGGGCTGACCGGGCTTACGGGTGAGGCGCTGAGCGCGGCCAGACCCAGCAACACCAGGAGAAATGCCAGGGTGGAGAGGGTAAGGACCCACAGGCTGCGCACACCGTTACCGGCAAATAATGTACTGTTGTATGGCCTTTCCATGGTGGAATTCATTTGCATTTGCCTCCTTATCCCGCTGTGCTGAATCGTGGCCGGATTCAGTGGAATTATTCTTGTTTATATCCATTAGAGATATCATAAGTATATCTTAATTTATATGCGAGCTTTCGTCAATACAACGGGGGCAAGGCTCAGGGCAATTGCGCCTTAGATGAACTGTATGCGCAACGCCATAATCATGTCTTCCTGAGCTTGCCGTAGGACCTGGAAATCACCCTCTAAAACCGGTTGCGGATTCCTAATCCTGTTTGTGGGATGGAGTTTAGATCCTTCGCTTCACTCAGGATGACGGTAATGGGCCCCAGGACGACGGCGGTGGGCCCTCAGGATGACGGTAATGGGGCCCCCTCAGGATGACGGGCGTGGGGGTCCAGGATGACCGTGGTGGGCCCCCAGGGTGCCGGTGGCCGGGCTCTCAGGATGACGGGCGTGGGGGCCCAGGGTGCCGGTGGGGGGCTCTCAGGATGACCGTCGTGCGCTTTCAGGATGATGGTCGTGGGCCCTCAGGATGGCGGTGGCCGGGCCCTCAGGATGACGGTGCTGGGGCCCTCGGGATGGCGGTGGCCGGGCGCCCTCAGGATGACGGTGGCCGGGCTCTCAGGGTGACGGTGGTGGGCCGTCGGGATGAAATGGGTAAAGGTACGATGGCCCCGGGGCGAGGCTCACCTTTCCCTGTATGCAAATTTCCGGCTGACGTGACGGCTTTGCCCGATACACGGCCATACCGGGACCGGCTGACACCAGCGGCAGGATTCCTCGTTACAAATATTTAACCGGCCTGTAATGCGCCGGAAACATACGGAAAGCACAATCAATTCGTACCGCAAACCCTGCATTTCCGACGGTGACATCCAGTTTTTTCGTTGCCGCCAAAACTCCTCAACTTCCCAGGGGAGCCGTGACCGTTTCAAGAGACACGGAAAACGCCGCCGCCGAACGGGTATTGCTCATTGGAAACCAATGGGACCCCCTTAATACGACCCTCAAGGCCCTGGCTAAACAAGGGGGGCTGACCTTTGTCGGGCCCTCCGATAGAGGGACGCCGGAGATTCTTTCGCTGGTTGATCCGGCGGTAATAATGGTTGGCCCGGGCTGTGACTCCGCCGCGGCCCTGGGCGAATCCGTCCTGCCCGGGGAACGGGAACCCTCCGAGACACCGCCGGTGCTGGTGTGCGTGACCCTGGAGGACCTGGAGAGTGACCTATTTCCTTCCGGTGACGGGGAATTCGAGGACTTCCTGGTGGTGCCCTGCTCTGAGGCGGAACTGGAGTGGCGACTGCGGCGGCTGGCCCGGCGCAGTTTCGCGGAATCCAGTGGGTCATGCCTGGAGGTTGGCCGGATAGCCCTGGACCCCAACACCTACCAGGTACGCCTGTCGGGCAGGGTAGTGCCCATGGCCTGGATGGAATTCCAACTCCTGAAGTTCCTGATGGAAAATGTGGGCCGGGTATTCACCAGGGACGTGCTGCTGTCCAGTGTGTGGGGCTTCGACAGTTTCGGCGGCACCCGCACCGTGGACGTCCACATACGCAAGCTGCGCAGCAAGCTGGAAATTCACGGAGAACAGTATTTCCGCACCGTGAAGAACGTTGGCTACGGGATGGTTACGCCCGGCCGGGAAGCCAATTCTCCCTCACCCTAACCCTCTCCCGCCAGGGGAGAGGGGACATATTGAACTATCCCTAGAAGCCGATACCCTAACCCTACCGCCACAGGTCCGCCTGAGGCGGATTCCGCTCCCGCCAGGGAGAGGGGACATGTTTAACCATCTCTGGAAGAAGCGAGCCTTCAACCGGGAGCGCTGGCTGGCCAGCATGAGTCGGGCCAGGCCGGCGCCGGTGGTTAGGCTGCAGGAAGCGCCAGCCTTGTTCCTTTATCAAGGGCAACCGCTTGGGAGAGCATGCTTTTTCCCGCAGGGGCCCACTCAGCGCCGAAGATTCCAAAGAATTCATTGAACCGCTCATGGTGAGCTTGTCGAACCATCACTCTTTCTGGGAGGTCCTTCGACGAGCTCAGGATGAGCGGGCTCTACGGTATGCTGTGACTTTGCAGTCTTTTTGCCACTCAGCCCCGAAGATTGACGCCGTCCGTTCCAGTGCATACTATCCCTGCAGTAGAGCCGGCGTTCCGATTAAGGTGGTCTGCCGCTGGAACAAAGACCTGGGGCAGGGGCGGTTAGGGGACGGCCCCCGCAGGTACCGCAACCAACTGGAAGGGAACGCCAGCCTCAGCAGAACAGGGTTTGACACTGACGTCGGCCCCAGGAGGCAAGCATTGAAGTACGACTATATCGTAATTGGGGCCGGTTCGGCTGGCACCATCCTGGCCACCAGGCTTTCGGAAGACCCCAACACGTCGGTGCTGCTGCTGGAGGCGGGCCAGGACTACCCGGACATGGACGACCTGCCGGAAGAGGTCAAGTACGGGTATATGTCCAGAAAGAGCGTGTGGGACAGCGAGCACAACTGGCAGTACCGGGCCCGGGCCACCGACGAGGCGGAGATAGAGATTCCCCGGGGCAAGGTTACGGGCGGGTCCAGCGCCATCAACGGGCAGATATTCATCCGGGGCATACCGGAGGACTACGACAACTGGGCGGAATGGGGAAACGACGAGTGGAACTTCCAGAAGCTGGTGCCGTATTTCAACCGGGTGGAGACGGATACGACCTACCAGGACGACCCGGGGGACTTTCACGGGAACAGCGGGCCAATCATCTGCCACCGCTTCCCTGAGGACCAGTGGAGGCAGGGGAACAAGGCGTGGTTTGCGGCCTGGCGGGACAATGGCCACCCCTTCTGCGAAGACCACAACATGCCAGGCACCACCGGGGTGGGACCGATTACCCTGAACAACCCCAACGGCATCCGCTGGTCCACAGCCATCGGATACCTTGGCCTGTCGCGCCACCGCCTGAACTTGACCGTTCGGCCCAGCGTGACGGTCAAGCGGATTCTTTTCGATACCAGCGGCCCACGGCCGAGGGCCACGGGCGTCGAGGCGGTTTCCGGCGAGGAGACCTTCGTTGTCGAGGGCGACGAGGTCATCCTCAGCGCGGGGGCCATAGGTTCGCCCCAAATCCTGATGCTGTCGGGTGTGGGCCCGGCTGACCACCTGAAGGAACACGGGATTAACGCCCTGGTTGACTCACCGGGCGTGGGTCAGAACCTGGCGGACCATCCCCTGATCAACATGCTGTGGGCCACGAAACCCGAGGTGGACCTGACTCCCTACCTGCCCAGCGCCCAAGTGCTGGCAAGATATACCGCCGAAGGCTCTTCCCTGGAAAACGACATGATCGTGTATCTGAACGCCGCCGCGGGAATGTCGCGAAACCGGGGCGGAATGCGGGGCGGGGCCGAGGGCACTAACGCCGTAGTGGGACTGGGGGCGAGCCTGGGGCTCAACCTGGCGCTGTCCAAGGGGCAGATCAGGCTGCGTTCCAGTGATTACCGGGACTACCCCTACCTGGACTACAACATGCTGGACCATGAGGAGGATTTGCGCCGGTACCGGGACGGGGTACGGATGATAGTTGACCTGGAGGACCATCCGGCCATGGCGGCGATCATCGAGAAGCGGGTTTACCCGGAGGACGCGGACCTGGAAACGGACGAGGCCCTGGACCGGTGGCTGAAACGGTGGGTGGGCACCGGCCACCACGTCTCCTGCACCGCGAAGATGGGGCCCAGCACCGACCCCATGGCCGTGGTGGACCAGTACGGCAGGGTTTACGGAGCCGACGGACTGCGGGTGGTGGACGCCTCGATAATGCCGGAATGCGTGCGGGCCAACATCAACGTCACCGTCCTGATGATGGGCGAACGCATTGCGGAGTTTATCCGGGAGGGGAAGTAGCGGCCGGACTCCCTCGTCAAGCGAGACGGAAGTATTGGAAGGATGACGGTACGCCCTGCGGTTGAAGGCGAGATACGGCAGCAGATTCTGCAGCATGGGCGAATTACCTTTGCCCAGTTCATGCAGGCCTGCCTGTACTCGCCGGCCGGAGGCTTTTACACTGCCAGGGGCGAAGGAATAGGCGACCACTTCGGGACTTCTTCCACCGGTCACCCGGTTTTCGGCGCGCTGATAGCCCGGCAACTGGAGCAGATGTGGCGCATCCTGGGCGCCCCCGCCGTTTTCCATGTTGTGGAGGCGGGTTCCGGCGACGGTTTGCTGGCTGAATCCATTGTCAACACATGCCAGCGGGTGTTTCCCGAATTCGCCCGGGCGCTGCGATATGTTGCCACCGACTACGCGCCAGGCCTGATCCCTTCCCATAGCGCCAGTTTTGGCTGGGTCGCCGATACGATTGATGGATTGCCTCCCGGCGGGACGGACGGCGGACCGCAAATACAGCGGGTTAAAACGGAGGGGCTGCGGCCATTCCACGGCGTTGTGGGTTGCATTCTGTGCAACGAGTTGATGGACAACTTCCCCGTCCACCGCTTTGCCATTCAGGACGGCAAGGTGAAGGAAATCTTCGTCACGCTGGAAGGCGAAGACTTCGAGGAGGTACTGGACGAGCCATCTTCGCCTCTCATCGAGGAGCGGTTGAGCGGCCTGGGTCTTTCCCTGCCGGAAGGGTATCGAGGCGAGGTTAACCTGGCCCTGGAGGACTGGACGGGCCAACTGGCCACGGCCCTGGAGCGGGGTTTTGTTCTCACCATTGACTACGGTCAGCCGGCTGCGGAACTGTACTCGGCGACGAATGACCGGGGTACGCTGGTCTGCTACAGCCGTCACGCCGTCAGCGATGACGCCTTTCAGGACGTGGGCCGGCAGGACATTACGTGCCAGGTGGACTTTACCGCCCTGACGCGGTGCGGTGAGAGGCAGGGACTGACCACCGAAGGCTTTACCACGCAAAGGGAATTTCTGAATAACCTCGGCTTTTTATCCTATCTGGCCGACCTTGACGGGCAAGGACTATCAGCAGCGCGGAGGGAGTTTAACCGCACAGCGATGGCGGCCCTGGTGGACCCGGAGGAATACGGGGGTTTCAGGGTGCTGGCCCAATCCAGGGGGGTGGGACCTGGTGAAGGACTGGCTGGATTCGGCTGCCGGTAAGCGATCCGGTTGCCGCAGCGGACTTGAAGCGAAGGGTTGAGGGTTAGCCGGCTAGTCAATCAACATGTAGATAGTGTCGGTCTGCTAAGGAATCTCTGCGGAAGTCCCTTTCCCTCGATGGGCATAGAGGGGTATGTATTTGCTAGAGACCTCGCTCGGTTAGTATGTCATTCTTGTATGTGTCAGGTAATTCGTTGACAGATTGGTTTAAAGAGATAATA
>VXOH01000095.1 GCA_009840135.1 Chloroflexota bacterium | reverse complement strand
GGCGGCGGCGGGGGGGGGGGGGGCCCCGGCCGCCCCGCGCCCCGGGGGGGGGGGTTCGGCACACCGGTTGGGGCAGACTGGTGTGTCGGCGCGGGTTGGGGCGCAGGGCGGGGCGCCCTCGTCAACAGGCAACAACTTCGGCAAAACCAAATCTCACCTCGCCCCATGGGAGCGTGGAATACACCATACCCTGGCCGGCGGGAGCAACACCTGACTCGTAAGAAACGCCCTGCTGGTCTGCCCTGAAATTACCTGCAATACCGAGTGAGGCGGTGGTGGACCTCTCTTATGGGACTAAGGCGTTGCCCTGTTGGTAAACCCGACGCCCCGAGCCCTGCGTTGCGCCCGGCAATGGTGGGCATTATACTAGCAACCAATTCAGGGGCGGTTTTGGTTGGTTCCGGTTGAGGCCAGCCCAGTCGAGGAGTCGCAGATGGCGTCAAACAAATATGACCTTGCCATGGGTATCGGCGGTGAGGCCGGCCAGGGTATTGCTACCCCTGGCGATATTCTAGCCCGCATTTTTGTTCGACGTGGCCTCCACCTCTACACCTACAACGCCTACCAGTCCATCATCCGCGGCGGGCACATCTTCCTCACCGTGCGGGTGTCCGACCAGGAAATATACAGCCACGGCGACAAATTGGACCTCCTGCTGTGCCTGAACCAGGACACCATGACCCGCCACCTGAACCTGATGGGCCCTGGCAGCAGGGTGGTTTACAACGCCGACAGCATTACTCCCGGTGACGTCAATGACGGTGTCCACCTCTGCGGACTGCCCGTGTCCGACCTCAGCGAGAGCCGCAACCGCCTGGTCCAGAACACCATAGCCGTCGGAGCCATCATGTCCCTTATGGGCGTGGATTTCGACGTGTTGGAGGAGAGCCTTTCACTCCGCTTCCAACGCCAGGGCCAGAACGTGATTGACGAAAACGTCCGGGTGGCCCGGGCCGGATTCAACTACGCTTCCGAGAATTTCGTACCCTACTACGACGTCCTGCCCGACGGCGGCAAGCCGCTGGCGGTTTGGGCCGGCAACGACGCGCTGGCCATGGGCGGCGCGGCGGCCGGCGTAAAGTTCTATTGCGCCTACCCCATGAGCCCATCCAGCGGCATACTCCACTGGATGGCAGCCAACGCCCGAAACCTGGGCATTATGGTGAGGCAGGTGGAGGACGAAATCGGCGTCGCCAACATGGCTATCGGGGCTGCACACACCGGTGTCCGGGCCATGTGCGGGACCTCCGGCGGCGGCTTTGCCCTGATGACCGAGGCCGTGGGCGCCGCCGGTATGATGGAAATTCCGGTGGTTTTCATTGACGTGCAGCGGGCCGGACCCTCCACCGGCGTTCCCACCAAGACGGAACAGGGAGACCTGTGGCAGGTGCTGGGGGCCAGCCAGGGCGACTTCGAGCGCTTTATCGTCGCTCCCACCAGCGCCCTCGACTGTTTCAACACCATGCCCGAACTGTTCAACCTGGTGGACAAGGCCCAGTGCCCCGCCATTGTGCTGTCCGACCTGCTCATTGGCGAGGGGCGGTTCAGCGTTGACCCCGACGCCATTGATATGCACCCCGCCATTGATCGCGGCGATCTGATAACAACTCCGGCGCCGTCCAATGGGTACATGCGTTACGAAAATACCGACTCCGGGGTTTCCCCTCGGGCAGTGCCCGGCGTGCCCGGCTACGTCCACGTGGTCGCCACCGACGAGCACGACGAAAACTCGGTGTTAATCAGCGACGAATTCACCAACCCCCTCAAGCGCCGCATGATGGTGGAAAAGCGCGCTCGCAAGTTCCAGGACATCGTCAGGGAGATTGCCGCTCCGGAAATAGAGGGTCCCGAAGGCGCTGAAGTTACCCTGGTGGGCTGGGGTTCCACCGAGGGCGTAATCCGCGAGGCGCGTGAACTGCTGGCAGACCAGGGCGTTACGGCCAACCAGTTGGCCATTAAATGGATTGTGCCCTTCCACGTTGACGCTGTTACGCAAATACTGACGTCGGCCAAGAAGGTCATAATCGTAGAGAACAATTACTCCGGCCAGTTTTACCGCTATATGCGCAGTGAAACCGGCCTTTCGGTTGACGGGCACATCCGCAAGTACGACGGCGAGCCGTTCATGCCGCATCACGTGGCGGAGGGCGTACAGGAATTGCTTGCGGGCAACTCCCAGGTATTCGTCCCCGACCAGGAAGTAATCGTCTAAAGTCCCTTCCTCCTTGACGGGGGGAAGGTTAGGATGGGGGTGAATAACACCCCTGCGAAATTCATCGTTTAGAGGGAAGGCCGATGACAACTACCGAAAGCAATGCGGGAGACGTTGGTGTCGTTGCTTTAACGGCGCGGGACTTCAAGGGAGCGGTGGACCCGGACTGGTGTCCGGGCTGCGGCGACTTCGGGGTGCTCAACAGCCTGCAGCGAGCCGTGGCGGGCTTGGGCTTGCAGCCCCATGAAATTCTGACGGTAAGCGGAATCGGCTGTTCCTCCAACCTGCCCGGTTATTTCAACAGCTACGGCATGCACACCCTGCACGGTCGGTCCCTTGCGGTGGCCACCGGGGCCAAGCTGGCCAACCACGAGTTGACGGTGGTTGTGACCGGCGGCGACGGCGACGGTTACGGCATCGGCGGCAACCACTTCACCCATACCGCCCGCCGCAACATAGACCTGACCTACATCGTGATGAACAACCAGATTTACGGCCTGACCACCGGCCAGATTTCCCCCACCAGCCGGGACGGGATGAAGACCAAGAGCACTCCCTTCGGCAGCGTGGAAATGCCGATAAACCCCATCACCTCCGCCATCATGAACGGTGCCAGTTTCGTGGCCCGGGGCTACAGCGGCGACGTGCGGCACCTCACCAGCCTGATGGAACAGGCCATCCAGCACAAGGGTTTTGCCTTGGTGGACGTTTTCAGCCCCTGTGTGACCTTCAACCTCGACAACACCCACAACTTCTTCAAGGACCGGGTGGTCAAGTTGGAGGACGAGGAGCACAACACCGGAGACTGGAAGCTGGCCTGTGAGAAGGCCATGGAGTGGGGCGAGACCATATACACCGGCGTCTTCTTCCAGGTCCCAAACGCTCCCACCCTGAACCGGCGCGAGCCGGTCCTGGACGACGGGGGCCCGCTGGCCTTCCGCGAACTGGGCCTCAGCGAGGAGCAGGCCAGCAACATCATCCGGCGGATGATGTAGTCAAGCTTCAATTAGTGGGTTTAAGATATACCCCCGGAGACAAGCTGAACGTGGAGGGCATTCGGGGGACCGGTCTTCTTCATTAACTGGTGGTCCGAACCGAAACTAGAACAGTGCGCGCCATAACTTCCTCGTATATCTGAAGTTGAAGGCTATCAGATCAAAGGTCACCGCCGATGCTGCATATGTAACCACAGCACAAATAAATATGTACCATAAAGGTGTTGGGGAGGTTATGTACCAAGCTACCAGTAACAAATGGAACCCAATAATTATGGTTACCCCAAGCACTATCGCACACCCAATAGTGAGCTTGTCTTGTATCCCCATCCTTCACTCTTTAGTAGATGGTGCAAGTTCGAAGCGGAAACGTGCCAAATTGTCGGTTACTTTGCTTCTAAATCGCGCCAGTTCCAACTAGATTCTCAAAGAACCTCGCCATATCTTGAAGGTCTTTCGTTTGTTCTTCAGTCAAGCCATCTGGACTGAAATGCATTACGTCGTTCCTAATCTGTCTCACAACGTCCAAGTGCTTTACGAATTCAGAACGGTCAACAGCTAGGTTTAACTTCTCCCAATTGCCAGGATTCTCCAATAGGCGGCAATAGCCTCCTAAAGTTAGGTCACCTGACCCTCCAATAGTTTGCCCATCTAATGACCCACCGGCGGCACTCAATTCCTCGATCGTGAACTTGCCATGTATCAACTGACGCAAATAACCCTCTATCTCACCAACGAATAAGAATGGTCCAGCGAGTTGCATGAACTGGAACGATATATCTGTAGCCGTTACTATTCCTTTTATCCGGCTGTCTGCTCCTCGCACTAGGACGTAGCCATGCTCCGCTATGGTGGCAATTGCCTCAAATAAAGGAGTAGAATCGGCCAAGATCTCTGCTGTGTCCATGCATTGCCGTACTAAATCACACTCTTGCCCCATGGAGAGGCGTGCGCCTATTGACTTCCAGCTAATTATTCCAGACACTTGTCGCTCGTTGGTCATCACGGGAAGCTGCGAAAAGTCATGCAGCAACATGATTGTAGTAGCTGTACACAAGGGCTTGTCGGGGTGGACGCTTACTGGAGATTGGTTGGCGGCTTCCAGGGAACCGATCCGATGTGTAGGATCAGATGTAGAATGATTCTCCGGTGAGTCAAAGGTATCAGAGTCCAAAAGAATCCTTATGTCTGAATTGATATAACCAACCGCAAAATCTCTATCTGTGGTAAGGCCATTCCTTTCTAGCCCGTTACGTATAGCACTGTTGGCAGTGTCCCCACGCTTGTGATAGCCGAATCTCTGAACCAGCTCCCGAACTGTGACTTGTTCAGGGGTGGGAGCTGCACCATTGGAAACAGCGTTCCTCATCCTATCCGCTACTTCAGACAACCATTCGGAACCTTGCGGCATTATATTCCTCCAACGTGTTCGACCGAGTGAACTACTATGTCTGAGTTCGGCTTCTTGGCAAGCAGGCTCTGACGTCTAGGACGCCGAATGACCGGCAACCGTAGACGTTAGGTCCTTTTCTTTTCCCCTACCCCAAGGGCCCCTGGAATACCTGGTCCACGTAGGTGTCCGACATGGGGTCCAGGGTGTCCGGCCAGTCAGAGGGTACGAAGCGGCGCATCTCCTGGGGCCGCGGCTTGCCACTCCAGCCTATCTGCTCCATGTAGTAGTAAAGCTGGATCAAATGACCATCAGGGTCAACTCCGTAAGCCACGTAGTCAATGCCCGGATGCAGTTCCGGCGGCATTTCCTTGAACTCCACGCCGTTCTCCTTCAGGAAGCCCACTGCGTTGCGCAGCTGAGTGTAACTGCCAACCTCCACGCCAAAGGAGGCGCTGGTAGTGTGAGAACTGCAGCCCAGTTGCTCCCGCAGCGACTTGGGGAACAGGGCCAGGCTGTGGTGCTCCGACCCGTTACGCAGGAAATACAGCCGGTGCCCCTGGTATTCCGTCTCCTCCGTCAGCACGAAGCCCAGGTGGTTCATGTAGAAGTTCAGCGAGGCCTCCATGTCCTGCACAAAGAGGTTGACCGGCCCAATCTTGGTAATCTTGAAGGGCCGGGGCAGCATCACCCCTTCCACGTCGTACTTGGCCGGCAACTGGTTCACCCCACGGAAACCGGAGAAGACGTCAATCCCCTTGGCGACAGCCTCCTCCACCTCCGCCTCTTCCGACATCTGGGGTAGAGTGGGCTCTTCGTGGAAGATCCGGTAATACATCTCCCGGGGCTTGCTGCGGCGGGTCCAGTCAATCTGCTCAATGCCGTAATAGAGCTCATTGATGTGGCCATCCGGGTCGTAGGGATAGACGTGCCAGTTGCTGCCAGGCATGTCCCGGCCCACCCGCTGGATGCCGATTCCCTGCTCCTCAAAGAAGTGGGCGCCGTCCACCACCTCAGCCAGAGCGCCGGTCTGCCAGGTAATCTGGTTGATGGTCACCTCGCCCTTGCCGCCGCCACCACCGCCGGCCGCAACAAAGGCATCCATGACGTTGCGGGGGAACAGCACAAAGGCGTGATGGTCGCTGCCGTGAGTAAAGAATACGCCCCGTCCATCCTCAATGTGGGCCAGCTTCTCTCCCAGCCCGGGAATACTCTTGAAGTCCAGCACGTCCGACTCATAGAACCCCAGCAGGTCCCGGTAAAACCGCACTGACTCTTCCATATTGTCCGAGTTAAAGCCGAAGTGCCCCAGCCGGCGAATCTTGAAAGGCCGGTCCAGCATCACTCCGCCAACGCTGTACTGCTTTTTTTCGGTGGTGGTCATTAAGTGACCTCCTCAAATGGTGATTTGCGCCCAGAATCCTTCTCTTCTTCCTCAAGAAAAGGGACCATCCCGGGCGCGTAAACCCTTCCTGAATTTCGTGGGAAGGTACTACCCCTTCAAGTACTTATCAAAAAACTCTATCGTCCTCGGCCAGGCAACGGCGGCGCCTTCGGCGTTGTGGCGTGCGCCCGTCCAGTCCATGAAGGCGTGGTCGGCGCCGGCATAGGTGTGGAAGGTGTGTTCCTTCCCCAGGCGGGTAAGTTCCGCGTCCAGCTTTGCCATGTCTTCCTGAGAAGGGTTTCGGTCAATCTCCCCGAAGTGGAAAAGCATGGGGCAGCTTATGCCGTCGGACAGCTCGAAGGGAGTCTTTTCGGGGTCGCCCCACTTGCCCATGATGGTGCCGCCGTAGAAGGGCACGGTGGCCTTGAAGATGGGATTGACCGCCGCCATCAGCCAGGCGATGCGGCCACCCATACAGAAGCCCGTCACACCGATGCGATCGTTGTCGATGGCCGAGTTGCCGGTAAGGAAGTCCACCGCGGCGTTCATGTCGGCAATGACGTCGGCGTCGTTCAGGTAGTTCAGCCGCTCCAGCCTCCCCCCGTTCAGCTGCTCGTCGGTGTAGCGGTGGAACAGGTCGGGTACGACAGCCACGTAGCCCTCTTCAGCAAAGCGGTCGGCCATGACCTTGTCAAACTCGTCCATTCCCCCTACGTGAAAGGCTATCACCACGGCAGGATGCGGCCCGGAGCCGTCGGGCACCGCGGCGTACATATCCATTTCATTACCGTTAACGGTCAGTTTGTCCATAAAGGATGGCATAACAGCGAACCTCCGAAGTATCTTTTCTCTTGACCAGCCGAGCAGGCCCGGCGGGGCCATTGTAGCAGAATGGGTCAGCCGATGGAGATTTTGAACCTGTCTGCGATTAAAGTTAGCCTCCCCATACTGTATAATGATGATACCAATGGACCAGACGGAGAACCGCCATGTCTATTCACGAACAGGCTTCCACCGAACCAAGAAATAACATGACGCCCCTGGAGTACCTGGCATGTGCCGACCGGGAATGGGAAGCAGGAAATCACCAGGAAGCTGCCGGTCTTCTGTGGGAAGGCACCAAAGCCACATTTGTGGCGCTGGCCGAGGAACGGGGCCTTCGGTATGACGATTACCTGATTGACCTGGCCAAGGCGTTGGAGGCCGAGGGTTCCGTGCACAAATGGTATTACCGCGGCGGCTTGGGTGTGGGAAAGTTGATGCGGGACCACGCTGAGATGGACGTGCTGGAAGGTTATCAGCTGGAAAGCACCTTTGACATGGCTCGAAAGTTTTTAGTGGAGCAGAATGGTCAACCCCAATAGGCAACAGCAAGCCGCCCGGCACGAAGTCCGCGCCAGAAATTACCGCCGACAGGCCGAGTCGCTGCTGGAAAGGGAAAACGACCTGGATTGCGCCAGTGCGCTGATATACGAGTCAGCCAAGCAGTGCATCAACGCTCTGGCGAACCAACAAGGATTTAACCCGACGAGAACCGGAGACAAGGAACGTTTCCTCATTGGAATAGCACAACGGGAGGATATATCCGACGCATTAATATCGCTCTGGAAGTTGACGGACCAGCTCCACATTTATGCTGACCGGGAGCACCTAAACCAGCAAGACTACATGGAGGCCTGGGCCGGTTCCCTGACTTTCATTGACAACATGCTAGCCATATACGCTGTCAACCAATAGTATCGCCGTTAATCCCTACCAAGCCTTCTCCAGCAAGGGCAGCAATTCCTCCGGGCTGGTCACCTGCACCGGGTTGTTGCGGGATGGTCCATCTTCCAACGTCATTTCGGCTATAGTCAGCAGGTCCTCCCGGGGTATCTCCAGCTCCCGCAAACGATGGGGCATGCCCAGGCCCATGATGAACTCGTCCACCAGCGCGGCCACCGCTTCCGCCGCAACTTCGTCGTTCATCCCCCTGGTGTCCAGCCCGGCCGCCTGCGCCAGCATGGCCTGCTTGTCCGCTGACGCAGGGCGGTTGAACTCCATGACATAGGGCTGAGTTACGCAGGACGTGTAGCCGTGGCCAACGCTGTACTTCACGCCGATAACGTGGCCGATGGCGTGGCTCAGCCCTGACCCTACGCTGGGAGCGCCCATCATGGACATCCATGCCCCCATCAGGCAGCCCAGGCGGGCCTCCGGGTTGCCCATCTCTTCCCGCGACTGAGGCAGGTTGCTGAACAGCAGCTCCGCCGCCTTGACCGTGGTGGCGTCGGTGGCCGGCTGGCTGCCCCGGCAATACAGCCGCTCGATGCAGTGGTCCAGGGCCTTTACACCGCTGGACAGCCACAGCCAGTCCGGGGTGCCTTCGGTCATGTCCGGGTCGAGCACAATAAGGTGAGCGTAGAGACCCGGGTGCCGGACGCGGATCTTGTGTCCGGCCTGGTCGTCGAGGACGTTGCCCCCGCCCAGGTTGAACTCGCCCGCCGAGAGGGTGGTGGGTATTGATACCTGTTTGGGAAGGTCGCCGGCTTCGGCGGTGGACTGGAAGTTGCCGCCGCCCTGGTGTCCCCGGTCGCGCAGGGCCGCCTCGGTGGTCAGGCCTTCTGCCATCATTACGCCAATCATGCGCGCCGCGTCGGAGATGGTGCTCCCGCCCACTCCCACCAGCGTATCCACTCCGTTGTCCAGGGCAATCTTGGTGGCCTCTACCGCCTTAGCCAGCGGCGCCCGCTGAGGCAGATTGGAATAGACGGCCACGCACCGGTCTCCCAGCAGGGAAGCGACCCGATTTACGGTGTCGGTTTTCTCGGCGATGCTCCGGCCCGAAAGGACCATCGCCCGCTGGCTCCCCATACGGTCCAGTTCCGCAGGCAAGTCTTCCGCCCTACCCTGTCCAAATATTACCCTGGAAGGCACCGGGGGCTCAAAAGTTCCGTTTAATCCGGCCATGGAAACACCTCACACTCAGTCTGCAGCACCGGTTGGTATTTGGGGTGAGTTTAGCCCTTTGGCCAAGGGCAAACAACCAGTGCCACGCCGCTTGACTTCGTTGACACTGAATATGGGCCTACTTATACTCAAGCCAAATCCAGGTTGGGCCCAGCCATTTCTTGCTCTTATATTCCATTTTGCCGGACCGTGACTGTCCCAGGTCACACTGCCAGGAGGATATCCCATGACGCAAGCTCAGACCAAAGACGGCGGCGACGCCATTCTGGAAGCCTTCCGCAACCTGGGCGTTGACTACATTATCTCTTCTCCCGGATCCGAGTGGGCCCCCGTCTGGGAGGCCCTGGCGCGCCAGAAGATAAACGAGACCAACGGCCCGACGTACATCAACTGCTGGCACGAGACCCTGGCGGTGGATATGGCCCTGGGCTATACCCGGGTCACCGGCAGGATGCAGGCGGTGCTGCTTCATGCCGGGGTGGGACTGCTGCAGGGAGGCGTGGGAATCCATAGCGCCTACCTGGGCGAGGTGCCCATGGTGGTCTGCTCCGGCGAGGCCATCAGTTATGGCGAGAATCCGGACCTGGACCCGCAGGGTCAGTGGTACCGCAATTTGAGCGTAGTGGGCGGGCCCAACCGCTTCGTGGAACCCTTCGTAAAGTGGAGCGGACAGGCCACCAGTCCCTATACCCTGTACGAGCAATTGGTCAGGGCCGGGGAAATGGCCCAGCGCGTACCCAGGGGCCCTGCCTTTCTTGATATTCCCATCGAAACCATGATTCACGGCTGGATTCCACCGGCCAAGATACGGCAGGTAGCCGAGGCGCCCAGGACCAGGCCGACAGCCGACTCGATTGACCGCCTGGTATCGCTCATCGCCGGCAGCCGTAGGCCCTTGATGATTGCCGAGGGCTCGGGTCAGGAAGTAGCCGGATTTGAAAACCTGGTCAAGCTGGCGGAACTGATGGCGATTCCCGTCACGGAAAGCGCTTCCATACACGCCAATTTCCCCAAGAGCCATCCCCTCTACCTGGGCACACCTGAAGCCTACCTGGACGAAACTGACCTGGTATTGCTCCTGGGCAGTCGCTCGCCCTGGTATCCGCCAAACGCCGGCCCGGCCAACGCCACGGTAGTGGCCCTGGGCGAGAATCCGCTGAAGGGGCAGATGGCCTACCAGAACCTGCTGGCGGATATGTACGTGGAAGGCGACATGACCCTGACCCTGCAACTGCTGACCGAAGCGCTGGAAGCCAACGGTGCAGCCAATGGAGCCAATGCCAGCAAGATAGCCGAACGTCGCGAGCACTGGAAGACCGAGCATGACAGGCTGGCCGCCAACCGACTTGCTGCGGAAGAAGCGGCCCGCACCAGGCAGCCCATAGACCCGGTATGGTTGTGCGCCGCCATCAGCGAGGCCATGCCCGACAACGCAGTGTACGCCGAAGAGGTCACATCCCACCGGGGGCAAATACTGCGCCACGTCCAATGGGACCGGCCCCAGAGCTACTTCCACCCCAACGGCGGGCTGGGACAGGGCCTTGGGCTGGCCCTGGGAGTGAAGCTGGCCATGCCCGACCGCCCGGTGGTGGCCCTGATGGGCGACGGCGGGTTCCTCTACAACCCGGTGACCCAGAGCTTTGGAGTTGCCGGCGAGGCCAACCTGCCCTTCCTGACCGTGATTTTCAACAACGGCAACTACGAGGCCATGCGCCGCAACCATCAACACTATTACCCGAATGGAGATGCTGCCCGCTCCGACATCTGGCACGGCGTTCACATCCCAGGACCGGACTACGCCAAGCTGGTGGACCCCTTCGGAGGCTACGGCGTGCGGGTGGAAGATCCGGCGGACCTGGTTCCCGCGTTGAAACAGGGCCTGGAAACCGTTAACGAGGGGCGGATTGCGCTGGTGGACGTGGTACTGTCCATCTAGTGACAGGCGCTGGTCAGATGCTAATGTTCTCCCTGCGGGACTGACTGGGCGGACCCAATTCCTCGCACTTCCAACTCGTGATTCGGCAGGTGTCAAAACCGGAGGTCTTACATGGCAGACATAGTCCTGGGCCTGGGTTCTTCCCACAGCCCTCAATTAAGCACCCCATCCGAGATGTGGCTTACCTACGGCGAGGGTGACCGACGACACCAGGAGTTGTGGGCCGCCGATGGCAAGCCCTATTCCTATGACGAGCTTATGTCCACCGTTAACCGTTCGCTTATTGAACGAGAGCTGACCGAAGACAAAATGGCTACCCGATACAACGCCTGTCAGCAGGGCATAGCCACCCTGGGCGAAACGGTGGAGGATGTTGCGCCGGACGTGGTGGTAATGATTGGCGACGACCAGATGGAATTGTTCAACGAAGGCAATATGCCTGCCATGCTGGTCTATTGGGGCGATACCATTCGCAACGTGCCAATACCCATCCCCGACGCAGCTCCCGCCTTCCGCAAGGCCAACGCGTGGGGCTGGTTTGCCGACCGGGAGATAGACTATCCCATCGCCTTCGACCTGGGCCGCCACGTCATAGAACACCTGGTGGAGCAGCGTTTTGACGTGGCCCACTCCAGGCACACCCCCGAAGGCAGGGGTATGGGCCACGCCTTCGGATACCTGTACCAGCGAATCCTGCGGCAGAAGCCCATTCCGGCGCTGCCCATCATGGTCAATACCTACTACCCACCCAACCAGGTTACACCCCAGCGCTGTTACGAACTGGGCCAGGCAGTCCGGTCGGCCATACAGGAATGGGATAGTGATGCGCGGGTGGCAGTAATAGCTTCCGGCGGACTCAGCCACTTCGTAATTGACGAGGACCTGGACCACCATGTCCTTAAGGCTATGCAGAACCGCGACTCCGGAGCCCTGGCTGCAATCCCCCGGGAGAAGCTCAATTCGGGTAACTCGGAGATACGCAACTGGATAGCCGTGGCTGGAGCGTTGGAGCACCTGGACATGAAGGTGGTGGACTACGTTCCGTGTTACCGTTCCCCAGCAGGCACCGGCTGTGCCATGGGTTTTGCCCAGTGGACTTAACCTTCCAGCCCAAGGCGTTTGCAAGCAAAAGAAGAACCGGTATCGCGGGCATTGTTTTGGCGGGGCTCTTGTTCCTGAACATTGGCTGCCAGCCATCCGATGAGGACGTGGCCCGTGCTGCCGAAGAATCCATTTCCAACCTTGGCCGGGTGGCGGTGTCGAACCTAAAATGCTCGGTTGAAGAGGCATTGCAGGGAGGCTCTCAGGCGACCCAGACCATGGAAGACTTCTCTACCCGCATGGAGAAGCTCACCGACTCTCTGGAAAACGACACAACCGCCAGTAACCGCGAAAAGATGCGGGTCATCAATGAAATAAATGACCTACAGGGAGACTGGGAGGAAAGACTGGAAGAGATTGGGTGCGAGGTGTCAGACCTATAGTCTCCTTCATTAGTACATTTTTGGAGCCCCGATTCGCCATTGATCCGGAGCGGAAAACTCAGAATTTCACCGGTGGCTCCCCGGGTCTAACGGCCCGGCTCACTGGGCACCTGCCGTCGCCAGAGTGTCCATATCACGGAAACCAGGGTGTCCCACTTGAAGAACCCTATGCTCAGGTTTCTCAAATCCCCTGCCCAGGAGGATATCCATGCTGTCTCACGCCGAGAATGACATTTTGACCCGCACCGGCCGGGGTACGCCCATGGGCGAAGTGATGCGCTGTTACTGGATGCCAGCGCTCCTGTCCTCCGAGTTGCCTGAGCCTGACTGTCCACCCGTGAGGGTACGCCTGCTAGGTGAGGACCTGGTGGCATTTCGGGACACCAACGGACGGGTGGGCCTGCTGGACGAATACTGTCCCCACCGGCTCGCCTCCCTTTTCCTGGGGCGCAACGAAGAGTGCGGCCTTCGCTGTGTCTATCACGGGTGGAAGTTCGACGTGGAAGGCAATTGCCTGGACATGATGAACGAACCGCCGGACAGCGATTATCACACCAAGGTCCGCATCACGTCCTATCCCACAATGGAACAGGGCGGCGTGGTATGGGCCTACATGGGCGATGAAGGAAGCCACCCGCCGCCGCCGCCCCATTTTGAGTGGGCGACGGTGGCACCAACCCACCGGAAGATCTCCAAGAACCGGCAGGCCTGCAACTGGCTCCAGGCCCTGGAGGGCGGGATAGATACCGCCCATGCGCCTATCCTGCACCGCACTATCACCACCAACACCGACAAGGCCGGCATTGGCGTCAATACCGACTTCGTTACCGGAGGCGCCCCCACCCTGGAGGTGGATGTGACCGACTACGGCTACCGCTACGTGGGCATCCGCGACCTGGGAGAACGGGGCAATTTCGTGCGCACTTACCAGTACATTTTGCCCTTCCACCAGGCCCGCCCCCGCCAGTCAGGCTACAAGGGCCAGGCGTCGCAGCAGATGATCGCGGGGCACATATGGGTGCCAATGGACGACAACAACTGCATGATTTACAACTGGATTTACAGCTTCGGCCCTGAACCCATCACCGACGAAGAGTTCGTGGAGATTGAACGGGGCTACGGGCGGGGTCCGGAGGACATGCTGCCCGACTTCCGCAGCAAGGGCAACCGCGAGAACGACTGGCTGATAGACCGCCAGGTTCAGAAGTACGAGACGTTCACTGGTATAAACGGCATAAACGCCCAGGACGTGGCGGTGCAGGAAAGCATGGGCTCCATCGTGGACCGAACCCGTGAGAACCTCACCCGCAGCGATATGGCCATCATCCAGGCCCGCCGCCTGCTGCTCCAGGCCGCCCAGACGGTAGCGGACGGCGGAGTGCCGCCAGGAGTAGCCCCCACCTACTACAACGCCCGAGCCATCGAGGGCATCCTGCCCAAGGGTTCGGACTGGAAGGAAGAGATGCTGGGGTTGATGCACCCGAAAGTGTAGTAAGGGCTGGGCAATCACTTTCCGGTTATTTCTTATAAGAAAAGTCTGGATAAATCCCCTCTCCCCTGGCGGGAGAGGGCTAGGGTGAGGGGGATCGGTTAACTTCAAGGTATGACCCCCATCCCGCCAAGGGTGGACGTGGCTGCCTATCCTTCCCCCATCAAGGAAAAAGAGATCTGTGCAGGGGTTCCCTAAATATTTGCATTGTGGCTTGGGTGGCCAGGCCACGGTGGAGCGCCCAGGTTTAAGGGCTTCAATTGTTAGCTGAAAGGAGGGCCCGCCATGCCGGCCAGAACCGGAGCGGACTACCTGGAACGCCTGCGGGGGGCGCCGCCGGACATTTACATGGAAGGGCAGCGAATCAAGGACCCTACTGCCCATCCCACGCTGTCCAACGGCGCCCGCACCCTGGCGTCCCTCTACGACCTGCAGCACCACCCGGATATTGGCCCGGAGATGACGTTCCCATCGCCCAGCAGCGGCGACCAGGTGGGCCTGTCCTTCATCATTCCCCAGTCCCGTGAGGACCTGGATCGAAGGCGCGAAATGATGCGGCACTGGGCCAGGGTCAGCTGCGGCATGATGGGAAGGACCCCGGACTTCCTCAACGTGGCGGTGATGTCCATGGCGGCGGCCAGCGACTTCTGCGGCCAGAATCGTCCGGAGTTCAAACAGAACATCGAGAACTACTTTGAACACATACGCGAAAACGACCTGACCCTGACTCACACCCTGGTTAACCTGCAGCGGAGCCGCAATCCCGTGGGCACAGCCCTGGAGGACCGCACCGATGTTGCCCTGCAAGTAGTAAAGGAAACGGACGCCGGTATTGTCGTGAATGGGGCGCGGGTGCTGGCCACCCTGGGGCCGCTGTCCGATGAGATCATCGTCTATCCGGCCCGCACCCACCGCCTACCCGGGGATGCCGGGGAACGCTATGCCTTTGGATTTGCAGTGCCGTGCAATACCTCTGGAATGAAGTTCCTCTGCCGGGAGAGCTTCGACCTGGGCCGCTCCCACTTTGACCATCCGCTGGGTTCGCGGTTCGAGGAAATGGACGCGGTGGTCTTCTTCAACAACGTGCTGATCCCCTGGGAACGAGTATTTCTGCTTGGTGACGTGCAGCTGGCCAACACCTGGGCCGAAGCCACCAACCGCAATGCCCATACGGGACACCAGGTGGTGACCAAGAACGTGGTCAAGTGCGAGTTCATGCTGGGGCTGGCAAACCTGATGACCAGGACCCTGGGTTCAACCCAGTTGCAGCAGGTGCAGGGGATGGTGGCCGAGGTAATCCAGAACCTGGAAGTTACGAAGGCCCTGCTGAAGGCTGCCGAGGTGGATGCGAAAATTGATCAATGGGGTGTGATGTGCCCGCCCTATATGCCGTTGCTGGTGGCCCGCAGCCTCTTCATCCAGATGTACCCCCGCATGGCGGAGATTCTGCACTTCCTGGGTTCCAGCAGCCTGATGGCCCTGCCCACCGAAGCGGATTTGAACGGTCCCCTGGCCGATGAGATTCGCCAGTACCTGGACACGGATACAGCCACCGCAGAGGAACGGGTGCGCCTGTTCCGCCTGGCCTGGGACACCTGCTGCAGCGCCTTTGCTTCCCGGCAGGTGCTGTACGAAAAGTACTTCGGAGGAGACCACATACGGAATGCGGCGGTGCTATACAATCTCTATGACAAGGAGCCGGCCACCGACTGGGTGCAGGAATTCCTGGAGATGGAGTAGAGAAATCTCTCCTGGAGTATGCTATAGTCCTGTGGCAATATTTTGTCACATCAGGGTAATTGAATGGCAACCCCGCAGGAACTCTCGAATCGCTACCTGGAACTGAGCCGCAAATACATGCGGCAGGCGCAGGAGGAACTGGACCGGGGAGACTGGTCCCAAGCCTCCGAGAAAGCCTGGGGAGCTGTGGCGGAAGGTGTAAAGTCCGTTAGCGCACTAAGGGGATGGAATCACAAGAGTCATCCCCTTCTGGAAGATGCCATTACTCAGCTCTCGATGGAATTTGAAACCCCTTCACTGATTGGTCTGTTTGACTCTGCGGGGGTCTTGCACGTCAATTACTACGAACACCGATTTAATGATCGGGTGCTGCATCAGAGGCTTGAGAACTGTCGCGAATTGTTGACTCAGCTCGACCAAATTCGAAGCTCTCCTCAACGGCCCTATAGTCCGTCTACCAGGGAGGAGCAACGCATTCTCGACAGGCTGACCCGATTTCGGCCAGAAACCGCCGCAGATTCGACCCTGGACATAGAAGCTTTGCCTCCGGTGGAACCCGACTCGTAGCAACCGGTCAGACCCTGGCTTGCCCCCCTACATGCAAAGCATGCCCCCGTCTATGGTCACGGTCTGTCCGGTGATGAAGGATGACCGGTCGGAAGCCAACATCAGGCACATCCCCACAATGTCCTCCGCCTCTCCCAATCGTTTCAATGCCGTTCCGTTTATGGTGCGGTTGACCTGTTCTTCGTTGCGGGCATCCCGCCAGCGAGGGGTATTGATACTGCCCGGGGCAATGGCGTTGACGTTTATGTTGAAGGGTCCCAGCTCGCGGGCCATGGTGGCAGTCAGACCAATGATGCCGGCCTTGGATGCCGAGTAGGCCGCCGAGGTAGGCTCGGCGGAGCCTCGTCGCCCAACAATAGATGCCATGCTAACCACTTTGCCATAGCGCCTGTCTTTCATGTGTGGCGCAACGGCTTTGAAGCAATAGAAGCTGCCCTTAACGTTCACGTCGAAGTTGTGGTCCCAGTCCTCGTCGTCGAGTTCCTCCAGAGAACCCGTGAGGTTTGGACTAACCGCATTGTTGACCAGAATGTCTATCCGGCCGTATTCCTCCAGGGTACGCTGCACCGCAGCTTCGACGAGGCCTCGGTCGCTGACGTCGCAGGGTATGGCTATGGCTTTGCCTCCCCGTTCCCTTATTTCTCCCGCCGTCATATCGGCGCGGTTCTGGTCAAGTTCGGCGATGACGACTGAAGCCCCCTCCTCCGCGAAAGCCAGGGCAAAGGCCCGGCCGATGCCGTGACCCGCTCCCGTTATGAATACAACCTTGCCATCAAACCCCAGATCCATTGAACATCCTCCAGCAGCTTTGTCTCGGAACCAGGCTGTCACTCGAAAATGCCTGCCCCAGCGGGGAAATCGGTCGGAATTGTACAACACTGACAAAATGCACGGCAAAATTCTCTTGCGTCCGAGCTCGAAAGTGTAGTATCCCGCAAATTAGCGACATATAATCATTAATAGAAAGTGCTAAATCAGTTTGTGGGGACGGCATCGTTTTGCCAGGGGTGTCGCAAGGTTGGACGATCAGCGAGGCCACGGAACAGCCGGGCCAAGCCTGCCCCGGGCTGCCTAGGGCCGCTGCCCTTACCGCAAGTCTGAAATTTTACACCGGAGGCGAACCATGCGTGGAGGAGATGCAGTAGTCCATGCCCTTGAGAAGGAGGGCGTCGAGTACATAACCGGGTTCGCCGGCGGTGGAGAACAACCTCTGTGGCCGGCCCTTCGACAGTCCCCCACCATCAAAGTATTCTCCGCCCGCCACGAACGGCAGGGGGTAGAGATCGCCGATGGCTACGCACGGGCAACCGGAAAGGTTGGTGTGGCCTTGTGCGGGACGGGTCCGGGCGCAACCAACACCCTTACCGGTATAGCCGGGGCCTTCGCGGACAACATCCCCGTACTGCTGCTGATGGGCCAGCACCCTCTCGCCAACATGGGGCGCGAGATTCAGCAGGAAGCACCCTCCAGCATCTTCGACAGTTTTGTGAAGTGGAAGGGCACCTTCTCAAAGATTGAGGACATCCCTTCCGTCATGCGCCGGGCCTTCACTGCCCTGCGGTCTGGGACTCCGGGCCCCGTAGTCCTGGAAATGCCCTCGGACGTGCTGTCCTCCGAAGCCCCTGACGAGGTATTGCATTACGAACCCGTGGGCCCGGGACGGAAGGCTGCCGCCGATCCTTCAGACATTGAGCGGGCCGCCGACATCCTGGTCAATGCCAGCTTTCCCATTCTTAACCTGGGAGGCGGAGTCCTGGCCGCCGAAGCGTGGGACGAAGCAATGGAACTGGCGGAAATGCTCTCAATGCCAACCGCCACTACCCTGGTGGGGAAAGGGACTTTTCCCGAGAACCACCCACTTTCCCTTGGTGGCGGCGTTTACCCCCGGAGCAAATATGCTTCCGGGCAGGCTTTGCACATAAACCGCAAAGCCGACGCGGTGCTGGCCGTGGGCAACTCTTTCCGGTTGCCCAACGGCACCGACGGGCGCCCAATTCCTCCCGGCGTCAAACTGATCCACGTTAACGCCGACCAGGAAGACCTGAACAAGATCTACCCGGCTGATGTGCCGGTGCTGGCGGACGCCAGGCTGGCACTGCAATCGCTGAATGAAGCGGTACGCGACCGGGTCGGGCCGGGCGGCGGTGGAATAAAGGAAGAAGTGGTTGCCGAAATTCAGCAGGCCAGGGCCAAGTGGCTCGGTGAATGGGAGGAGGTGTTCAACGACGCTTCGACTCCAACCAACGGTTACCGGGTGGTCCAGGACTTGATGAAAATTGTGGACCTGGACCGAACCGTCGCTCTGCACGACGCCGGGGGCAGCCGGGGGTACCTATCTCCCTTCTGGATGGCCACGAGGCCCAGAAACTATATCGGCATGGGGGGCATGGCAGCCATGGGCTGGTCCATGGGCGCAACAGTTGGCGCCAAGTTGGGAAAGCAGGACCACCTGGTCTTTAACGTCATTGGCGACGCTTCCTTTGGCATGGTGGGGATGGAGATCGAGACGGCAGTCAGGATGGGGCTGCCCACCCTTACCGTGCTGCTCAATAACGGAGGTACGGGCGGAGGGTTGATGGCCATGGCGAGGGAAAATGCCGCGCCGCCTACCATGGCGGAACTGGGCGGAAACTTCAGCCAGGTTGCCCAGGGCCTGGGAGCGTATTCGGAGCGGGTCGAGGACCCCAACGAGATTACGCCGGCCCTGAGACGCTGCATCGCTGCCACCGAGTCCGGGCAGGCGGCCCTGTGTGAAGTGATTATCCGGCCCATGCCCACACCGGAGACGCCGGACAGCTGGTCCCTGTAAGAAGAGCGGAAACAAGTGCGTTAACAGGCCGTTGGTCGAAGCCGGAGGGGAGGCAGGTTATGGCATACCAGCCCATTGAAGATTATGGGATTATTGGCAATATGCACACCGTGGCGCTGGTGGGCATGAACGGCTCTATTGACTGGTTTTGCACACCTAACTTCGACTCTCCCAGCATCTTCGCCGCAATTCTGGACGACAAGAAGGGTGGGCACTTCAGAATCGCTCCGGCCTTCCAGCATGACGACCTGACCACCAAGCAAATGTACTGGCCCGAAACCAACGTCCTGGTAACACGCTTCCTCTCCTCCGAAGGCGTCGGAGAGGTTATTGACTTCATGCCGGTGGGGGAGCTTAACGACTTTCACCGCCGCAACGAGTTGATACGCCGAGTTAACGTTGTTAGGGGAGAAATGAACTTCCGAATGGAATGTTTCCCCGCCTTTGACTTCGCCCGCGCCGATCACGAAATCCGAATAAACGCTCTCGGGGCGGCCATAACCTCGAAGGATGTCCACATTCAGCTGACCACCAGCCGGCCCCTGAAGAGGATCGAAAACGGCCTCGTGAGCGAGTTCACCCTCCACGAAGGGCAAACCGCCACCTTTGCCCTGGACAACGTGATAAACAACCGGGGGCCGGTACTGCCCCTGGACGAAGAAGAAAGCGAGCACCTGTTTGCCGAAACAGTGGAATACTGGCGAAATTGGTTGTCCCGCTGCAACTACAAGGGCCGCTGGCGGGAGATGGTGGAACGTTCGGCCCTGGTGCTGAAGCTGTTGACCTATGACCCCACCGGCGCCATCGTGGCCGCACCGACTTGCAGCCTGCCCGAGGATGTGGGAGGGGAGCGGAATTGGGACTACCGTTACACCTGGATACGGGACGCAGCCTTCACGCTCTACGCATTGCTGCGTATCGGCTTTACCGAGGAAGCCACCAAGTTTATGAAATTCATCGAGGCCCGGGCCGTGGAGGCCGAGGAAGGTGGTTCCCTGCAGGTTATGTACGGGATAGACGGTCGGCATGAGCTGACCGAACAAACTCTCAGCCATCTGGAAGGCTACAAGGGTTCCAG
The DNA here is from genome assembly GCA_009840135.1 of Chloroflexota bacterium. Lineage (GTDB taxonomy): Bacteria > Chloroflexota > Dehalococcoidia > Lucifugimonadales > UBA3495 > Bin22. The sequence continues at coordinate 3,699 of VXOH01000095.1, read as the reverse complement.
CCCGGTGCGCATCGGCAACGGCGCCTATAATCAGCTGCAGCTGGACATTTACGGCGAGTTGATGGACTCGGTGTATATCTACAACAAGCACGCCCAGCCCATATCATTCGATTTCTGGACTCACCTGCGCCGCCTTACCGACTGGGTGGCAGATAACTGGCGCCAGGCGGACGAGGGCATCTGGGAAGTGCGTGGCGGCCGACGCCACTTCGTCTATTCCAAGCTAATGTGCTGGGTAGCAATTGACCGGGCGTTGCGTTTGGCGGACTCCCGCGCCTTTCCCGCCGACCGGGCCCGCTGGGAAACGGAGCGGGACGCCATTTACGAGGAAATCATGGAGCATGGCTGGTGCGAGGAACTGCAGTCCTTTGTCCAGTACTACGGGAGCCAGTCGCTGGACGCCTCCAACCTGTTGATGCCCCTGGTCTTCTTTGTAGCCCCTTCGGACCCTCGAATATTGAAAACGCTGGAGGCCATCAACCGGTCGCCGGAACAGGGCGGGCTGGTCTCCAACAGCCTGGTTTACCGCTACAACCTGGAGGCTTCACCCGACGGACTGAACGGCCACGAAGGCGCATTCAATATCTGCACCTTCTGGCTGGTGGAGGCCATGAGCAGGGCGGGGCGTTATGACCGGGAAGCACTGGACCAGGCCAGGCTGATCTTCGAGAAGATGCTGAGCTATGCCAACCACCTGGGATTGTACGCTGAGGAAACGGGCCACAGCGGCGAGGGCCTGGGCAACTTCCCGCAGGCCTTCACCCACCTGGCCCTGATCAGCGCCGCCTGCAACCTGGACCGGGACATTGACACCGCCGGCCAGGTGGAGTGGTAGACACTATCGTCAACGAATAGGCGCGAACAATCACGGGCGTATCGGAGAGAGGGAGAGTTGCATACAAGATGGCAGGATAACCCGTAGGGGCGGTTCGCGAACCGCCCCTACCCTTGGCCTCGACTGGGATTGAAACAGCAATCCGACCGGATTAAAAGGCTACCCCGGGGAAGATAGAAGTGAGCCTTCGTGTCCAGTCATGGATTGCAGACTCTAACTGAGCTTCCGCCGGTCATCCAGTCGGCGGGCTTTGGGCAGGACGCCCACACCGGTCAGGGGCGCCAGGCTGTCCGGCTCCACCATCTCCACCTTAATGCCCACGTTCAGCCGGTCACGGAAGGTGCGCTCCAGGTCCCGCTGGATGAAGTCATGGTCGCCGGCCTCGGTAGTGTGCTCTACCTGCACCGTCATCTCTTCCCGGTTGCCCAGGCGCTCCACTATGCAGTAATACTCCCCGGTTAATCCGCTCTTGGTGGCTACAATGGTGCCCACGCCCTCGGGCCAGACGTTGACGCCCCGCAGTTTGACCATGAAGTCGGAACGGCCGTGAATGGGGTCTATTTTCTGCATCCAGCTGCCGCATTCACACTGGCCCTGGGACCACAGGCGGGTAACGTCCTTGATATCGTAGCGGACGATGGGGTAGTTCTCCTTGTACAGGGCGGTGACTATCATCGTCCCCACTTCGCCCGGCTCCACCGGCTCGTAGGTCTCCGGGTCCACAATCTCCACTATGAAGGCGTCCTCCCAGATGTGGTGGCCGCCGGCGTAGGGGCACTCGGATGAAATGGCCTGGACTTCGTGCATGCCGTAGGTGTCGTAGGCCGGCACGCCCCAGGCCTCCCGTACCAGGTCCGACTTGCCAAAGCACTCCACCAGCTTCAGTTTCAGGTCCTTGCCCACCTCCAGGCCCATCTCCTTGGCCACCTGGGACATGTGGAGCAGGTACTCGGGGAAGCCCACCAGGGCGTTGACCTGCCACTTCTGGGCAATCTCCAGGGCGCGGGTGGTGCGGGTAACAACGCCGGCGCTGGTGGTGACGGGGATGCACCCCAGCCACTGCCACAGGGCCTCGTGGGCCGAATAGGCGGCGTTGTGGGTGGAGTAGAGCAGCGTATTCATCACCACGTCGCCGGGCTTGAAGCCGTGCCAGTAGTAGGAACGGGAGCGCAGGATATTGCCCACTTCCCGGTCCCAGGGCGTGTAAAAGGTGGGACGCGGCTCGCCGGCGGTGCCGCCGCTGGAATGGATGCGCCAGGGAATCTCCCCGGCCAGCACGTCGCGACCCACGTAATCGCCGAAGGGTGGGTTGGCATCGACGCTCTGGCGAATGTCCTCCACCGTGTACATGGGCGCCTTCTTCAGATCATCAATGGTCTGGACGTCGCCCGGTTCAACTCCCGCCTCGTCCCACCTTCTGCGATAGAAGGGCACCTGGTAGGCCCGCGCCACCGCTTCCCGCATCCGGCGTTCCTGCAGTTCCCGAATCTCTTCCACGCTCAGCATGAAGACGCCGCGGAAGTAGTCGGGGGCCGGCGGGTATTCTCGCACCAGTTCCTCGAAGTCGATGGACTTGTAGTAAAAGGGCACGTCGTGGAGTTCGGCGTTTTTCAGCACGGGGAACCTCCTGATGATACCGTCATTCCGGTGTTGCGGAAATCCACCGTTCAAAGGTCTGGTTTCCGGCCTGAACCGAACTGACGGATAAGTTTATGAGGATGCCTTTTGGCCGGGCCTTTAACCTTCCAACTTCAACGCCTTAACGGCGTTCCCCCGCACAAATTTTTCGTACACTTCGGGCTTGAAGGTGCGGTGGGCGCCGCCCCAGTCGAAGCCGTTGTCCACGATTTTCTGGTAGTCGTCCAGCCACACCTTGGGATTGATGGCGGGGTAGTCGCTGCCGAAGACCAGCTTGTCCTGCAGCACCGTGTTCATGTACTGGAAGACGATGGGCTGGGTGGCATAGATGTAGCGGGGCAGCCAGCCGGACAGGTCCAGGTACACGTGCTCGTGGCGCCAGCAGACGGCCAGGGCCTCCTCGGTCCAGGGCCAGCCGAAGTGGGTCATTATGATGCGCAGGTCGGGAAAAGCGGTGGCCACGTCGTCCAGCATCACCGGACGGCAGCCGTTGATGGTGCAGCGGGTCATGCGGGTGGTGCCGGTATGCACCAGGATGGCGATGTCCAGCTCCACGCACTTGGCGTAGATGTCCCACATCAATTCCTTGTCGTTGGGACAGAACTCCTGGTAGGCGGGGTGGAACTTCAGCCCCTTGCAGCCCAGTTCCTTCGCCGCCCGCTCAATTTCCCGCAGGGCCAGGGGGCCCATGTGGGGGTCCACCCCGGCGAAGGGGATGAACAGGTCCGGGTACTTTTCGGCGTACAGCGCCAGGTAGTCGTTGGGCAGCGCCCGCCCCCACTGATTGTAGGAGACCATGTTGACGATGACCGCCTTGTCCACTCCCGCTTCCTGGAAGGTCTCATAGGTCTCGTCAATGGTGATGAACTGCTTGCCGTGGTGGGGCGCCTCGGGGCTTCGTCCAAAAAAGTCGTAGTGGGCTTCCGTGTAGGAAGGCCCGTGACCCAGGCAGGTTTCCTGGGTGAAAGGGTGAATGTGTATGTCTATAGGCTTAATGTCCGAGGTGGTCATTAGCTCCTCCTACGGGGAACCGGAAAAATATGCCGCCTATCTTATACCGTTGGCCCAATAGGGGCAAGGAACCCTGCCAAACAATCAGGGTCATTCGACTTTCCCTCGCCCCTGGCGGAAGAGGGTCAGGGTGAGGGGGAGCGTGAACCTGGCGCTAACATTATCACCCCCATCCTTGTATATTGAACTGTAGGTGGGCGGAGCAAAGGCCGTAC
>VXOH01000156.1 GCA_009840135.1 Chloroflexota bacterium | reverse complement strand
AAAGGTCGCCGGCCGGCTGGCGGCAACTCCCCTTCTGCCTGAATAACTCACAAGAACTCATAGAAAATAGAGTCAAACTCACATGAAAATAATAAATATTATGGTATTGTCCCTAAGGGTTGTTTCTCTTGAGACTTAATCTTATTAATTGCGCCAGGCCAAGGTGTTACCGGGGAAGGGTCGTCCGAAAGTAATAGATATGAAATATCAATAAAGGCTGCGGCAGGCCGGCCAATAGGGCCCCACCCGCAAGGGGCAGGGGTGAAGGCGGCCAACGGTGAGAGGGTTGGGAGGATGAGCCGATGTAGGAATATGCAGGACGCCTGGGGCGTGAAAGCAATGACACATAAAGAGTAACCAAACAAGAGGAGAGACAACGGCATACCATGGCAGAAACACTTACCAAAATACCAAGAAGTTTGAGCTTTTACGTGGCGGCCCTGGCTTTGGCCGCCCTGGTAATCGGGGCAGCGGCACTGCTGCCCGCCGGGCCCGCCCAGGCCCGTGTCGACTTCGGCACGGATGGGCTCCCCGAAACAGAAATTAACGTAGCACAACAGAATACGGTGCCGGCCTGTGACGAGGAAGAAAAGCCGGGCCCCAATACGGTGGAGGATATCCGCCAGGGTTACTACGCCGTATTCGACGCCTTCTTTGTCGCCGATGAAGGGCACCTGTCCAACAACTTCTGCCCGCCAGGAATTACGGTGGAGGACGACTTCGGCACAAAGACGTACACCCGCCACAACGCCAACATCCACATCAGCAAGACCGCCTTCTCGATACCCGACAGCTACCAGGTAACGGTTATCGACAGCCGGCCCAGCGCTCCCGCGGCTGCCAACCCCGGCAACGTCGAGGGCCCCACCATAGACATTGCCAAGTTCCCCTTCCTGGCTGACGCTGTATCGGCTGTGAAAACCAAGGACGGCTCGACCGTTTTCGCCAAAAATAAAATCTGGTGGGTCAAGCTCGACGGGCCCGGGACGTCCCCCCTGCAGATAGGCTACTCAACGGCCCTGATGAATGAGGCGGACTGGTATAACTCGAGAGGAGAACCGGTGCAGTTCGAGTTCTCGGCCATGCATGTGTTCCAGGACGGGACCAAGTACACCGGGGAAGAGTTGCACGAACTGGGCACCCACTTCTTCGCTTTCGACCCCGGGTCGTCCCAAGCCCAAGCGGAATGGAGCAGTTACGACACCAATATCAACGCAGTCAAGATGCAGACCGGCCAGTACCGGCAGATGCAGTTCGCCTTCACCAAGCCCGGCACGTACCGGGTGCAGGCGCATGTCAAGGGGCACGTACGGAAGTCAACCGACCCGGCGCCCCCGGGCGGCCGCCCCGATGGCTGGGAACCCGTCAGCCCTGATGACACAATAACCAGCCCGGTGCAGTGGTACACCTTCCATGTGGGGTCCCAGGCCGACCAGGGCGTTACTGTCACAGCCGGCGATGTCACCACCACAGCAGGCGCCATGACCTTGCCCATCACCGTGACCGCCACCAACCACGGCCCGGATGCGGCCCAGAATGTGTCGGTGGAGGTCAACTTGCCTCCGGGCCTGAACGCCCCATCAAACCTCGAAGCCGGCACAATCAACAGTTGCGGCGTTGTCGCCTGGGAGATCGGGGATATGGCCGCCGGCGCGTCCCGCTCCCTGACCTTCGACGCCAGCGTGGACCCCAACGCGTCCGGTAAGCACACCGTAACCACGGAAATTCGCACAACCACCTACGACCCGGAAACAGGCAACAACAGCGCCTCGGTCGAAAAGACGTTGAGCGGCACCTTTGTGCGGGCCCCCTACTTCCCGGGCGTGACCCGCGACATTGTGGAGCACGCCGTGGCCGGGGCGCACGCCGGCGACCCGGTGGCCGCCGTAAGCCCCGACGGCCGGGACCTCACCTACACCCTGACGGGGCGCTGCCATGAGTGGTTCCAGGTTCATCCCCACGGGCAGATAGTGCTGGCCGCCAACAAGACCCTGGACTACGACAAGCAGTGGGAATTCCCGCTGACCCTTCACGTCAGCGACAGGGTGAACACCAGCGGCGCAGCAGACACCGCCATTGACGACAGCATGCCGGTGACCATCCGGGTGCTCGACAGCCCGGACGACGCGGTGCACCCGACGGTGAGCTTCACGCTGAGCAACGGGGACCCGGCGAACCAGCCCAATTTCGACATCAACCGTCCCAAGGTCACGCAGAAGATCAACATCACCGCCTCGGTGGACAACCCGCCGACTGGGGCGACTCTGAGTTATTCCTGGTCGCAGGATGGTCATTGGGACCCGTCGCCGGCATCCTTCACCAACGTCTACAAGGCTTACGGGAATATACCGGCGAGCTTGGAAACCTACACGGTTCACGTTAAGTGGCCCGGGGGCGGCATTTCCGCCACGAAGACCATTCAATGGTACCCCAAAGAGTAACGAGAGGTAGTACCAGAAGGCCAGCATTGGCAACAGGCGCGGGCCCCCCCCGCCCCGGCGGGGCCCCCCCCGGGAAACAAAACACCCCCCACCGGTATTGGTCGGGGTGGGGGGGGTGAGGGGAAAACGCGGGGGGCCTCCCCAA
>VXOH01000042.1:15048-24228 GCA_009840135.1 Chloroflexota bacterium | reverse complement strand
GGCGCCCGGGCATTTGGTTTAAACGCCACTGGGGGCTGGTGGGGGCCGGGTTTTGGGCGGCGGGGGGGGGCCGGTTCGCGAACGGCCCCTACGTTTGGGGTGATGGGTTATTTGGGAGACGGGCGGGTTGGATACCCGCCCCTACAAGGGGTGAGGTTGCCGGGGGCGAGGTTCCTGCCTTCGCAGGAACGACTGGGCTGCTCCACCCCCATAGCAAAATATCCCAATCTACCAGCCAAGGGATTCCTTGATCAGGACCATTTTTATGCGGTCCGGGTTTTGTTCGTTTTCGAACAGCATGAGCTTGCCCATGGGCGCGACGGCACGGCCCTGGGCGGCGGCCCACTGGTGGTGGCGCTCCACGGAAAAGCCCCTGACCCGGGCCAGAGCAGCCTCAAAGGTGGGGCATATCTTCTGGACACCGGCGACCCAGATGACGGTTTTTGCGCCAAAGACGTAGGCGCCGAGTTGACTGCCGGAACCGCTGGCGACTATGACCTCGCCGGTTTCGGCTATGGCGTGAACGCTGCCGACGTAATACTCGGCAACGCTGGCCAGGCGACGCAGTTCCCGCTGGCGGTCCCGGTCTTCTTCGCCCGAGATTTCCAGGTAGAGATTCTTGTAGCGGTCGGTTTGGCGGATGTAGTCGGAGTAACCGATGGCGTCCAGGGTTTCCGAAGTGCTTTTGAAGACCTCGGCGCCGTCGGGGATCATGTTGATGAGCAGCCGGCAGGCGTGGTCGCCGTTTTCGGCCACCGCCGCGTCAACGTTGCGGGACTTCAGCCCCTGGACGGTCCTGGCGATGGCCGCTTCATCCACTACCAACCGGTCGCTGTGTTCCGCTGTCATTCAAACAACCTCGTTTTTGGAGTGTATAGCCGTATTTTAATGGGAAAACCAATTACGTGAAACAGCGTGAGGTCTTGGCAGGGTTTCAATTTGGGTGGGCTTGAAGGCGGAAGAGGGCAGCCACGAGGGCTGCCCCTACCGTTGTTGGCCCCAAGCCACCTAAAACGGAGCACCAACGCGGGTTTGGCGGGGTTGACGGTATTACCGGGGGTACGTAATCTTGCCAACAAGGGCAGGCGGGTCCCCGATCCATGCACCGGCCGAGTTCGTATAACCAAGTAACGTCTGATTAAATCGTGGAACTCCGGCGACGGCGCATATCTCGCGGGGTAATTCAGGGCTATCAACTATGATACTGAGACCGGCACCCCCATCCTAACCTTCCCCCATCAAGGGGGAAGGGACTCATTCTTATATTCCCTAAGTAGAGAACGCACATTCCCCTGTAGATTCCGGCGGGACTGGAGATTTTCAGATGCAGTTCAAGGCTTCTCCCCGATTCTGGATGGTATCGGCGCTGTTGGTGATCATGGTAATTGTTGTGGCGGCATATTTGCCCAACGCGACGACGGACAATGCCGGGGCTGCCTCATTGCCGAAGGCCGAGTTGCGCACCGGGGACTGGGAACTGGAACTGCGAATGTCCAACATTCGGCGAGGCGGCTGGAAGACGGACTTCAGCAGACGAAGCGTTCCCTACGCGGAAATTTTCTCGGGCGGCGTACCACGGGACGGGATACCACCCATAGACAGTCCCAACTTCACCACGGTGACGGACGCGGACGGCTGGCTGGAGGACAAGGAGCCGGTTATCGCCGTTGAGATTGACGGAGAAGCCAAGGCCTACCCCCTGCAGATTCTGACCTGGCACGAAATCGTCAACGATTCGCTGGGTGGAGTCCCCATTTCAGCTACCTTCTGTCCCCTTTGCAACTCGGGCATAGTATTCGACCGGCGGCTGGACGGCGTGGTTTATGACTTCGGCGTTTCGGGCAACCTGCGGAACAGCGACCTGATCATGTGGGACCGGCAGACAGAGTCCTGGTGGCAGCAGTTGACGGGCGAGGCGATTGTCGGCGAGCTGACGGGCGAACAACTGGACATTCTGCCAGCCACCCTGGTTTCCTGGGAGGATTTCAGGGAGACCTACCCGGATGGCGCGGTGCTGTCGAGGGACACCGGTCACTCCCGGAACTATGGCGCCAATCCCTATGTAGGGTATGACAATGTCGGTCAGCCGCCGTTCTTGTTCTTCGGAGAGGATGATGAACGGCTCAACGCCACCGAGAGAGTTGCGGCCGTTACGATCAGGGGTGAATCTGCGGCCTTCCCGTTCTCTTTGCTGGAAGCCCAGGGTGTGGTGCACGAGGAGGTTGGAGGCCAGGAAATAGCGGTATTCTTCCGGCCGGGGGCGCGGTCCGTGCTGGACGGGTACCGGATTGCGGACTCGCGGGAAGTTGGTTCCACGGGCATTTTCCGAAGGAAGCTGGATGGACGGTCCCTGACTTTTGAAGTGAAGGGGGACGAGTTTGTTGACCGGGAAACGGGCACCAGTTGGGACATATTTGGTCGCGGGCTTGCGGGGCCCCTGGCCGGTGAACAGTTGACCCCGGTAGTCCATGCCAACCATTTCTGGTTTGCGTGGGCCGCCTTCCGCCCGGATACGAGGGTTGTGCGGGCGGCGCAATAGGCGGTTAATTTTTGCTGCCTCTTGCCGGGCATTGAGGGTGGGCGCTGGGAATTTGACGTTCTTGCATTCACCCTCACCCTAACCCTCTCCCTGAGGGAGAGGGGACTCTGCAAGACCTATCATGCGATGAGCCTGAGGCAGTTTCCTGTAACTGTTCAGAATTAAGGGAATTACCTGCTTCTACACCCGTCATACCCTCGACGTCGTAGGGGCGCATGGCCATGCGCCCCTACCCACCCCAAGATTTGCACAGGTTCGAGGTTCCCGCCTGCGCGGGAACGACGGATTTTCCGGTCTGGTAACGCACCAAGTCTGAACTGTTACAGTTTCCCGGTGTAATTGCCAGGGTTGGCCCCAGCCCCTAGAATGGCTTCCAGTATGCCCCTGTCAGGGCTGGTTGGGCAGCTTTCAAGACGCCAACGGCCCGACAGGGAACACCTTCATCCGAGGAGTCGCAATGGCCGCACCGCAAGTCACTTTTGGTTGCAACTTTACCGTGGAGAATTACTGGGACGTGGTGGAGTTTGCCCAGAAGGCCGAGGAACTGGGATTTGACCGGATTACCACCGGGGAACACATCATGGACGGCAATCCTCCCCGTCCCACCCTGCTGAACATACCCATGATGGCGGCAGCGGCGGGCGCCACCAGGACCCTGCAGGTTATGACGGGCATAGTCATCGCTCCCCTGTACCATCCGATAATGCTGGCCAAGCTGGTCACATCACTGGATATTGTTTCCAAGGGGCGACTGGACTTTGGCATTGGAATCAGCGGGCAGCGCGGCACCAGGATAGAGTTTGACGCCCTGGGCATACCCGTTAACACCCGGGGCCGCAGAACCGATGAAATGCTCCAGGTGATGAAGCGACTGTGGACCGAGGAGCACGTTACGCATCACGGGCGCTTTTTCGACTTTGAAGACGTTACGCTGCTGCCGCGCCCGCACCAGGAGCCCTATCCGCCAATCTGGGTTGCCGGCCGGAGCGAGCCAGCCATGCGCCGGGCCGCGGTGGAGGCCGACGGTTGGTATCCCTACCTGTTCACGGTCCGGCGGCTCAAGGCCACCAACGAGACGGTGCGGCAAATGGCCGAGGAAGCGGGGCGGGACCTGACGAACTTTCACTGGGGCCTCAACCAGCCTACCTCCATTGGCGAAGACCGGGGCGCGGCGCTGGAAACCGCCGTGGCCCACGTGGGGCAACGGTACGTAACGCCGGAGCGGAGCGCGGAGGACATCGCGCAGGCCCTGTGCCTGACCGGTACGCCGCAGGACTGCATCAAGGGGATAGAGGAACGCATAGAGGCCGGGGTCAGGGACTTTATATTTGGATTCCTGTCGCCGGACCCGGCGGGACTGTACCGGCAGATGGAGATTATGGCGAAGGAGGTTATTCCTTATTTCAGGGATTAGGGAACCGGTAAATGGGTCACCCATGTACTTGCACTGGAGGAACTCCTTGCGTTGAGGTAGGGGCGATTCGCGAATCGCCCCTACGGTGGGCGGCTGTAACCCAATCAAGGGTGAAAGGGCTAATTCAGAGATTCCCTGGACCATTCTAGAGGAGACGATGCCCGAAATAAGCATTTCAACCTACCTGCTCACGGACCCGGCCCAGGCTTTTGCGCATGTGACGGCTTTTCCTCCCAACGGCACGGGAGACACACGAGTGCTGGAGGAGAGGTACGGCGCGCTGGTTGAACGGGAGGAGCTGGCCTTCACCTTTGAGGACAAGGCAGGGTCGGGCAACCGGTGGCTGCATTCCTTTGACCCGCCTCATCTGCGGAGGATCCAGGCGCTGGATTCCGACTGGTCGGACCGGGTTGACACTTTCGAGGCTTCAGGGGAAGGAACCATCTGGAAGATTGCCTGGGTACCCCAGTCGGGCGGGGCGCCCTTCATGCTGCGGTGGCTTTTCTTCCGGTGGAAGGACCGCAAGATGCTCCACGCCCAGTTGATGCAACCGGTGGTGGAGCATTTTAGAAGGCAGGGGTATTACTGAGCGACAATCCAGCGCGTACAGGTAAACGGCCCCGTCATTCCGATGCAGGCAGGCATCTTGACTTCAGCCCGCGAGGTTCCCGCCTGCGCGGGAACGACGAATTGGGACGCCGGGAAGGTTGGGGGTGATAGCTTGGGGGCGGCCATTTCCCCCTCACCCTAACCTTCTCCCAGAGGGAGAGGGGACCTCCAAAATAGTTTCTAACGGGTGTCGTCAAATTGCGCTGTCCTTCCCGTATAAGCAGTCCGCCGAGCCGGATTGACTTCAGCCCGCGAGGTTCCCGCCTGCGCGGGAACGACGGTTTAGCCCCAACCCATTATTTCAAACCGGATGCGGGGCTAGGCTCCGGCGGCCTTGAGGGCGGCTTCCAGCTTGGGGGGGCTGTAGCCCACCACGTTCTGGTCGCCTATAACCGTCACGGGGGTGCTGCGGAGGCCCATGGCCAGCAGGTCATCCCGGGCAGCATCGTCCTCGGACACGTTCCTTTCGATGAATTCCAGACCCTTGCGTGAAAGATACACTTTCACCATGTGGCAGGGGCCTCAACCTGCGGAAGTGAATACGGTGATGTCCATTGCATCGCTCCTCTATTTTATTGGTGGGGCGGACGGAATTCCGAAGCCCACCGCTAACCCTAACCCTACGGCCACAGGTCCGCCTGAGGCGGATTCCGATCCCGCCAGGGGAGAGGGGACATATTCAGACTTTCCTTAGAACGCTGGTCGGGGCATTGGGCAGGGCGATTCGCGAATCGCCCCTACGGCCAACGACACGGCCTGAACGATAACGCTGTCCCCTAACTTCCCTGCGCGGTTCGAGGTTCCCGCCTGCGCGGGAACGACGGTTTGGCCCCAACCCATCAAGGCAATGATGTTGAGCTTTTAGTTGCCTTCCTGGTTGCTTTTGAAGTCGGCCTTGGACTGGTAGTCCTAGTCGAACAGGCCTTCCCCGGGTTTTACCGCCTCGTCTATGGTCTGGGCGAAATCCTCGCCCTGTTCATACTTGCGAAGGAACTCCTCGCTGACGAAGAACATTCAAATGCAGAAGCCGTCGCGTTTTATGTCTTCATGGTGGCGGTCGCAAGGGCAGATCTTTTTGCGATCCTCTACGGGGTCGCCGCTCAGGGGCATTCAAGGGCAGTACCGGTAGCCGTGATTTACCTGGTTTTCAGCCAGGCCCTGCTGAACTACCTCGACAACTTCCTGCTCGGGAAAGAATTCGTAGTGTCCGCGCTCAACGTATTTCTCGGAAAAGGCCTTGGCGCCTTTCAACGCCTGGTCAATGTTCAACTTGCGCTGCAAAGGGGTCCCCCTGAAAAGTGCCGGATCGCTTATTGGTACTGGATATTAAATATTATAACCCACCCTGCCGCATTCTGCCGTGCATTTCGCAGGACATGCTGGAGAACATCCGCTGCTTGACCCTGAGATTCCCCAGCAGGCTGGGCATGGCTTCTTCAACCTCGGCCAGGGTCTTGTCCATGGCAACCTCGACACTCAGCAGGCCCGCGGTGCCGCAGGTACAGCGCACGGCCAGGTAAACCTTGTGAAAGTCGGGATTGCCGGAGAAGTCCACCTTGAATCCCTTGAGCAGGGTCAAGGCGGAGTCGTAGGCAACCGCAGACTCGAACAGACGGTGAATCTGCTCCAGGGTGGCGGGGCCGGACCCCTCGGAAAGCTGGGTGTCGTTTTTTACCCCAAGTGTATATCCCTTTGGCAGCCCGCTCCTCAATCAGGGATGCCGGTGATTCTCTGGACTGGGCGCCTGAAGAAAGTCGCGCAGCCCCGCGTTTACGAATCCGTCTCAAGTCCTTTTCGTTAGGGATGAGTAACTGGCTTGAGCGCCTGGATTGGATACCGCCGAGTCACAGCCGCGCGCCGTTAATCACCGTTGTTCAGGGTGGTCGCCCCTCTGCAACTGCGCTCTCCTGAGCTCTATAGCATCCTCGAGCAGTTTTGATTCCCAACGCTCAAGTATGTCAATGTCCCCCCTGGTTATCGGGTCAGAAACTTTGACCTTGGCCTCCGCCCGGCTGAGTTCCATGAGTTCCTGCCCACTGGGTCGGCGCTTTCTCGTGAGCCACCAGATGCCCAGTGCGACCAGTGCAAGGACAGCCAAAGCGATTAAAGGCATAGCAATCTTTCCCCAGTCCAAGGGTTCAGCCGAGCCAGGAAAGAGGGTTATTTTACCACGTGGGAAACCGCCGGGCTGCTAGGTGATTGCCGCCCGTCCAGGACGATTGCATGCGTATGGCGCGGCCTTCTTCGCTACTCCCTGGAAGGCAGGATTCCCGGTTTGGCCCTGGCGAGGTTCCTGCCTGAACAGGAACGACGAACACGTACCATTGGAGTCATCTGCCCTCAATTTGACGACAGGTCCAAGGTGGTATCGCACGGGCGGAACGGTTGAAGTGCAGTGAGGGCGGGTTTAGAACCCGCACCTACCTGCCGTGAACTACTTAAGTCACAACGCTACCCAAAAGTCAGGGTGGCAAGTTTTTCCCGGCGGAAGGGGCATGAAGCTTCGGGAAGTCACCATCGTCCCGCCAAGGGAGGACGTGGCCGCCTGAGCATGGCGGAGGGCCTGGCCTTCTTCTCCTCTGCCCGGTTGCGGGCAGTGAAGTTGGTTCCAAGGATAGATTTTAGATGCTTCGCTGCGCTCAGCATGACGGGCCATTAAAGCGCGATTGCCCTGGGCTACCACGATTGAGAAGATCCCGGATTAGGCTTTCGCCGGAAGGACTGCTGATCACCAACTCATCGCTCCAATGCCAGTAGACCACTAGGGCAGGGCGGCGACGGCTTTTATCTCTACCAGGAATTCCTCCCGTACCAAGCCTCCAATTACGAGGAGGGTATTGGGGGGATAGTCGCCGTCGGGAAACAGGTCGGGGAAGATTTCGGCCCGGGCATTCATGAAGGGCCACACCGAGTCCCGGCCGACCACGTAGGTGGTGAATTCAACGACATTGCTGAACCCGGCGCCCACGGAGTTAAGGATGTTGCCCAGGTTCTCATAGACCTGGCGGGTCTGGGCCGCCATGCTGCCGTCGCCGGCCAGATTGCCGTCATTATCAACGCCGACCTGCCCGGCTATATAGAGGAGTTCGCCGTCCTTGACCCGTATGGCCTGGGAGTATGCGCCGAGGGGTTGCGGGGCGTTTTGGGTGTTTACGACTGTTCTTTCCATGTTGGTTATCCTCCGACAGGCCGCCCAACGGTGACGAACCGGACTGGGGCCTGTTTTGTTGATTGGCTGTGCAGGTTCTTGCTACGGGCTTTCTATTCTACCGGTTCACCCTCACCCCAACCCTCTCCCGGAGGGAGAGGGGGCTTTGGGGACGGTTTCCCAGGGGATCGTCTAATTGCTCCGTTATTCCGGTGCAAGCAGAATACCCGACTTCGGGCAGCGAGGTTCCTGCCTTCGCAGGAACGACGGTTATCGCCCAACCCACCAGAACAAATCTCTCAAACCATCAGTCGGTGGCGGCGGCTACCAGGTACCTGCCTCCGACTACGTTGAGCTGGTCTCCGGTTATGTAGGATGATTCGTCGGAGGCGAGGAAAAGGCAGGCGTTGGCTATGTCCTCTATGGTTCCCTGCCGACCCAGGGGAATGCGCTTCAACTGGTCCGAGTTGCCGTCGGGACGGCGGGACTCCCTGGCGAACCACTCGGGGTTTCGCCGGGTGGTGTCAATGGTTCCGGGATTCACCATATTGGCCCGGATGTTATAGGGGGCAAACTCGGCGGCGATGGCTCGAATGAGGCCCCACAGTCCGGTCTTGGCGGCGGTGACGGTGGAGGTATCCGGGCGTCCCGTAATGGCGGCCATTCCGCCGATGCCGATGATACTGCCGGTTTCCCGCTCCATCATGCCGGGAAGGACGGCCTTGGCCAGGTAAAAGGAGGAGTGGAGGTTAATGCCAAAGACCCGATGCCAGTCCTCGTCGGTGACGGACAGCAGGGGATGGTGGGGCCGGATAGCGGCGTTGCTTACCAGGATGTCCACCTTGCCCAGGGCATCCAGGGATTCTTCCACCAAGCGGCGGCACTGGTCCCCGTCCGCAATGTCGGCGGTGGCGATGAAGGTGTTGGCGCCCAGCTCGCGACACTCGGCGGCCACTTCTTCCAGTTCATTCGAGCTCTGCAGAGAACTGAGGGCCAGGTCGGCTCCCTCCCGGGCAAAGCACAGGGCTATTTCCCTGCCGATGTTGCGGCTGGCGCCGGTAATCAGCGCGGTTTTTCCTTCTAGGCGCAATTGTTTTTCTCCCGTTTATATTAGGGTCGTCAGGTTTACCCAAGGTTATTTCGAAAATCCGGGTGAAAAGTGTTTCCTCATGAGGAAGCCATGAGAATCAGGACCTTCACCCCCACCCTAACCCTCCCCCATCAAGGGGGAGGGGAATAATGTAGCCCGGCAATCTGCCATCGAAGTTGAAGGGGCCCTTGAGATAGCCCCGTAAGTTGCGAGGTTCCCGCCTGCGCGGGAACGACGGGGGGTTCCCAAAAGAGCGCCGCGGGCCCGGACCGGGGGGGGGGGGGGGATGCCCCCCCCCCCCCCCCCAAAGAAAGAAGGAACAAACACCAAACACAAATTGCAGAGACCTCTTCACGAAAACAAAAACAAAACAAAAAAAA
>VXOH01000042.1:0-15038 GCA_009840135.1 Chloroflexota bacterium | reverse complement strand
GCAGTGTGCCCCGGCCGCGCGCCGGTGCCTTCTGCAGCCGGGGGGGTGCCCACCCGGGCGCCGGGGGCCCGGACCGGGGGCGTTCCGCGACCCGCCCCTACGGGTCAAATCATGAACGGGGGACCCTTCGACAACCTCAGGGTGAGCGGAGGTTGTCACACTCTCCCTGACCAAACTGCCAAAGGTCAGCCGGAGGCAGATTCCGCCCCCATCAAGGGGGAGGGGACTTTTGAGATAGTTTCTAGGTCTCATCAGGCGGCTCGGGAGCGTTTTGCAGGATATCGTCCAGGGCCCTATCAAGACCCGGGTCCAGTTCGACGGGGTTCGGAGGCTGCTCCTGGCCTGGGTTCTGGAAGGGCGTGAAGGTGTAATCGGACCTGGCCCGGTCTATGATCTGCTTGGCGTTGGAATTGGCGTTGCCGATCCTTTCCAGGGTCTCCTTGAGGCGTTGCGATTCGACGTTGCCCCGGGCCTCCAGGTCCGTCAGGTCTATATCCAGGGCGAACATAGCCTTGACACGCCGCATTATGTCAAAAAAGGAGCGGTAATCGGTGACGATCCCCACCTGCTGATTGCCCTGGGTGGTGAAGGGGTACATGGGTGCCATGGCGCCCAGGCGGAAGACCCGCAGGTCGGCGTACCGGTAGTGGGCCATGGTGACGAGGGCCATACCGATGGTCGGGCCCTGGCGACCGCCACTGCCGTAGCTGGAGAACTGAATTCCGTACTTTTCCAGGTCTTCTTTCATGTCGGCGCGGCTGTAAACGCAACCGACTCGGCGCTCCATGTCCGGCGGGGCGGGCCCGTTATAGCCTTCCACCGTTACGGTCTGTTCCACGCCCAGTTCCCTCACGGCCTCGAAGAAGGCCTCTCCGTAGAGGTCCAATTCGAACCAGGGTTCTTCGCCAATGAAGATTATCAGGCCGCCGCCGGCGTCGTAGAAGTCGTTATCCCAGTGCATGGCGACGGTGGGCAGCCCTTCCTCAAAGGCGCAGGCGGGACGGTAGTTGTCGTGGGTCCCGGCCACCTGGAAGGGGTAGCAGAGCTTTTCAATCTCCGGGCCCATGCGGCCAATCTTCCTGGCCCCAAACTGGTCAACCAGGTACTTGGGGAGGCCACTGGAGATGCCGCCGCCGTCGGACCAGTTGCGGTGCCAGCCGGCTATGAGGTAGCGGGCATTGGGCTTCTCATCAAGTATCAAGAGATTCTGGGCCATAACGGTCATCCCCTGACGGTTTAAGTGAGCAGTAGGATGGGGCTGTCGCTGACGGGCGACGCTGCGCTGCTGGGCTTTACGCTGGATCGGCTTGTCGCCGGCAATTATACAACACGTCAACTGGGCGTGAGAGCAGGGATGGTCCATGTATGGCGCAAACGCATTATGATTAGCGTTACTCTGCTCTTTTCAGACAGGCTCAGGCTGGACTTCGCGGAAGGATGTAGATTCCCTGCCGTAAGATTCATTTACGCCTATTTGGATTTTAGATTCTTCACTCCGTTCAGAATGACGTGACTTGTGGATTCGAATCAAGCTCGTGTGAAGGGGCCCTTAATTTTTCGGCTTCGCAAAAAAGGACCTTGACCCAGTGCGATGGCAGCGGGGGACGCGCCGTCCGAGGCGCGGTTGCGGCAGCACCGGGATTCCGTTATTCTGGCAGAAATTCAAGCGAAACAGGAGCAATGCAATGACCAGCGTGCATGTTTACACCAACCCTGGTTGATTCAGCTGCCGGACGTTGGAGGAGTTCCTCACGTCCAACGGTGTTCAGTATGAGCACCACGACATCGCCAGCGAACCCGCAGCCCAACAATACCTGGAGAGCCGGGGGGTCAAGTCGGCCCCGGTAACTGTGATAGACGATGATGAAATAATCATCGGCTACTTCCCACGGAAGCTCATCGCCTCGCTGAAGCTGGACGCGCAGGTTGACCTTTCGGGCAGGACGGGCTGGCTGGCGGACAAGTATGACCGGATTCTCCACGCCGCCATTCGGGCCACGATGCAGCTAAGCCCGGAGCAGATGAAAGAGCCGGTGGCCTGGCGGCCCGAGACCCTGCGGGACACCATCGTCCATATCATGTCCTTCCCGGAACTGGCCTACATCAGCCACGAGACAGGGAGCATGACCACCGACGACATGCAGGCGTGCCGGGAGCGGCTGGTCGGAGTGAATTCGCCGGAGGAAATCGCGGAGTACGCCGAGGGGGTCATCAAGAGTATTGTTGACTTCCTGAACAGCGACAACAGCGACGCCTTCGACCGGGTAGTGCCGGCGCATTACGGCGGCGAGGTAACGGTGGTGGAGCTGCTCAACATTATCCTGAGCCACAGCACTCACCACCTGAAGCAGGTGTACTGGTTCATGGAGACCAGCCTGGGGGTCACCCCGGTGAACGGGGCCACGGCGGAGGACATGGAGGGGATATTTACGCCGGAGGCGTTGATTTAGAATTTATCCACGAATGAGCACGAATATTCACTAATGATGGCCAATCGACTTAGGCCATTCGTGCCCATTTGCCTTGATTAACTGCAGATAGAGGGAGAATCCAAATGGCAACTTACAATCCCGAGCGGAAATTTGAGGTACGGGTGCATGAACTGGAATACCGCATGGACGGAGCGGAGTCCTGGGGGGTCACCATCTTCCAGCCGGAGGGAGACGGGCCCTTTCCGGCGCTGCTGGACGTTCATGGCGGGGCGTGGAACCGGGGCGACCGCACCGCCGATGAGGTAATGAACCGAGCCCTGGCGGCCAGCGGCATGGTGGTGGCAGCAATAGACTTCCGGCTGGCGCCGGCTCATCCCTACCCGGCGCAGGTGCAGGATGTGAACCTGGCCACCCGGTGGCTGAAGGCCCACGCCGCCGAGTTCAATGCCGACCCGGACACCATCGGCGGGATGGGCTGTTCCAGCGGCGGCCATACGCTGATGTTGAGCGCCATGCGACCCGCCGATGCTCGCTACGCTGCTTTGGAATTACCGGAGGCGGCGGGCACGGATGCTTCCGTGGCCTACACGGTCTGCTGCTGGCCGGTGCTGGATCCCTACGCCCGGTACCTGTACGCCCAGGAATCCAACAACGAAAGGCTGGCCGCTTCCAGCGAGGCCTACTTCCTGGACCAGGAGGCGATGAAAGAGGGCAACCCCCAGCACATCCTGGAGCGGGGCGAGACCATCGTGATGCCCCCGACGTTGATCATCCAGGGAACGCGGGACGACAACGTGCCCCTGTCCATACCACAGAGATTTGAGACGGCTTACCAGGCGGCCGGCGGAGATATCCAGGTGGAGTATTTCCCGGACCAGATCCACGGCTTCGGGAATATGCCGGGCCCCGAGTCGGACCGGGCCATCGGCATGATCAAGGCCTTTATTGCCCGGAGGCTGGCGCCGGCCGGGGCGCCGGCGTAGAATCTGTCTCGAAACCGACGTTAGCTGTCAGAACTGGCGTTTCATTGCACTCTTTCGCCCTCACCCTAACCCTCTCCCTGAGGGAGAGGGGACATTGGTGACGGTTACTTAGTCGAACTGTTTCAAGAATCCGGGTGGGAAGTATTTCATTGCGGAAGGGGCATGAGTCTTCGGGCGTTCACCCCCATCCTGACCTTCCCCCATCGAGGGGGAAGGGACTTGCTCAAAGGTTTCCTAGAATCACCAGGAATAAAGGTATTGCCTTTCGGAGAGTCATCCCAGGGGAACCACTTTAGATTCTTCACTCCGTTCAGAATGACGTACTAACTGAGAAAGGTCTTTGGCAAATACACACCCCTCTGAGCCCATAACGGGTGAAGGGATTCTGAAATGGCTTTCAGGACTTAATTGCCGGTATGAGTTTGGGACAGGCAGGGGCGGGTTTGAAACCCGCCCCTACGCCCGGTACCTGTATGCCCGGCATCCAACAACCGAACCCCAGGAGGAACCCTATGCGCATCGAGAAAGTGGAAACCGCGCTGTACCGCATCCAGCGGCAGGCGGGACTGTCCAATTCCACCTCCCAGATTGACGCCACCAGCCTCCTTGTGGCCCACGTCCACACCGACGAGGGGCTGGAGGGAGTGGGCTGGACCTACAGTCACGGCACCAGCGGCCGGGGTATGAAGGAAGCCATAGATACCCTGCTGGCGCCCCGAATTATCGGGGAGGACCCCGCATATATCGAGCGGCTGTACGACCGGATGTGGAAGAGCGTCTTTCCCAACATCACCATGTCGGGCCTGACCACCGTGGCACTGGCGCCGCTGGACATTGCCCTGTGGGACCTGGCCGGCAAGGTGGCGGGCAAGCCCCTATTCCGGCTGCTGGGCGGCTACCGGGACAGCGTTCCAGCCTACGGCAGCGGCCTGGACCTGGCCTACTCCACGGAGGACCTGCTGGACCAGGTTACCAACTTTGTGGACCAGGACTACTGGGGTGTCAAAATCAAGATTGGGCGGGAGAACCTGGGCGAGGACATGGAACGGCTCAGGGCAGTGCGCCAAGCCATAGGTCCCTACACTCCGCTGATGGTGGACGCCAACCAGCGCTGGTCGGTGGGGGAGGCGATAACTCGGGCCCGAGCTATGGAGGAGTTCAACCTGTTCTGGTTGGAGGAACCGATACTGGCGGAGGACCACGCAGGGTACGAACGGCTCAGCAACACGGTCAACGTGGCGCTGGCCACCGGCGAGGGGGAATGGCAACCCGAGGGTTTCCTGGACTTGTTCCAGAGAGGGGCCGTGCAGTTCGTGCAGGCCGACGTTTGCCGGGTGGGCGGCGTGACCCCTTGGATGCGCATCGCCCAGGTTGCCGACGCCTACCATCTGCCCATGGCGCCGCACCTGGTGGAAGAAATCTCCATGCACCTGTGCTGCGGAGCGTCCAACGGGTACCTGGTGGAGCACCTGCCCACGCTGAACCTGAACAACACGGGTTATGTATTAAATCCGGTGCTGCCCAAGGACGGGAAGTTCACTCCCACGGAGGACCCGGGGCACGGGGTTTTGTTTGACTGGGAGGAGATGGAAAAGGTGAGGATAGCTTAGCGTCGCTTTTCCCAGCCCTCTTGCCAGCCAGGCCGGCGGCTTTGTACACGGGGGATAAGGGGTTGATTGGCAGGTTCGAGGTTCCCGCCTTCGCGGGAACGACGGGTTATTCTGTTAGGGCTTACACGCGTTGGATCGAGGTTCCCGCCTTCGCGGGAACGACGGATTTCTCTAAACGTATTCACGACAGCCAACGGCAGTACCATAACCACTAACTTATCGAGGAACTACTTTTGCTTCTACCCCAGCTTCCAAGCGTACAACACCACCGCCACCGCTGTGGCGAGGTTAAGGCTGGAAACGCCCGATTCCATGGGGATGGCTATTCGGGATTGGGCGGCGTTCAGCAATTCCCGGCTTAACCCCTCCCGCTCCGTTCCAAAGGCCAGGATTGCGTCGGCTGGAACCGTATCTTTCCCCAATGGCTCGCCTTCCGGGTCCACCGCCGCCAGCTTTCGTTCAGCCAGGTAGGGCGGAAGATTTCCAAATTCGATGTCGGGCAGCCATACGACCGGCAGGGCGAAGTGCAGGCCGGCGGAGCCCACCAGGGCTGAAGGATGCCATGGGTCGTGTTGGCCGGTGGTCACCACGCCGGCCGCACCGGCAGCCGCCGCAACGCGCACTGCCGCGCCGACGTTTCCGTGGTTGCGGGGGTTTTCCAACAATATGACCGGGGCTGAACCACCAAGGGGAAGGGAGACAGGCCCTGGACGCATTGCCAGCGACATGACGCCGGTGGCCGGGGGAAACGGGGAAAGTTGCCGGAACACTTCAGTGGGAACCTGGGTGGCATTTACCCCGAGGATGCCGACCAGGTCGGGGGCCAGGGAGCGGGTGAGGCCGTCCAGCCGGTCCGGGTCCTGAGTGACCGTTTCGATTACGGTAGCCCCGAAACGGAGGGCGTGCTTCAGGGGATGAAAGCCCTCCAGAACCACCAGGCCGTCATCGGTGCGGGCGCGGCGGAAACGGTCAAGGAGGGGTTGATACCCGGACGCGCTGCTAATCCCCACCTTCCCACAGCTGAACCACCTCCACGTCGGGCAAAAGGAAGTGGAACCCGTTGCGCTCGGCGTACTGCTTGTCCAGGTCGGTATCGCCGATGTGATAATAGTCCGCCGCGGGGAACCGCTCTTTGACCGTGTCCAACTGGTGCTTCAGCACCGTGAATGCCATGTCAATGCCGGCGGTCTCCCAGATACGCTGCTGGTTGCTGACGGTACGGTCGGAGCAGCTGCCGATGATGCAGCCGCTGGCCTTGGCCGCGCGCACCATGTCCAGGGTAATGCAGCCGGGCGGGTCGCCCACTTCCAGGGTTCCGTCAATGTCGAAGCTGATTAGTTTGGTCAACAATTTCCTCCAGATTCCGTAGGGGCGATTCGCGAATCGCCCCTACACTGTCTATATTTTCTGCCCCTATTGCCGGCCTTTAAGGGGGGGTCCTCACCCTCACCCCAACCCTCTCCCTGAGGGAGAGGGGGCAATACGCTGGCATTTACCCTTGGCTGCTCACTCTCACATATTCCTGTCAGCCCGTCTATGGGGTCCTTCGACAAGCTCAGGATGAGCGGGGCGAATCTCCTTCTGCCTGATTCTGCGTGCGCTTCGTGCATGAATCAGGAGGGGTATTTGCCGAGCATTAGCCAGCCGCCGCTGCTGGGGGTGGTGAAGGCGCAGAGGGCGGTTTCGGCCCGGACGGTTACCTGGCGGTCGCCGGCGGTGCCACGCAGTTGTTCTATGCTGTCGGTGTACATGGCGGAACGGGTGCGGCCGTTGCCCAGGTTGCCGCCGCTGGAAAAGAAGGGGTGCGGGCCCTTGACGCTGATGTCGCCGGCGTAGAAGGCGAAGGCGTCGCCCCGTTTCACGCCGTGCCACTGAAAGCCTTCCAGGAAGAACTGGGTCATTATGGCGTAACCGTCGTAGGGGTTAAAGATGTCCACGTCGGCGGGCCCCATTCCCGCGCCCTCGTACATGCGAGCCGCCTGGCGGTCGGTCCACATTTCCACCTCGTCCAGGTCAGGCTGGGTGGTGCGGAACCGGAAGTTGTGCTGGGAGTGGTTGAGCACGTAAACCGGCTGGGACTTCATGTCCCGGGCCCGCTCGGCGGTGGTAAACAGGTAGGCCACGGAAGCATTGACGGGCCGGTCGCAGTCCCAGATGCGAAGGGGGTTCAGGATGTACCTGGAGGTCTTGTAGTCTTCCACCGTAATGGGCTCGACACCGTGATTGACGTTGAAGCCCCAGGGAGTGAGCATCCCGTTCTTGTGCTGGTTGATGACGAAGGGAGCCAGGTCGTCATGCTCGCCGCCATACTTCAGACAGTACTGGTTGTGGGGAAAGATGTTGATAAAGTCGTTGCCACCGTGATTGCCCCAGGGCACAGTCCACTGGCGAGCGCCGCGGGCGTAATCGTCGGCGTTCTCGCCGCCCCGGCGGTAGCGGCCTTCCAGGTTGCCGGTGGGATAGATAACCAGGCAGGTGTTGCACACACCGTCGCCAACGGCCTGGGATGCCATGCCGACCATTTCGCCGATGGTGGGCACTCCGGTGGGGGCGAACTTGACGTTCTTGAAGCCCATGGCGCCAATGAGCCACTGGGCGTTAATCAGGGTGATGCCATATTCGGAGTCATAGGGCGGGGCGAAGTAGGGGCGCGGAGCCCAGTTGGAGGCTGAGCCGCCGCTGCCGCCGGCGATGTGGCTGTCGCAACAGACTATGCCGTCCACCTGGTCAATGGTCACGCCGGCCTGTTCCATGGCCTTCTGGCAGGCCAGAATGGTGTAGGCCCCCAGAGAGGTATCCAGGTTTTCGCCGTCCCAGCGCCGGTCCACCGGCGAATGGCCGTAGCCGGCAATGGCTACCTTGCCCCGGTGCTCCCATACGCCGAGGCCGTCGCGGTCCCGGCGCCATTGAAAATCATTGCTGTTGGTCATATTCGGTCCTTTCGGCACTTGTTGGATATGTTTGGTGAACAGGGCGACCACAAGGGTCGCCCCTACGGAATCTGTTTTGGGAGCGCGATAGCTATTCCAGCACCCGCCATTCGTGGATGAGTTGGCCAGGGGCAACCTCTTCAAAGGTCAATTCTACGGCGGCGCCCACGGGCACTTCATAGGCCGGAGTGCCGGGGAGGTTTGAGTAGAAATTGACGGTAGGGTCGGCGTCCAGGGTGACCATGGCCAGGTTATAGGGCTGATCGGGCATTCGCCGGTTGAGCCGCCCGTCCTCAATGGTAATATAGGCGCCGATATGGCCCTTGCCCTCCACCTCTTTCCATTCCAGGTTGTGGGCAGAACCGCAGACCTGGCAGGTTGCCTGGGGCGGGTACTGCAGCTTGCCGCAGACCGTGCAGTATTGAATCATCAACCGACGCTGATTGACCGCGTCCCAGAAGGGCTGGCTGAGTTCATCGGGTACGGGGATTACCTTTGGCATAGTTTGTCTCCATATCAGAATCAGGAGTAACGGGCCGGACGTTGAGCCGCCGGACACCGGAAGGTTCAGCTCAGGCGCGCGGGTCCGGACCGAACCGGTTGGCGCCGGGTTGGCCCTGCCTGACCATCCAGAGGAGCCACCAAATAAAGAGCCCTATCCAGACAAGGAAAGAGACGGCAACTCCAAAGAGCAGGGGCATCCAAAAGTCCGGGTGGCCCCACCAGGATTCGCCGCTCCATACGGCAATGACCATAGCCGCTATGCCTATTCCCAGCGGAATTGTCCCAAGGACTGAGGCAACAATCCAAACCAAAAGCCACCAGCCGCTTTTACCGATGTCGTGTAGACGGCGGGAGGTAACGACGAGGTTGGGCAGCAGCACGGCAAGGGAGAATACGGCAGGCAAGATACTAAAGGCAGACTGGCCCACCAATGCGTTGATAAAGCCATTGAAAGCGTTCAGGGCAAAGCTGACAATTACAACAGCCAGGACCCACCACCAAAATTCGGCGCGGGTGGCCCTGCCGTTGAACTCCACATACTTCCTTAGACACTGGGTAATGGCGCCAGTGAAGGACATGGAAGGAGGGGCCTGGGGAATCTGGGATGCTGTCATGCTGCTACTCTCTGTAAACACACCAATGGTCGCCATTTGCCGGTCTTGGGTTCGGTTCTTCAGAAACGCTTCGGCTAGGCCGGAGTTACAGACTCACCTCCATCCACGTCCCAAGCCCGGGGATCGGGCCCGTGGTGGTTCGCGCCAGGCTGCCCCTGCTTAACCATCCAGACCAACCACCAGATGAACAACCCGATCCAGATCAGGAATGTGACCAATAGTCCTGCGGCGACCGGAATCCAGAATGCCGGCTTGGCCAGGCTTTCCCAGGAGCCACCCCCGGAAAACGCCGCGACGACTCCCACGACAATGCCCACCACCAGCGGAACAATGCCGATAATTCCAATAATGACCCAGAGCAACTGCCACCAACCGCTGCGCCCGATGTCGTGCAGGCGGCGGGCCGTAACCGCCAGGCCCGGGAGCAGAACGGCCAATCCGAAAATAGTACTGAGGGGACTATACACATACAGCCCCGAAATGGCGCTGACGAAACTGTCAATGGCGCTGAGAGCCGTGCTCACCAGGGTGGTAGCCAGAATCCACCACCAGTATTCGGCACGGGCGGCTCTTCCACCGAATTCGGCGTACTTGCGCAGGCAAGTAATTACCGATTCCTGAATGGTCATCATGGGCCTGGACTGTTGAGCGGCGCCCTGCTGCATAGTTCGCCCCCTTTATCAATAGGCAATGGGTATTCTACCGCTTAAAGAGCAGTTCATCCACCTTGAAGAATCCCAGTTGACCCCGGCAGGGGACGGGGGCTTCGTACGCCACAGGATCTTCGAGGGTAAACCCATAGGGCCCGCAGAACCAGGGGCTTTGGCTGGCCGAGATGCAGCCGGTGATGGTTACTTCGCCGACAATGGCGCCACGGTCCAGGGTGGAGGGGATGACGATACCGGCGCTGGCGAGATACTGCCGCTGTTCGGGATAGTCGTCGGGCACCATGCGCTGGCCGGCGTGGACGTAAACACGGCCGCGAAAGTTGGTGCTCCAGGTACGGTTTTCAATGTTCTTGTAGCCGTTGACCACCAGCCAGGCCCAAGGCTGGCGAATGCTGAGGGCGCGCATGGGTGCTCCGAAGCCTTAGTTCAGGGCATAGTAGCAGGAATTTGTCAGGAGCGTAAGGACGATCGGTATTGCCTAAGGAACCTGCCAATCCTTAAACTAGGGGGTGTGGACAAATTGTCCCTTCCTTCCTGAGTTAGCCGTTATCTTGACTCCAGAGGGCGATCCGCCTCAGGCGGACACCTTCGCTGGAACGACAAAAAGGGACGCCGGGAAGCTTTTGCCTTCAATTTGTCGACACCCCTTAGGGAAAAATGATAATTGTATCGGTACGTCACAGGGGGTTGGGCCGACTAATTGAAGACGGCAATCCCCAATCAATTGACCCAGTACTGCGTGTACGAGTTCAAACTGTTTTAAACGCATTGGCACAGTCCGAGAATATCGCAGAGTTCGCCGACAGGTCGCCGCCGGGCTGGCGCGTGCATCGGCTGACAGGCAATAGAAGGAATGAGTGGAGTGTGTCGATTTCGGGAAACTGGCGCATGACATTTGAAGAACAGGGCAGCCACATCTACCGCCTGAATCTGGAGGACTACCACTAATGGAATATAAGATCAGCAGAATGAACCTGCCTCCTTGCCACCCAGGGCTGTTCGTACAGACCGAGGTTATTGAAGAGCTGGGGTTGGATATACCGCAAATTGCGGAAATCCTGGGGGTGCCCGAGGCTGAAGTTTCCGACTTTGTGGAAGGGAAAAGCCGGCTGTCGCCGGACTTGGCGTTGCGGCTGGAAAAGGCCTTTGAACTCAAGATGAGCCTACTGCTGGACTTCCAGGCCTGGTATGACGCGGAGCAAATGCGCGCCCGGTGGGATGAGGTCAAGGTTGAACGCCATCCCGCCATTGAAGAGTTGATGAAGTTGAAAGAGAAGGAGCTGGCCCAACTGGATCGCGTAAACACGTCCACAAGTGGTTGGCGCCAATTATTTCGGCGCAACGGCAGAGGATAATATGGCCTCCGGGGTGTTTTGAGGTGTGGCCGAACCTACAAATACAAGGGAGGTCAAAGGAGCAAGGAATATGGCAAACCTGGTATTGGGGCTGGCATCTTCCCATAGCCCCCAACTGAGCACACCGCCCGAGGGTTGGGCGGGACGCGGTGAGCGGGACAAGGGCCACCTGGAGTTGATAGGCACGGATGGGATCACCTCCAGCTTTGAAGACCTGCTGGCCCGCTGCGACACGGCGCGCATTGCAAAGGAGATAACGCCGGAGAAGTTTGAGCGGCGGCACCAGCAGAACCAGAAGGCCATTGCCCACCTGTCCAGGAAGCTGTATGAGGCCGACCTGGACGTGCTGGTGATGGTGGGCGACGACCAGCAGGAATACCTGCTGGACGATAACATGCCGGCATTCTGCGTTTACTGGGGCGACCAGGTGAAGGTGGCCGGACACGAGGCGGGGCCCTCAACGGGAGGACAGCACCTGATCGGCTACAGCACCGAGGACCAGCACGCCCCTACGGACTCGGCGCTGGGCCGCCACATTATCGAGAGCCTGATGGACGCTGAATTTGACGTGGGACGCTCCAGCTTCCTGGACCCGAAACGGGGAGGCCGGGCAAAGGGCGGCATCGGCCACGCCTTCGGTTATGTTTACAATCGCCTGATGACGGAGGGCATCATTCCCGCCGTACCAATTATGCTGAACACCTACTACCCGCCCAACCAGCCCACGCCCAAGCGTTGCTACAACCTGGGCCAGGCACTGAAGGATGCCATTGAGTCATGGCCCAGGGATATCAGGGTGGGAATCCTGGCGTCCGGCGGACTGAGCCACTTCGTGGTGGACGAAGAGCTGGACCAGGCCGCCCTGGCCGGAATGCAGGCCAAGAGCGTGGAGAAACTGATGGCCCTGCCCAGGGAAAAGATCAACTCGGGCAGTTCCGAAATCCGCAACTGGATAGTGGTTACCGGGGCCACCGAGCACCTGGACATGGAGGTGGTGGACTACGTGCCCTGTTACCGTTCGCCGGCGGGCACGGGGTGCGCCATGGGGTTTGCTACCTGGGAGTAGGGGCTGTCAGGGTTCCCTGTGAGTTGGTCGCACCGAGGTATCCAGGGCAGCCACAAGGGCTGCCCCTACACAGATATGTAGGTCAGCCACACTGTCAACTTGGATAAGAAGGGGGCGGGATTCGGTTCCCGCCCCTTTGTTTTTGTTGAAAGGCAATAGGAAGAATTTTACGTGCGGCTGTTGTAAACGTAGTGGGGGATTCCGGTGGGCGGCCCACCAGAATCGTCGGCCCAGGAGCGGTAGAAGGATTCGGCGTAGGGTCGGAGGCGGGCGGCCATGCTGCGGGTCTCCATGGTTTGCTGCTCCAGGGGACGGGAAAGCTGTTCCCGCAGTTCGCGACGAACTTCGTCCTTGTTGACCCGCTGGTGAACTCCATCGCGGGTGAGGACTTCCCCATTAACTATCACTGACGCAACATCATGCGCCCTGGCCCGGCCGAGCACGACCTCCAGGGGCGGCAGGTCCGCATCCAGGTAAGGGTCTTCCAGGTCGGAAAGCCGGACCAGCAGCATGTCGGCCCGGCGTCCCGCTTCCAGGACGCCGATTTCGCCGGTAAAGCCGGTGGGAGAGGCGGCGTTGGCGGTGGCCATGGCCAGGACCTGCCCGGAGGTGATGGCCGGAGCGCCGATGCCGGGCTGGCGGTGCAGCTTACTTACCAGGCGCATTTCCTGGAGCAGGTCGTCATCGTCGTTAATGGCGGTGCTGTCGGTACCCATGGCCACGTTCAGGCCCCGGGCCAGCATGGGGTTGACGGGAGCAATGCCGTTCTTCAGGCGCAGGTTGGAACTGGCATTGTGGCACACGGTGGCCCCGGCCCCGGCCAGCAGGTCAATGTCGCGCTCGGTCAGCCAGACGGCATGGGCGCAGGAAAGTCCGGGCCCCAGGAATTCCAGGTCCTGCAGATGCTCAACGGGCGTTTTGCCCCAGGTCCGCATTCCGAAGGCTTTCTGGTAGTTGCTTTCCACCAGGTGCATGTGGATGGGGGTGTTGTACCGCAAGGCCGTTTCGCGGGTGCGCTGCAGAAACTCGTCGGTGTTCCATTGGACGTTGCTGGGGCTGAGGAGCACCCGAACCTTGTCCGATAGCTGGTCCGAGCCCTGGCCCGACGCCTGGCCGTTGTATTGCCGGTAGGTCTCCTCAAAAAAGGCGAAATATTCGTCGTCGGTCATGTCGGTGGCGGCCAAGTGGCGGTTGATTCCCTCGGCCAGATCGGCGGGGAGGCCGGACAGGAACTCCTGGTCGGCGGCGTAAACCACCCGGTTCTGGTTGCGAAAGTAGCTGGAGAAGGCCACCCTCATTCCAGCGTCAAGAAAGCCCCGCAGGACCGCGTCCACATCCTCTTTCAGGGTGGCAGTAGCCGTTTGCGGGTGGTTGTACATTACCGTGGTAGTGCCCGACTCCAGCATAATCAGGGCGGTGTAGAGGGTCATCAGGTAGTGGTCGTAGGGGCGGCGGCCCCAGCCATCGAGAATCCACAGCTCCAGGCAATCGTCGCAGGTGCCCATCTGCAGGGTGGTCACGCCCCGGCCGTGGTGGTGGGAGTTGACCAGCCCGGGGATGATGGCGAAGTCGGGGCCGCCCAGTTCCTCGTCGGGCTGATGCCTGGAGCGCAGGTCCTGCCAGGGACCAACTTCCGTGATTACCCCGTCCTTCTGGTAAATGGCGACGTCGGACAGGACCGTGGTGTCTCCGGTTCCCGTGGGACTGATGAGGTATTTGCCGCGAATCAAAGAGGATGGCATTCTTACCTCCAACGACGGGAATTATACTTGACCTTACGGGTTCGAGGTTCCCGCCTGCGCGGGAACGACGGGTTTTTCCCCGAGCGAGAAGGTGATTACCTTGCCCCCCTCAGCCGGTCTGCTGCTGGTACCAATCAATAATCTCCGAGCCGGTGGCGGCCCAGACGCTGCCGGCGCCCATGATGTGGGCCAGCGCCCGGTCAATGGAACCAATGCGGAAGGGCTGGCCCACGCACCAGGGATGCCAGTTGACGGCCATCAGGCGGCCCGTGGCGGCGCCGTCTTCACGAAGCACGTCAAAACTCTCTTTCAGCATCTCCTCATACTCGAATACGGGCATCAGCTTGTGCGAAATAGATACCACGTCGTCCAGCTCGTACATCAGGGGAAGGGCGAAGAACGGGTTAGCTCCGGTGGTCATGGGGTAGGGCTGTTCGTCGTTGGCCCAATCACAGACGTAACCAAGGCCGGCGTCGGCCAGAAGCTGGGGCGTGCGGTCGGACTCGCCATATTCGGGGCCGAACCAGCCCCGGGGCGAAGAGCCGGTGGCCCTGGTCAAGGCATCAAGGGAGGAACGGATGTATTCCCGCTCGTCCTCCTCGGACATATTGCTGGTAATCATTCGGCTGACCGAAATGCCGTGGCCGATGATTTCACAGCCGCGCCCAAGGCAGTGTTCCACCAGGAAGGGATAGTGCTCGGCGGTGAGGGCGTCCATGGCGATGGTGGCGCGGATGCCGTACTTTTCCAGCACGTCCAGCAGGCGAAATATTCCAACGCGGTGACCGTACTCCCGGTGGGACAGCCTGGCATAGTCGGGAAATTCACGGGGCGTGGAGCCGCCGGACAGGCGGGCAACCTGAAAACTGCCGGACGGGGCCTGCCATTCCATGTGTTCCAGGGGAATTACCACGCAGAGGGCAACCGGGGCATCGCCGGGCCACTTCAGGGGTGGGCGGCTGACGATGGGAGACCATTCGTGGTGGGGGTGGTCCATTCCAAAGGTTCGTTGGGCGGGCATAGGTTTTCTTCTCCCGGTGGGTGTTAGCTTTCTGTTGGGGTGGTGTGGGGGGCGGTTTTCACCCCCATCCTTGTATATTGAACTGTAGGTGGGCGGAGCAAAGGCCGTACCCA
>VXOH01000005.1 GCA_009840135.1 Chloroflexota bacterium | reverse complement strand
TTCGGGGGTGGTGTTTTTTGTTTTACTGTTTGGGTTCTTTTGGTGTTTGGTGGTTTATTTATATTTTGGGGGTGTTGGCTTCAATTCGTAGGGGCTATTCGCGAATCGCCCCTACCCCAACGTAAAGAGTTCCTCTCAGATCAGGGACACCGGTGACGTATTCAGAGGTTCCCCAAGTGGATTGAGGGCCGAAACGGTAGGGGCAGCCCTTGTGGCTGCCCTCCGCCTCCACCAAATCCAACCTGAATTGCAATCCCGCCGCTTTGCTGTCGCATTTCAGCCTGGCCGTTTAGGGCCTGTCGTCAAACAGAGGGCAGACGCCTCCAATGGTACGTGTTCGTCGTTCCCGCGAAGGCGGGAACCTCGGTGGCTGAAGTCAAGGTTCATGTTTGCAACGTAATGATGGAGCGATTTGACGACACTCCCTAAACCGTCGTTCCCGTGCCGGCGTTAAACTCCGAACCTGTACCAGGCCGTCCCACCGTCAATGAGGCGCCCTGAGCCGGCCTTGTCCCGCTCCTCGTTCCGCCCAGGTTGTCAATCCCCATCGGCGGCGTTAACATCCCTTTGTTCTTGGCTCCGCGGGGCGGAGCGTTCTTGCATTCATGAACCGGTTAACAGGGGGCAGGATGGTACAGGCGGCAATTGACGGGTATTTCTCGACCAACAGCATTAACCTGCACTTCCGGGACTGGGGCGGGAGCGGCCGTCCCGTCGTGCTGCTGCATGGTCTGGCTTCTTCCTGCCATATCTGGGACCTGGTGGCTCCAAGGTTGGCCGAAAATTTCTCCGTGATTGCCCTGGATCAGCGGGGTCACGGCCTCAGCGACAAGCCTGATACGGGATACGACTTTTCCACCGTAGCCAGGGACCTGATGGGGGTTATCGAGAAGAGAAACCTGGAAAAACCGGTGGTTGTCGGTCATTCCTGGGGTGCGGACGTGGCCCTGGAATTCGCGGTGGCTTTTCCCCATGTGGCCAGCGGCATTTGCTTTGTGGACGGCGGCATGATCGAACCCTCTGCCCG
The DNA here is from genome assembly GCA_009840135.1 of Chloroflexota bacterium. Taxonomy (GTDB): domain Bacteria; phylum Chloroflexota; class Dehalococcoidia; order Lucifugimonadales; family UBA3495; genus Bin22. Next base: position 1,564 of record VXOH01000005.1, on the reverse strand, counting down.
CCCCGGCATGACCCTGGAAAAAGCCCGGGAAGACATGGCTCCCCCTGTCTTTGCCGGGATGACCTCCATAGCATTGAGGGAAAGGTTCGGGAATCGGGTGAGGCCCTTCCCGCTGCCCTTGGAGTTTGACCAGGTGTTGATGTCCAACTTTGAGGTGTTGGAGGATGGTACGGTGCGGACCCGCCTCAGCCGGGAGAACCACCTGCGCATCATAGACGCCCTTTGGGACCACCACCCTTCCCGGTTGTATCCACAGGTTCCCTGTCCGACCCTAATGATGCCGGCCCGCATGGCCAACGACGATTCAGTGGCGGAACGCACCTTCCGGCGCCAGGAGTCGGTGGCAAAAGCTCAGCAACTGCTGCCGCAAGTCAAGGTCGTTTGGCTGGAAGACAGCATCCACGACGTGCCGGTCCAGAGGCCGGAGCTGGTGGCCGATACCATCAGCGACGCCATAAGCTCGGGTTTCTTCGGGTGAATTTGAGCCGGGTTCCGGTTTGACACCGACCGGGGGCCGACTTACACTTCCGCTCATACTTCAACGAGCTCAATTCGCAGCTTGTTTACACTCACTCAAGGGGGTAGCACCAGTATGACTACTGCCGGCACCGGCAAATATACCTATGAGCTTATTCAGGACTGGCCCAAATTGCCCGCAGGGGAATCCCTGGGCATCGTGAGCGCGGTTGCCACCGACTCGCAGGACCGGGTTTATGTGTTCCAGCGGCAGGACCCGCCGGTAATGGTCTTTGACTCCGACGGCAACTACCTTAACTGCTGGGGCATCGGCGCCATTGCCGACCCTCACGGAATTACCATCGTTGACGACTTCGTTTACATTACCGACCGGTCCGACCAGGTGGCGGTGAAGTTCACCCTGGACGGCAAACCGCTGCAGGTCATTGGCGAGCGAGGCGTCCACTCGGACACGGGATGCGAAACACCCGGCGACTTCGTGCCTCGCGCGGCGGGCCCCTTCAACTATCCCACCGAAATGGTGCCCAGCCCTTCCGGGGACATTTACATCTCCGACGGCTACCGCAATGCCCGCATGCACCGCTTTACCGCCGACGGCCAGTTGATTGCTTCCTGGGGCCAGCCGGGAAAGACCGAACCGGGTCATTTCCATCTGCCCCACAGTTGCCTTGTGGACCCGGACGGCAAGGTTTACGTCTGCGACAGGGCCAACCGCCGGGTCCAGATTTTCACTCCCGACGGTGAGTACATCACGGAGTGGACCAGCGGCATGGGCGGCCCGGACGACATTTCCCGGGACAGCGACGGCATCTTCTATATCGTGGAGCAGGAAGTGGACGACATTCCCCATGTGAGTATCTGGGAGCCCGACGGCACCCTGATCACTCGCTGGGCCATCCGCCACGCCCACGGCATGTGGGTGGACTCCAAGGGCGATATTTATCTCGGCCTTACCATTGACCGCAGCGTGGACAAGTGGGTCCGCCAGCGGTAATTCAACCCTGGCAACCGTAGGGGCGGGTTTCAACCCCGCCCTTACCCGCCCAATTCGGAAAATAGGTAGGGGCGCCCCTGGTGGGCGCCCTTC
>VXOH01000132.1 GCA_009840135.1 Chloroflexota bacterium | reverse complement strand
ATGTCTATCCCTCCGTCTATGAATCGTTGCTCCCAGACTTTCCGTAATTTCCTGCTTGATCCGTGTCCCCAACGGCCAATCAGCAATCCGAGCGGGGACTTGGAATGAGCAAATGAGTAAATCGGATGGTGAAAGTACACGAAGTTCCAATGATAGTCCGGTGATTTCGAAAGCCTCTTGTCAAGGGACTTCTCCCGCCTGGACAAATCCTCCTGTTCATTCCAGGCACCCGAGTTCAAACAGATGAAGCGCGCCAGTCGCTTTCCGTCGATTTGGGGCCCCTCATGAAACTCATACTCGTCCTGTTTACCCACGTAGCCGAATGCATCATCCTCAACTTGCAGCCGGCCCCGGGCCGTCCTCCGATCGTGGTTGCCGAGGGTCGCATGAAATGGGACGTTGAGTTTCCTGTAAATGTCTTTGAACTTCTTGTCGAAGTGTTTTGGGTCTCCATCCTCGTAAACGTTGTCTCCCAACATGAGAATGAACTTCCAGGAAAGGTTCCGGTGGAAGGCCAGCATCTGGCCGGCGATCAGCTTCTGGTGGTCGCCGCCCGTGCCGCTGTCGCCGATCACGGCGAATTTTAGTGTCTTCTCGCCGAGGACCGACGCGGGTGCCACCAGCAGCAGAGCCATGATGAGAATCAGTCGAGCTCGCATACGAACACCTCACGGGAGTCTGCGCCGTGGAATCCTGCCGTGGTCTTCACTCGGACCATGGCCCCTGTAATGGGTTCAAAATCCGCTGAAACACGGATGGTCTCCCCTGTTCTCGGTAATATTTCAGCCGTTTCAGTGAATACTGTCCCATTTATATGCCTTGCGGCCCGGATTCCTGGAACTGTACTCGGAGCTTGTCAATGACGCCGCGGGGACATTCCCTCTACTATACAGTCGAAAAGGCCTGCTGCGCTTGTACTGTGAACCCCATCACGTCGCCGGCATGACCGGGCCGTGCGCTTGGCGGAGATGCGCAGGTTTCGGTCGCCCGCCGCCCGGTGCGGGAGTACAATTTCTGTCAGCGGCAGTGGTGTCGTCAGCCGCTGCCGAAGCCGAACCTTTCCGGACGTCCCCTGAAGTCGCGGTCGCGCAACATGTCAACCCTGCAGAACATCCTGAAGCAGAAGGTGAAGGAGGGTGAGCTCTGGGAACGGCTGGACGACAAGCGCATCCGCTGCTACGCCTGCGGGCACTGTTGCCCCATTCCCGAAGGCCGCCCGGGTGTCTGCCGGGTTCGCTTCAACCGGGGCGGCAAGTTGATGGTTCCCTGGGGATACACCGGAGGGGTGCAGTGCGACCCAATCGAAAAGAAGCCCTTCTTCCACGCCTACCCCGGGGCGCTGGCCTACAGCTTCGGCATGCTGGGCTGCGACTTGCACTGCGCCTACTGTCAGAACTGGGTGACCTCCCAGGCCCTGAGGGACCCGGCGGCGGTGGCGCCCTCGCGCAGAGCCACGCCGCAGGCGCTGGCCCGGGCGGCCGTCAGGCAGCGGGCCCGGGTGATCGTAAGCACCTACAACGAGCCGTTGATCACCAGCGAGTGGGCTGTGGCGGTGTTCAGAGAGGCCCGCAAGGAAGGCCTGACCACCGGGTTCGTCTCCAACGGCAACGGCACTCCGGAGGTGCTGGAGTACCTGAAACCCTGGGTGGACCTCTACAAGGTGGATCTGAAGAGTTTCCGCGATCGCCAGTACCGCAGACTGGGGGGGCGGCTGCAGCCGATCCTGGACACCATCTCCAGCCTGTACCGGCAGGGATTCTGGCTGGAAATCGTGACGCTGCTGATTCCCGGCTTCAACGATTCAGAGGATGAAGTCCGGCGGCTGGCGGCCTTCCTGGCGGGCGTGTCTCCAGACATTCCCTGGCACGTGACCGCCTTTCACCAGGACTACAAGATGACCGATCCCGACAATACCAGCGCCGAGATGCTGATGGCGGCGGCCGAGATCGGCCGGCAGGAGGGATTGCGCTACGTCTATGCCGGCAACCGGCCGGGCCGGGTGGGGGATCTGGAGAACACCCGCTGCCCGGATTGCCGGACCCTGCTGATCGAGCGGTTCGGCTACCTGATCCTGGGGTACCACCTGACGCCGCAGGGGAACTGTCCGAGCTGCGGTCTGGCCATTCCGGGGCGCTGGGCCCAAACCTTCCAGGGCCAGGTGGCCGCCCATCCCTTCCTGCCCCGTCAGGGAATCAACCCGCCCCCAGTGTCTTCCTGATTGTTCTTTCTTCGTGGCCCTTCGTCGTTCTTCGTGGTCCTTCGTGGATATCTTTTTTTTTCGTATCCTTTTTCCGACAGGCGGTTCCTTACTCGATTTCAAGTGCCACAAATCCCGCGTCGCGGGCCAGTTGGTTGAAGGAGGCCGCCTCGCCTTGGCACAGCTCCCGCAGCCGGGCAATCTCAACGTCGATCTGGGCGCAGATCTCGTCGAATACTTCGTAGGCCTGCCTGGACGGGGCGGCATCGGCAATGCCCACCACGGCCACCAGTCCTCCCAGCTTGGCGTTGAGGCGGTTGGGGTGGCGCAGCCGGTCGAAGGGGGTCTTGTGCTTGGTCTGGATCAAGGCCGTTTCGTTGGAGTCGAGTTGATCTCT
>VXOH01000047.1 GCA_009840135.1 Chloroflexota bacterium | reverse complement strand
GTATGGCCGGGGGGCTGGCCGCCGCCGGCGCAAACATCGTTGTGGCGGCCCGCGACGCCGAAAAAACGGCGGCCGCGGTGACCGAACTTGAGGCCCTGGGAGTCCAGGCCCGGGGAATGGCAACCGATGTTACCCGGGAGGAAGACATCAGGAAAATGGTATCAGACACGGTGGACGCTTTTGGCAGAGTGGACATCCTGGTAAACAACGCAGGAACGGTGGTCCGCAAGACTCCCGACCAGACTTCCACCGAAGAATGGGACCTGGTGCTGGACGTTAACCTGCGTTCAGCGTTCCTGGCGGCGCGGGAGGTTTATCCCCACATGAAGAACCAGGGCGGCGGCAAGATCATCGGAATCGGGTCCATGTATTCCATTTTCGGCGGCGGCGGAAGCGGCGCGCCCTACTCGGCCAGCAAGGGCGGCGTAGTGCAATTGGCCAAGAGCCTGGCGGTGGCATGGGCGAAGGACAACATTCAGTCCAATGCCATCCTTCCCGGCTGGTTCATGACCACGCTGACCTCGGACATACCCGTGAACCAGCCCGAACGCTACCAGATGATTAGCAACCGCATTCCCATGGGCCGGTGGGGTGAGGTGGACGAACTGCAGGGGACGGTGGTTTTCCTGTCCAGCCGGGCATCGGACTACGTGACCGGGGCGGTGATTACGGTGGATGGGGGATTCTCAGTTATGTAAATCGCTGATGCAAAAAGGGTATTCACCTTTGTTGCTTAACGCACAGACCCCCGACTCCGTGCCTGGAGGTAAAGGCAAGGGCCGTCCGATGACCGCCCTCTGATGACAACAGCAGTCCCTGAGACGGAACCCTGCCAAACGCTACATCAATCTCGCCGTGACCTCCTAAAGCTGCTCCAACGCCTGGCGGGAAAGCATCATCTTGACCGGGCTGATGGGGCGGAAGGTGCGGGAGACCCGAACGTCGCCGGCCAGGCTGCACAGGGTATAAGCGTCGTAGGGCTTCAGACCCTTTTCGCTTACCAGGAAATCAACCATTTCCCTGACCGCCTGCTTCATGGCCGGAGCCAGTTCCTCCCCATAGGACAGCACCACGAAGTGCTCCGGGGTCATGGCCCGGGGACTGGCGATGTTCATTCCTTTCTCGACAGTGACGCGAATGTGGGTGTCGGAGGAACATTCCGCGCCGGTGCCGGCGACGGCGCCGTCTCCCACCAGGGCATGGCAATCGCCCAGGGCCAGCATGCCGCCGTCAACGAATACCGGCATGTAGATGGTACTGCCCTCGACCAGTTCCTTCATGTCAATATCGCCGCCGTAAGGGCCGCTGTCGCTGGCGGTGTTCTGGACGTAGGTGGGTGTTGTGGCAACCAGGCCCATGGAAGGCATCATCTTCAGCTTGACGCCGCTGGGCAGGACAATCCGGTCACCCTCGATGGTCATAACCGTCGGATATCCCTCCGTAAATTCCTCCTCCAGGAATCCACGGCCGGGCATAACCATGTGGGCGGGACCCTCCTTGGGCGTAATCTTGAGAAATTCCACCTTAAGGGCGTCTCCCGGCTCCGCCCCGTTCACATAGATTGGTCCGGTAGCCGGGCCCTTCAGGGCCTTGGCATCGAGAATCTTCGGGTCCCGTATTCCTTCGAAAGCGTCCCACGTTTCCACCATCAGGTCTTCACCGGACTCAATGGTTATGGCGGGTTCACCTTCGGGGTCCAGGTAGTAGATTCGCTTTTCCCTGCTCAGGTGCTGCATCACGCGCCTCCCATTACTGTAGTGGCTGCCGCGACTCCGCCGGCATCCGGTGTTTCGTCAATGTCCAGAATAACCTGCCTGACGCTAACCCCCCGCAGTGGGTCCATGTCCACCAGGTTCACGGATATGTGGCTGTCGTCCGGTGAAGCGCCCAGAGGCGACCCGGAGTAGTACGCCACCGTGTCTCCCTGGGACACGTCAACGTGTCGCTCCCAATGGCCCAACGCCAGGTAGTGACACGGAGCCCCGGCAACTTCCGCGGGCAGGATGGGTGAAGAACGCAGGTCCTGGTCCTCCGGAAAATGAAAATGACCGTGGGCCAAGGCTACCAGCCAACGGCCATCGCCGGCCCGCGGCATCCCGGCCAGAGGCTTGAAGTCCGGAGTGTGCTGAAACATCGCCCGGCCCCACACATCTACTTCCAAATCGGGTAGCGCAATGGAATGCCCTTCCAATCCGGTGATGAGATAAAAGTTTGGCGGAGCGGAGTCGAAGGGCGCTCTCCGGTAGAGGGTGTCCTGGTGGTAGAGGTCGTGGTTGCCCGGCAGAGTTACTACGGGGCAATCCACCCGTCCAATCTGCTCAACGTAGAACTCCAGGGCCCGGTCAGGTACCCGGGCATGGTCGAAGACATCGCCAACAACCAGCAAGACATCGGCGTCCAGTTGGCTCACACTGTCAATCACCCTGGAGAAAGCTCTCTCTGACAGGCCGTCCCGCCAGTCCACACCAAGATGGATGTCCGAAGTGTGTACCAGCCTGACTGGCCTTCTGCCGCTCATTAAGAAAATTCCTCCAGGACTTTACTCGGTCGCCGCCGGTTTCTGTGCCTTGCCAATCACCCCCCTCTCTTGCAGACCGTTTATGTCCTCAGCAGAGTAACCCAGTTCCCCCAGCACTTCCTCGTTGTGCTGACCCAGCAGGGGGGAAGGACGCCGGATGGAGGCCGGGGTCTCTGCCAGTTTCAGCGGCGAGTTGGGTATCCGCAATTCGGGCACGTTGGGGTGAACCAGATCGGCGATCATGTTCCGGGCATTGACCTGGGGGTCGTTGACCACGTCGTCCACCCGGTTGATGGGGCCGCAGGGGACGCCGGCCTGCTCGATGATTTCCACCCACTCCCGCATGGTCCTGGTCCTGAATATCTCGTTCAGGGTCTCAACGCACTCGGCGCGGTGGACCACCCGGTCATCGTTGGTCTTGAACCTGGGGTCCTCGAGCAAATCCGGGCGCCCGATTCCGGCGCAAAACCGTTCCCATAGGCCCTGGTTGGCTACTCCCACTATGAAGTTGCCGTCGGAGGCCCGAAAGCTCTGGTAGGGAACCAGGCTGGGGTGCCCCGACCCCATGCGCTGGGGAACTACTCCGGTGGCCATGTAGGCGGTGGCGTGGTAGCTGAGGGCGGCAACCTGGCCATCCAGCAGGGCCGCCTCGACTCTCTGTCCCTGCCCGGTTTCCTTCTTGTGGTAGAGAGCGGTTACCAGCGACCCGAAGGCCATCATTCCGGTAAACAAATCAACCAGGGAGAACCCAACCCGCTGGGGCATCCCGTCGGGCTCTCCGGTGAGATCCATGAGACCGCTGTAGGCCTGAATTATCAGATCATATCCGGGCTTTTCGGCCATGGGGCCGGTCCGCCCGTAGCCCGAAATTGAGCAGTAAACAATGCCGGGATTGATGCTGCTGATGGCCTCGTAACCCAGCCCCATTCGTTCCAGGGCGCCGGCCCGAAAACTTTCAATCATCACATCGGCATTGGCAGCCAGCTTCCGGACAATCTCCAGGCCCTCCTCTTCCCGGAGGTTCAGGCTGAGGCTGCGCTTGTTTCGGTTAAAGGACACGAACTGGGTGCTTTCCCCGTTCCAGAAGGGGGTCCACGACCGGGTCTCGTCTCCCCGCTGCGGTTCCTCAATCTTGATGATGTCGGCGCCCATGTCCCCCAGCATCATGGTGCAAAAGGGACCTGCAAGGGTTCGGGTCAGGTCAACTACCTTGATGTTTTCCAGTGCCGCGGCCATGAACGAATTTTCACCTGCGAAAAGGAATTTGGTTCAAGAGCATAATCTGGAAATGCCGGAAACCCCGGCCAATTCCCGCCGGAATTATAGCACGGCCAATGACACGTTAAGGAAGCACGCTTCTGGCCTGCGCATGAAGTACGCTGAGGCCTCCATGAATCGTTCTCTACGGAATTGTCGAGCCTCGCACCGTCTGGGTGAAACACTTTGAAATGCCAAGGAGGCGGAGAAAAGGGAGCAGCCCCTGGTCCTGGCTATGTCCCGTTGGTCAGTGGGTATGGGGATGACAGGTTGGGCCAATTCCGGCTAATATCTGAGAGCTATGTCAACCGGCCAAACACCCTCACTGATTGTCGTCCTGGGCGGCATAAACATGGATCTGGTAACCCTTACCAGCAGGTTTCCCGCCGCCGGCGAAACGGTAGTGGGCAACCGATTCCTCACTTATGGCGGAGGAAAGGGGGCCAACCAGGCAGTGGCGGCCGGTCGCATGGGCGGCAACGTGGCAATGGTGGGACGAGTAGGTGATGACGTTTTTGCCTCCCAGGCACTGGGCACTTTGGTGAATTCCGGCGTGGATGTTTCCCATGTAGGCGTTCAGGAGGCAACCAGCACCGGCCTCGCCATTATTTCCATTGACGAATCCGCTCAGAACCAGATAATCCAGGTTTTGGGCGCCAACGATACCTGCGGCCATGTAGAGGCCGCCAAGGTGACCGGACTTCTGGATGGTGCTTCGACCCTGCTGCTGCAGCTGGAAGTTTCGGTTGAGCTTTCGTTGCAGGTGGCCCAGGAGGCCAGGGCCAAAGGGGTGCGGGTGATACTTGACCCTTCTCCGGTTCGGCAACTGCCGGAGGCCTTCTATTCCTGCGTTGACATCATTACGCCTAACGAGACGGATGCCCAAGCCCTTGCCGGGTTTCCGGTAAATGACCGTGAATCTGCGGCAGAGGCGGCCAAAGTCCTGATGGAACGGGGCATTGAAACCGTGATAGTGACCCTGGGCCCCCAGGGTGCTTACTTTGCCACACCGGTAGACAGCGACTTCGTGCCCGCCCATTCCGTGGGGGCCGTTGACTCTGTCGGGGCAGGAGATGCCTTCAACGGTGCCCTGGCTGTGGCCCTGGCTGAAGGAATGTCCCTGGACCGGGCAGTCCGGGTAGCCTCAGCAGCCGGAGCCCTGTCGGTCACCAGGAGCGGAGCGCAGGACTCCATGCCCATGCGGGAGGAAGTTTTGACGCTGGCGGGTCTTTCCCCCGAGCGGGGAACGGGCTAGAGAAGCATGCTGGACCGGGATAAATACTGCGCCGGCTGCGCTACGCCGCTGGAGTTAAAAGAAGAGAATGGCGCCATTCGCCCCGTCTGCCCGGCTTGCGGGCGGGTGGTCTACTATGACCCCAAGGTGGCCGCCGTCACCATACTTGCTCGACAACAAAAGGTGTTGCTGGTGCGCCGGGCCAATCAGCCCGGTTACGGCCTCTGGAGCGTGCCCGGCGGCTACGTTGACCGGGGCGAGGTGGTGGAAGAAGCTGCCAAGCGAGAGGTGCTGGAAGAGACCGGTCTGATTGTAGACGTTGATGGACTGGTGGGCCTCTTCTCCGAGCCAGGGCGGCCGGTTATCGTGGCAGCCTTTAACGGTATCGAAAGGGGCGGGCAACTGGTTTCGGGGCCCGAAACCCTGGACGTTGGCTTTTTCGCCCTCGATTCCTTGCCGCCTATGGCCTTCCCCGGCGACTCAGGCATCCTCGAGACCTGGGCCGGCCACCATCTGTAATTTAGAATATCGGGCGCATTCGCAGAGGACGCGCTACAAGATTCTCCCCAAAATCCCCACTACTCAATATGACCACTAATCTGCTGCCCTACGCATCCAGACTGTTCAACTCTCTTGTGGAGGTTGTCCTTCCCATCCACTGCCCGGGATGCGGAAGAGGCAGCAAATATCTATGTCCGGACTGTCTTGGGTCGTTCCCGAAGCTGGAACTTCCCTTTTGCGACATCTGCGCCGACCCGGGGATGCACGGCGTCTGCAGAAGCTGCAAGGAACTGCAAAATTCCGAGGCGCTGGCCATACAGGGCATAAGGGCGCCATACCTGATGGATGGGCTGGTGCGGGAGGCAGTCCATAGCTTCAAGTACCGCAATTTCCGGGTTGCGGCGCCGGCGCTGGCTTCGGCGCTGGCCCAATACCTGAACGAAAATCCTTTGCCTGGGGCCGTACTGGCGCCCGTACCCCTGCATCGGAAGAAGCTGCGGGAGCGAGGTTACAACCAGTCAAACCTGTTGGCCCGGGAACTGGCAAAAGCAACGGGAATACCGGTAGAAAGCAACCTGCTTGCCAGGACTCGCCATTCTCCGGCCCAGGCATTTTCCGCAAGCAGGCAACAGCGCAGGGACAATATCAGGGAAGCCTTCAAGTGCCGGAGAGATATATCAGGCCAGGGCATCATCCTGGTGGACGATGTCTGCACCACCGGCAGCACCCTGAACGCCTGCGCCTTGGCGCTTAAGGAAGGCGGCGCCTGTTCGGTTTGGGGTCTCGCCCTGGCCAGAGAAAGGCTTCGCGGGGTCTAGCGCATTTAGAGCCGCCACGCGAGCCTGGCGGTAGCAGGAGCAGGGAAATCCCGGGCTCGAAGCTACGGTTCGCTACGGTTCACTGCGGTCCCAGTCTGGCAAAGCGTGGTAGCCCACAAAAGGTATGTCAACCACAGCCTCCATTCCCTGGGCTTTCTTGAGCCGCTGGATATTGTAAAGGTGGGTCAAGTATTCGTAGTACCGATGCCGGAAAGTGGCCTCCAGGGTGACAAAACCCTGGGGAGGATTGTCCGGGTCCTCGCGAACCCCGTTGGGGTGCGCCTGAAGCCAGTGAAGCTGACCGCCCACCGTGGCCGTAGTTTCCTTGCTGCGCATCGAGTCCACCGTCTCGGCCTCCAGTACCCAGCAACAGAATTCCATGCTCTTGCGAAGAACGGCCATTATGGAGTCCAGTTCCCAGTACTTGGTCTCGTCCAGCCGGCGGTCGTAGGGTGAGTCAATTATACCGTCCCAGTCGTCTATCTCCGGCAGTCCGTCGGTAAAGAGGTCTTCGCCCCACCGCTGCAGCAGCCAGCGAAAATCGCCGGAGGCAACGTGGCTTACGTTGCGGCGGATACTCCACTCGCTCCAGCCCCAACGGTCGGACTGAAAGTCGAGCTGTTCGTCAGTCAGGCCCGCAAGCTCCAACTGGTACATTTCGTAGATCTCCCGCCGGAACTGGGGGAAAAGCTCCAACCCGGAAGCGTCTCCCGAAAGTTGCTGCTCGGCCATGTTGTTACCTCTCAAGAAGTCTTAGGGAAGGTCTGAATAAGTCCACTCTCCCCTGGTGGGAGCGGCATCCGCCTCAGGCGGACCTGAGGCGGTAGGGTCAGGGTGAGGGAGAAATGGTCTTTCGCAAGCTGTCCTCCCCTATCTCGACCCTTCTCCATCAAGAGGGGAGGGACTTATTCACGGGATTCTCAGGGAATCTATCGGGGCTATTGAAAATAGCTGAGGCCCAAGCCCCTAAGGGCGAACCCAGGTCTCCGACCAGGCCAGGCAGGCGCTGCTGCTCTGCTTGTCTCCTCTCATTTCCAGCGTCGGTTCTCCATCCACAACCTGGCCGTTGATAGTCAGTTGGGCGCGGCGGGAGGGTATGAAGCAACTGTAAACCCCATGCGGCCGGCCTGGCGCGCTGCCGGCTTCCACGCGCAGCATGTAGGGCTCCAGGAAGTCGTACCACGTCAGCAGAATCTCGTCGTCATCGGTCAGGACCTTCTCGGTCCAGAAGGAGCGCACGTCGCCAGACTTGGTAAACTCAGCTTCCGTGACCGGAATGTCCTGGTCGGCAAATTCCGGGAAAAGGAGGCATTCAATCTCTTCCTGAAGCCAGCGGGCCAAAGCAATATTGTCGGCGTAAATTCGCACCTCATCGTCCGCCTGATCGCTTTTCATGAACAGCACATGACCCGGCCCGGCCGGCGAAAGTAGAATGCGCCAGTGGCTGGTGCGGGTAGATTGGGTGGAGCCTTCGTCCTGGGAAAGGCGGATAAAGGAATTTTCACCGGTAAGCCTGATCTGGTTGGGGTCTGTGGGGTTGGTTGTCATGGTCTTGTCTCCTGGCGAGCGAAATTCTGGTTGCGTTGAAATTCAACAATTTCTTGCGATCACAAGACTTGGCTAATCGTAAATATTGTCATCTCTGTCAGCTGACCTCGAAGCCTGGCGCCATCTGATGCCCCCTGTAATGAAAACCGCCGCCAGTCCAACTACGTCAATGGCAATTACGGCGGCTCCGGCCCAGTCATGGCCCAGATAAATCAGCTAGGCGCCGACAGCAATCAAAATGACAACCACTACAAAGGCGAGGACCAATCCCCAATCCCGGCGGCGGGAATTCTTCAACTCCATGCTATGACGATGAGCGACTTGCCCCTCAAAGACGGTGAGAATTCGCTCACCTGCTCCTGGCACTACTTGTTCGTAATGCGCCAGGGATTCTGGGTCTGGCAAAGGCCCTTCCCAGGTCCTGGTAATAGTTACCGATTGATGGTAATCAGGAACAACATCAGCCTGCCGATTGGCAGGCTGATAATTTGAGGCAGGTTCTATTGGGCTATCGCCAGTTGCCATTGTTGTAGCCCTTACCGGACAGCGTTTTCCTTGTCCTTCTGGCCCATACTATCAAACGCCTTTTGCATATCCCGCCCGATGGCATTCCAGTCGGATCGAAGCATCTCCGTATCCGTTTTCTTCCGGGGGCCGCTGTAAGGGCCGGAATCAAGACTGGAGAAGGGGTCAAAAATTCGGGCCAAGCCTTCCAGGAATGCGCGTGACATGGTGATTTGCTCTTTCTGTTTTGCCATCGTCGCATCCTCCCGTTAAGTTTCAACCCCATTATACACTAAAGACAGTAACGCTACACTCTTGAACCTCGCCGGCGTTGCTTGCCGAAAGAGGTCGGCGCAGGGCGGGATAGCGTGAGCCGGCGCCTGGGCCTAGCTCTCCTTTGCCGGGAACCAGTCCTGCTTCCAGGGGAACTCGCCGTCGGCGGAGTCGAAGGCGGGGAGGCCCTTTTCCACCCTTTCTCGGTAGGGGCTGGCGATGGGCTCGCGGTAGGGGTAAATGCCGCCTTCGTAAACGCTGGGCCCCTCCTTGAAGTGGCGGGCCTGTTCCAGTGTCTCAACAAAGGGCATGTTCATGTCGTAGAGCTGCTCCACCCGCTTGGGGCGAGGGCCAGCCTTGGAAACGTGCCCAAACAGTTCCCGTCCCATGATGCGCTCAGCCATCCACACGCAGTCAATAACCTTGTCAATGTCCACGCCCGTCTCGATACCCATGTCTTCCATCATGTGGAGCAGGTCTTCGGTGGGGGCCATGCCGGTGGCGCGGCCGTTGCCGCAGTATGGGCATCCGCCGTACCCGCCAATAGTGCCGTCCAGTTCCACGGTGTCATCCGGGCCCAGGGACCGCAGGGCGGCGTAGGCCGACGCGATGGCCATGTTGCGGCCGTTATGCAGGTGCAACCGGAAATGGTTAATCTCCGGCCAGCGTTCCTTCACCCGGGTAATGCTCTCTTCGACCTTGGCCGGAGTGCAGTGGCTCATGGGGTCGCCCATGGAGCAACTGACCACCTTGATGCCCACCTCGTCCCACATGCTGTGCTGACGTTCGAACAGGGTCATCAGGTTGTCAACGGGGAACTCGCCCAGGAAGTTGGAACCCCAACTGGCGTTGCAGCCGATGCCGGCTTCCTGAATGTTAAGCTCCTGGGCCTGGGCCACAATCTGGGGCCACCGTTCCATTTCATCCATCTGGGAACGGTTGGTGTTGCGGCGAACGAAAACGTCGCACATGTGGCAGGTAAGTCGGGGGTAGGGATCCCGTTCGATGGTCAGCGGGGGCGAATATGCCCGCGCCCGCTCCACACCCCGAGAGTTGAGGGCCAGGGCGGTATAGGTAACGTCGGGGTTGGGATTGAAGCGAGTAACTATCTCGTCAATCCGCTCCATCTGGGGCGTCCACTTGGGGCTGACGAAGGAGCCTACCACTATCTGGTTCAGACCAGTCTCGGAGAGGGCGTCAAGCAGTTCAATCTTGTCGTCGACGGAAATACTTGAATCCTCAATCTGCATGCCTTCCCGCATGCCTTCTTCTTTGTAAACGACCTTAGGCCACTGATACATCAGGGTCCTCCTTAAAGCTGTGGCAAATCTGGCTGGTGCAAAACGGCCGCCCGAGCTGAAACACAGCAAATCGGGAGGCGAATTGGCCGGATTGTAGGGTTTCAAGGTTGGATTTGTCAAGAAATCGGGCCGGCGCGACGCTGTCCTGCCGAGCGGATGCAGTTCCCGATTTACATACAAAACAGGACTATTGACCCTGAATTGAGGGCGTGTTAGCGTGAGCCACAGCCGGCCCTGTGCCTATATGACATTCTCGCCCAAAGCAACGGCAGGTACCGCCGGAAAAGAAGGGAATTCAATACTATGTCAAATGCGAGCGCGCACCGAGGCGGCGGAAGTCGGGCCACCTGGGAAATATCCCTGGGAGAGTTTCTCGCCCAGTCGGTGCATCGAAATCCTGACAAGGTGTACCTGCAGATTGCAGGTCAGCGGATAACCTACCAGGAGTTCTATTCAAGGGTGAAGCGAACGGCGTCCCTTTTCCAGGGCATGGGCGTGGGCCGCGGCGACCGCGTCTGCCTGTTTCTTCCCAACGTTCCGGAATTCCATTATTGCTGGTTTGGCCTTTCCCTGATCGGCGCCATCAGCGTGCCGGTCAACGTTGCCTACCGTCGCGATGAGTCGGCCTACATATTTGACAATGCCGGGGCAAAGGCAGTGGTGGCGCACACATCGCTGCTTTCCGTGGCGAACCCGGCAGCCGATATATCGCCTGCTGTCACGCAAAGGATTGTGGTCAGGACTTCCCCGTCAGGTGAAGCGCCGTCAGGTGAAGCGCCGGTTGCCTCTCCGCCCACGGCAGACCAGGCTGAAGATCTGTTTGAAGGCTGGACCGACTTTTCGGAGGCTATGTCAGGAGCCAGGAAACTGGCTGAACTTCCGGATATTTCGCCGGAAGAAATTTCCATGCTGGTATATACATCGGGCACGACTGGAAATCCCAAGGGTGTGCAGGTTACTCACCTCATGTATGTGGCGGCCGGCCAGGGCTTCGCTCACTGGACGGAAGCAACTTCGGACGACCGTTTCTTTACCTGTTTGCCCTTCTTTCACGCCAACGCCCAGTATTATTCGACCATGGGATCCCTGGCGGCCGGGGCAACGCTGGTGGTGGCGGAACGGTTCAGCGCCTCCCGTTTCTGGGAACAAGTGAGGTCCGCCGAGGCCACGGTGGTCAACTTTATAGGGATGATGATGCCGGTGCTGGCAAAGCAACCCGAAGGGGATATGGACCGTACCAATAACGTGCGCCTCTTTTACGGCTCCCCGGCCTTCTCGCCTGAGTTTCTCGTGGCATTCCAGGAACGGTTCAACACCGACATCATCGTCGGCTTTGGCATGACCGAGACCTGCTACGGTTCCATAGAAAAAATAGGACATCCCCGCCGGCCAAATTCATCGGGGCAACCGCGCACTCACCCTGATGCCCGTTTCTCCAACGAGATCAGGATAGTGGACGACGAGGGCGAGCCCGTGGCGAATGGGCAACCGGGGGAGATTACTATCAAGAACCCCGCGATAATGCCGGGTTACTGGCGCAACCGGGAGCAGACGGACCTGGCGTTGGTGGATGGCTGGCTGCACACCGGCGACCTGGGGTGGCAGGATGGAGACGGTTTCCTTTATTTCGTGGACCGGAAGAAGGATGTAATCAGGCGACGTGGAGAGAACATCTCCTCCCAGGAAGTTGAAGACGTCATCAAGCGGCACCCCACCGTGCTGGATTGCGCGGTCATCGCGGTGCCATCGGAACTGGGTGAGGACGAAGTTAAAGCCTACGTTACGCCCCGTCCGCCCGAAAGCATTGATCCGGAGAGCATCGTTTATTGGTGCAGCGAAAACCTGGCCTACTTCAAGGTGCCCCGGTACATAGAAGTGAGGGAAGAGCTTCCCCGCACACCCAGCCTGCGGGTACGCAAGGACCTTTTGCGGCAGGAAAAGGAAGACCTGATCGAGGGTTGTTTTGACCGGGAGGAAGCGGGAATCCGGCTGCGCTAAGCCTCCAGGTTAAGATGCTTAACTCAAGCGGTCTCAAAATATCAGAGAAACACAGCGAGCCTTTGATAATCTTGGGAAGGGACGTCTGAACTTTCCCGTCTCACAAAATAGGCTATAATTCTTTCCAGTAAATCTTTACGCCGGTGAGAGTGGTATGAACAAAATAGAAGCCATAATCCGACCCGAGAAGCTTAACGCCGTTAAGGATGCCTTGTCGGACGCCGACCTGCCCGGCATCAACGTGGCCCAGGTTACCGGCCGGGGCGCCCAGCGGGGCATTGAGGTAGGCGGCCCCAGGGGGGTTGCCGGCAGCTACGTCGTTGACATGCTCCCAAAGGTAAAGCTGGAAACCGTGGTAAAGGACGAAGATACTCAGAAAGCCATCGACATTATCATCGAGTACTCGCGCACGGGCAACATTGGTGACGGCAAGATTTTCATTACGCCGGTTGCCAACGCCATCCGTATCCGCACGGGTGAAGAGGGCGAAATAGCGCTCTGACCCGGTAAGGCAACAGGTCAGATTCGAGGAGGTTCAAATGCCCGAAAAAAGGTACTGGCTGTTCAAATCGGAACCGGGCAATTACTCTTTCCAGGACCTGCTGGGCGAGGATGACCGGATTGCGGAGTGGGACGGCGTCAGAAACTACCAGGTCCGCAATTTTATGCGTGACGAAATGAAGGTGGGAGACGGCGTTCTCTTTTATCACAGCAGCGCCAAGCCGACGGCGGTAATGGGGACGGCGCGCGTTGTCCGCGAGGCCTACCCCGACCATACGGCGTGGGAAGTGGGCGCCAAGTATTACGACCCCAAGAGCGACCCCAACAACCCCACCTGGCTGATGGTGGACATCCAGGCCGACCAGGAATTTTCGCGGCCGGTGACCCTGCAGGAAATGAAGGACAACCCTAATCTGCAGGGCATGATGGTTGTAAAACGGGGCGTCCGCATCTCCATTCAACCCGTGGACAAGGCCGATTGGGATGAAATCATTGCCCTGGGTATGGGCGACTAAGGAAAGTCTGAACAAGTCCCCTGGCCCCTGGTGGGAGAGGAACGTCCGCCTGTGGCGGTAGGGTTAGGGTGAGGGGATTGCTCAGCGTCAAGGAACTACCTCCATCCTGCCCCTCCCTCATTGAAAGGGAAGGGAATTATGCAGAGGTTCCCTGAATTGACCCATCCGACCGGCCGTTAAGTCGGGCGGAGTCACGGGCAGAGAGTCTTCACGAGGGGAAAATCCCCAGGTCGCCAGCAGCATCAAGAACCGTAGAAACGACAAGGGGCGGGTTTCAAGCCCGCCTCTTCGTCTTGTTGCCGTATAAACGGACTTGCCAACCAGGGCCTACAGCGACCCGTCAATGCTGACGTTTATGACCGAGGGTTTCCCGCTTCCGATGGCCCGCTCCAGGGCAGGCCTGAGTTCCCTGGGGTCCTCCACGTTCTGCCCGGCCACTCCCATCGCTTCGGCCACTTCCGCCAGGGGCAGCGGCGTGGCAAAGTCCATGCCCACATACTCGCTGTCCCGCTGGTTGTCTTCCAGCATGCCCCGCAGGTAAACATCCATGTTTACCTTGAGAATCCGGTAGGACCGGTTGTTGCAGATGGCGTAGGTCACGGGAATGTTGTACCGGGCCGCCGTCCACAGGGCCTGTACCGTGTACATGGATGCTCCGTCGCCAACCACCGCCACCACCGGGCGGTCGGGGTTGGCCAGCTTTATGCCCAAAGCCCCGGGCATGGCCCAACCCAGCGCACCGCCACGGATGGCGTAATAGCTGCCCGGCTCCGAGGGTTCGACCGCCTGCAGCAACGCGTTTCGCGACGTAATCGCCTCATCCGTCAGCACGGCATTTTCCGGCAATGCCCGGGACAGTTCGTACATCATGCGGTCCACCGGCATCGGGCGGCTGTCAGGCATATTTTGCATGCGGGCCAGGTAGGCAGCCCTCGCCTCCCTTCGCGAGTTCCCCAGGGTGGCGGCGCGGGTGGCGGCGGCCTCCTTAGCCGAGGCAGACATTTCCTGGTCCAGGGCTTCGGCCAGGTCCTCCAGCCCTGCCTTGGGGTCGCAGAAAATACCCAGGTCGGTGGGATAGATCTTTTCTATTTCCTTCTGGTTGCTGTCCATGTGGACCAGTTTAGTGCCCGCCGAAATGAAGGGTTCGTCAACGTAAAGGAATGAGGAAAATACGTTGGTTCCCACCGCCAGCAGCACATCCGCGTCGGCCAACTGCCGGCGCGTCGCTGAGCTGTTCAAATTCAGAATCCCGGCGTACTGGTCGTGGTTCAGGGGAAAGCTGATTTCCGAGTAGGTGTAGGAACTGGCGTAAACCCGGGCCCCCAGCTGTTCGGCCACCCGCACCAGTTCCGCTCCCGCGCCCGACTGGCTGACCCGGTCGCCAATGACCAGGACCGGGTTGTCGGCCTGGGCCAGTAACTGGGCTGCCCTGGCCACCGCGTCAGTATCCGGGCGCGTGCGGTAATAGCCGGCCGACGAGGGAATTATGTCAACGTCCACCTCTTCGTCCATGGTGTCCCAAGGGAAGGAAAGAAACACCGGCCCCACCGGCGGCGTCTTGGCCTCCTTAAACGCCCGGCGAACGGCCATGGGAATGTTGGCGGCGTTGGGGACCTCGGCGCTCCACTTGGTAAATTGCTGCGTCATCTCCACCAGGTCGCCCGACAGCACCGGTTCACTCAAGAGCATTCTCGTATCGGAGTTTCCTGCAGTTAGCACCAGGGGGGTGCCGCCCCGGTAGGCGTTGTACAGGGCGCTGATGCCGTTGGCCAGGCCGCCGGCGATGTGGATGTTGGCGAAGGCGGGGCGACCGGTTGCCCGGGCATAACCATCCGCCATGCCCACGGCCGTCCCTTCCTGCAATGCCTGAACGTAACTCAGCCTGGGATAGTCCTGGAGAACGTCCAGGAATGGCGTCTCACTGGTGCCGGGGTTGCCAAAAATATACTCCAGGCCCTCGGCCTCCAGCATCCGGGCCAGCGCCTCTTTACCGGTCATTCGTGCCATGCGATTTCGTCCTTTCTTGTCTGGTTGCGGCGCTCACTGCGCCAATCCCATTTCGCTCGGGGCGAAACGAGTGTTTACGAAAGCTGGTCCATTAGCCCCTAAAGGTAAATCATCCACTCCAGCAGATTCTCGTCCGGGTCTCGTGCATAGAGACTCACTGCCGGCAAACCACCACCGGCCCGCGCTCCCTTGCGGGGACCCGGCCCGCGAATAACCTCAACCCCGGCGGCAGCCAGCATCTCCTGGCACTCCTCCACGGTGCCTTCCCATACAAAGCAGATATCGGTGCAGCCGGGCACGGCAGTGTCGCCCCGCAGCGTGGCCGTATAGCCCTCAGGATGGACGTTTATCTTGGAATCGCCAACCTGAATCGAGAAGATACCCACTTCGCCCTTTCGCCAGGCATCTTCGTCATTGATGGAAAACCCCAGCCTCTTGTAGAACACCATAAGGCGCTCGGCGTTGGCCGTGGGCATTGCGATATGGTCTATTGATACTGTGGCCATGGCTCATACGCTCCGGTAGAGTTTGCTCAACCCGATTATGATCCTCTCCCGGCAGGGGAGGAGCGAAGCGATTCGACCTCCAAAAGGTCGTAGCTAAATCCTCAGCTGGGCTGCGGTTTCGGCCAGAAACTCCTCGATAAGCCCCCGGGTACGGGTGGCTTCGATGGTCAACAATCCGTGCTCGGCGCCGGGGATTACGTGAAACTCCGAACCGGCAATGCCCTGGTGCAACTGCAGCCCGCACATTATGTTGATGCGGCTGTCCGCATCGCCGTGGACAATCATCGTGGGCATGGTCAATTCGTGGAGGCGGGACTCCAGGGAATCACCGATATTCAGGTAAGCCTGAATCGTCCTGACTATCCCGTCAAACTGTTCCAGGTTAATTCCCTTGAGCTTGGCGAACTGATCGGGCTGGGACTCCCGCATTCCAGGCCAGCGGCTGTTCAGCCCGGCTTCCACGGCCTCCTCCTTGCCCCGCTCCGCCAGCACGCGTTTTATCTCATCCAGTTCCCGTTGCCGCACCTCCCGTTCCGACTCCTGGACGTAGGTCATGGTGTTAATCAGCAGCAGGGACTGGGTCATATCAGGATGGTCCAGGGCAAACTGGAGAGCAATGGGTCCGCCGGCCGAGGTGCCAAGCACATGGGCGCGCTCTATGCCCAGGTGTTCCAGCAGGGCATGAAGGTCCTGGGTAAAGTTTGGAATGGAATAGCCATCGGTAGGGGTTTCGGACCTGCCGGCTGCACGCCGGTCGTAGGCTATCACCTGAAAGCTGGCGGCAAGCTGGTCGGCGTGGTGCTCCATCATCTGGGCGCAGCCCTCTCCACCACCCAGCCCGCCATGAATCATCACCAGGGGATGCCCGGAACCATGGGTCTCGTAGTACATTCGGAACCCGTTTATCACTGTTTCCGGCATGGTAGGTCTTCTCCTCCGACTCCCCGTAACGGCATGGATCCCCGTAGAAACTGAAACCTGCACCATATTAGCCCTTGCCTATCTTTCTGACAAGCAAAGTGGACGGGTCCGAGGGAGTAGGGGCCCAAGGTGGCGATTGCCTTCGCTAATCCCTTTGTTGACACCCGTTTATAGCTGATTTAAGCTGAAATTCGCCTTTCTGTAGGGGCGAATTAACATTAATGGGCCCGCACTTATGTCCACTCACCGGAATTTGGCACCGGTATCCGTCGACCCGGCACGACTGAGGCTGGACGCAGCCGATGGCTCAGCAGGAACGCTGCTGGGAATGCGCTGCCTTGACTGCTCAGCTTATGTTTTCGGGCTGGCGGTGTTTTGCCAGGCCTGCACGTCTTCAAGGCTGGAGCCGGCGGACCTGAGCCGGTCGGGAATCCTGTACAGCTACACCATTGTGCGAGTCCCTCCCAGCGGGTGGCCCGGAGCGGCTCCCTACGTCCTGGGCGAGGTGGAACTGCCGGAAGGCCCCCACGTTCTGGCCGAGGTAATCGGAGCTGATGAAGAGGACCTCCAGATCGGCATTGACGTTAAACTCGCCCTTCAGAAAGTCACTTCAGGAGAGTCCGAAAAGCCCAGGATCGTTTATAAGTGGACACCCGCGAATTGCGGGCAATCCGAAATGCGGGAGGCCCACAATTGAACCGGTTCACACCAGGGAGAGAAGTCGTCGTAGTCGGCGTGGGACTGCATCCCTTCGGCCGCTTCAGGGATAAGGACCTTGCCACGCTGGCACGGGATGCCGTGCTGGAATCGCTCAAGGATTGCGACGTACAATGGCGCGACATCCAGGTTGCCTACTTCGGCCACGTCTATTACCACGGCATGTCGGTGGGTGAGACGGCCCTGGCCAGCCTGGGCCTGACCGGAATACCCATAATAAACGTGGAAAACGCCTGCTCCAGCGGTTCGACAGCCTTCTGGCAGGCTTACTGGGGCATAACCTCGGGCATGTACGATCTGGCCCTGGCCTTTGGCGCCGAGAAGGTTCCGGGGGGTCCGGTCACGGTTACCGCCGCCGACAGCCCGGAGCGATTCATAGGCGGCGACCACATGATGGCCGGATATGCCCTGCGGATGCGCCGGTACATGTCGGAAACCGGCGCCCCTGCTTCCGCCCTGGCCCAGGTGACCGTTAAGGCGCGGCAAAACGCTTCCTTGAATCCCTACGCCCACCGGAAAGAGACCTACACGGTAGAGGACGTGCTTTCCTCCCGGCCCATCGCCGACCCGCTGACGCTTTACCAGTGCTGCCCCACCAGCGAAGGCTCGGCCGCGGCTGTTCTGTGCGCCAGGGATGCTCTCGGCAGCTACGGGCTGGACGATTCCAGGGCGGTTACGGTGGCTGCTGCCGCTCTTACCTCCGGCAATTACAACGGACGGGGCAGCGATCATTCGGCCTTCAGCCCCTACCGCACCGAGCCCGCCGCCATTGCCGCCTATGAAATGAGCGGCCTGGGCCCGGAGGACGTGGACCTGGTGCAGGTCCACGATGCAGCTACCATCGGCGAACTGCAGCAAATTGAGGCCCTGCAATTAACGCCCAAGGGCGAGGCCTGGAAGGCCACGGCGGAAGGCAGGACCGCCCTTGGCGGAGACTTGCCCGTCAACACCGATGGGGGGTTACTGGCCATGGGGCACCCCTTTGGCGCCACCGGCATTCGCATGGTACACGAAACAGTGACCCAACTGCGGGGAGAGGCTGGCCCCCGGCAGGTCGCCAATGCCCGGGTGGGGCTCGCTCAATGCTCGGGGGCCGGGGATGTTACTACAGTCCAGTTGTTCAAGAGATAGTGTTCTCGGGGCTGTCGTCAAATTGAAGCGGGATTTTCCCGGCCTCTCTTTTCGTCGTTCCCGCGCAGGCGGGAACCTCGCTGGCTGGAGTCAAGATTCATGCTTGCACAGTAATGCTGGAGCAATTTGGCGACACTCCCTGGAGACGGGAAAGAATTACCCCCCGGTTACTCGGAGACGGCCTTGATTGTACCCACGCCGGTTTATGAACTGCGGGTCAGTGAAGTGAAATGCCTGCCTTCTTGATTTTGGCCGCTATGAAGGGCCGGTTCATCTCTGAACACGGCAATTACTACGACAACTTTCAGATGATGGGCTATGTCCACGCCCCCGAACCCAGGGCGGCGGTGACTAACTTCTTTGACCAGCCGCCCTATCCCATCCGGTGGGAAGACGTGGAATATTTGTGGGCGGAGCAGCTTGCCGACGCCTTCCACACCGGCCACCACGGAGACTATGACCGGGTCTATGTGGAGTCCCTGCGGCGGCGGTGGGAAAACCAGGAAAGCGCCTGACTTCCCTTTAGACTACTTGATCAGCCTTCCCCTGCGGATTCCCTCAGGGCCGCAAATTCCCTGCGGTACGCCTCTGCCAGGGTGCGGCGGTCCGTCGTGTGCAGCACAAACCGGGCGCCCTGCTTGACCCAGTGGGTTGAGAGGTCCGAGGTCTGGTGGTGGACCAGGGTGGGAATGCCGTGGGATTCGGAAGTATCAATAACCCTCTTGACTATCTCCTGGTATTCCGGCCGGTCGTACTGGTCGGGAAAACCTATGGAAATGCTCATGTCGTTGGGGCCGACAAAAATGCCGTCTATCCCCGGCACTTTGAGCATTTCTTCCAGGTTGTTTACCGCCTCCACGCTTTCGATACCGATTATGGCTACCGTGTTGCGGTTTCGATTTTCCAGGTAGGCCCGGGTCGCGTCACTGACGTGCTCGCCCGTGTCCATCAGGCGACGCACCGATTCACCCTTCAAGGGTCGCCACTTGGCGGCGCCGATTACCTCCTTGACCTCTTCCACCGACTCACAATAGGGAGCCAGGATACCCTGGGCCCCTGCATCCAACGCCATGGTCACATAATGAGACGCTGGTATGGGTATGCGCACAATGGGTACGACGGGTGAGTTACCAAAAGCGGCCAGGTAATCGGCCATTTCAGCCCGGCTGCGGGGGCCGTGCTCAGTGTCAATTACGACGTAATCCAGGCCGATGCCCCCCAGGGCTTCAACCCAACGGGGGTTGCGGCCATGAGTAATCATGGTCCCGTAAACCCGTCCCCCTTCCTGCAGTGTGGCTTTCAGTTCCGCTCCGTTCATTATTCCTCCACAGGACGCCCTGCCTTTTCTGGGCGGGCGTACACAAATCTGGCTTTAACGCACGTTCACCTGTCGGCCAGTATAGCATCGCCCTTATGGGGCAGGAAGATATTCCCTCTGCTATAATCCTGGCGCCCCAGCCTCTTGAAAATCCCGCTTCCTCAGGATGTTGCCAGCTTGAACCAACCGGAAATTATCACCAGCCAGGATCGCTGGGATGCGGTATCCAGGGAACTGGCCGGCGTGGCTGAATTCTCCGTGGACACCGAGTCCAACAGCATGCACGCATACCGCGGCAGAATCTGCCTGGTGCAGCTGTCCTGGAACAGCTCAATTTGCCTGCTTGATCCGTTGGCAGTGAGCGACCTTTCATCCCTGGGTTCTCTGCTGGGCAACAGCACGATTACCAAGCTGATGCATGGCGCCGACTACGACCTCCGGTGCTTCTTCCGCGAATATGGGTTTGAAACCAAAGGGCTTTTCGATACGGAAGTCTGCGCCCGCTTTTGCGGCATGGTCGCTCCCAACCTGGCGGCAACCCTTCTCACCTACCTGGAAGTCGATATCCCCAAGAGCCGCCGCTTGCAAAGATCCAACTGGGCGTTAAGGCCGCTGACCGGGGAGGCCAGGGAATACGCCGCATCCGACGTGATGCACCTTGCGCCCCTGGCCGGGGAATTTCGCAGGCGGTTAGGCGCGTTGGGCCGCATGGACTGGGTGCAGGAGGAGTTCGCCCGCATGGAGCGCGCCGGGACGCAGGCGACGGAACCCGTTGGGCCGGCCTATCTGCGGGTAAAGGGCAGCGACCGACTGGACCCTCAACAGTTGGCCGTTTTGAGTGCCCTCTTCGAACTCAGGGAATCCGAGGCCGAACGGGTGGATGTACCGCCCTACCGGGTAATGGGCAACGACACCTTGCTGCACCTGGCGCGGGAACCCCATTCAGCCTTGGAGGAGGCGCCCGGTATGCCGCCTCAACTGGTCAGGCGGTCCGGAAACCGGATTAGGGCGGAAATCCAGAGAGCCTTGCGTGGTCCCGGCGTCGAACGGCCGGTTAGTCCCCGCCGGAACCAGCCACCGAGCAAGTCGGCGCAGCGCAGGATTCAGGCCCTCAAACTCTGGCGGACCGAAAAAGGGGCGGAGCTGGGTTTGGACCCGTCCCTGCTCTGGCCGGCCGCTAGCCTGGAGAGGCTTGCCCGGGACCCCTCCCGGTGGGCCGACGAAGGCGAAGCGGTTGACAATGCCGATGTTCGCGCCTGGCAGCGGAGAGAGTTTGCCTGGGAACTCAGGGAAGTGCTGCATAGTGCGGTCTCTGATTTCCCACCGTAACAAGGCCTTTCCATCTGGAGGAAGCCTTTCCCAAGCAGCGAAAAACGGAAGATCTCCGAATCCGGCAGATTGGCAATAAGCCACGCAGGGGCGGTCTTGGGTTTCCGCCCTGTTTCGAAGGAAATGTAATCTATGTTAGAGGTCTTCCGAAGCGACCAGGGGCAGCCTATTTGGCTGCCCCTGCTCTTAGTTCACCCCGCCGGGAGTATCGTCTACGCCACGGTGCACAAAACACCCCTGCTATATGGAGCTTGTTATCAGCCGGCGGCAAAAGGTGGCCGTGTCAATCAGGTCGGGAATCACCACGTACTCGTCTACCGTGTGCATTCCGTTTGTGGCCATTCCCACCACGACGCTCTGGATACCCTGGCGGCGCATTACGTTGCCGTCGGTGCCGCCCCCCGACGGCCGAATGTCGGGAGCCAAGTGCATCTCTTCCATCACGCGCCGGGTCATTCGCGCCACCTTTTCATCCGGGTCCAGGGTATACATCTGGAAGAGCACTTCGAGCTTCTCCTCGATGGTGGCCTCGCGGTACTTGGCCCTGGCCTGATTCAAGGTGGTCAGAAGTTGCATCTTGACCAGGTCAAAGGTCTCGGTGTTCCGGCTCCGGAATTCCCCTCCGAACGTGGCCTCTACCGGCACGGCGTTACGCACCGTACCGCCGGAAATCAGACCGACGTTGAAGGTGGTCTCCTCATCCAGACGTCCCTGGGGCAAGTCCTGGATTATCTCGCTGACAATGCGGACGGCTGACAAACCCTTTTCCGGTTCCACGCCGGCGTGGGCTCCCCGACCCCTTACGGTTACGTCGAAGCTCATGTAGCTGGGGCTGGAGCCGGTGATGGTATTGACCGGGCCGTTGCCGTCAAAGACCACCGCTTCCAGGGCGCGAATCATCGAATAATCCAGGTTGGAGGCGCCGACCAGTCCAATTTCCTCTCCCCGCGTGAACACGACCTGGATCGGACGGTGCGGCACACCTTCTTCAATCACCGATTCCAGGCCTTCCATAATGGCCGCAACACCCGCCTTGCAATCACCACCCAATATGGTATTGCCCTGGGAGACAATCCGGTCACCCTTAATTTCGGGGATAATCGCTCGGCCGGGTTCCACCGTATCCATGTGGGCGGACAGCAAAAGGGGCAATTCCCCAGGCTCCGAGGCAATTACGTTGCCATGAGCATCCCGCTCCACCGTAAGTCCCAGCTTCTCGAGGCGGAGAATCAGGTGCTGGGCAACCTCTTCTTCTTCGTCAGAGGGGCTGTCAATGCTGACCAACTCACAGAATGACTTGACCAGTCGATCTCGGTCAATCATCGGATAACACCTCCAGGAAATTGCAGACCTGCCGTGTTGAACAGAGCAAGGGAGGATTATATCACCCTCGCCCGACTATTTCCGATTCCCCGCAGATTCTCCAGGCGACGCGGCATCCGAGTAGAGGTGGCCCTGTTTACCATGTGAAACGTTCTCTGAATCTGGACCACAACCTTGAAATGCAACTCCCTAATCCGAGAGAGCGATAAAAGCCAGCCCCACTACGATAAGCAGGGAGCCCAGCAGGCGGCCCCGCCCAAAGGGTTCCTTGAGAATCAAAACACCTGCCAGCACCCCAACCACAATGCTCACTTCCCGGGCGGGGGCGACATAGCTGACCCGCGATACTGAAAAGGCGACCAAGGCCATTCCGTAAGCGGCAAAAACAAGCAGGCCGGCAACAACGATGGGCCAGGCATGGGCTCGCCATTCCCGGAGGACAGGCGCCCAACCATAATTGCGCAGAATATAAGGCGCCAAACCGACGGCCACGCCCAGGGTCAGCAAGTACATGTAGAGAATCGGCTGGACATGGTCGACACCACGTTTGTCCACGAGGGTGTAAACCGTGGTGGTCAGCCCGGTTAAGAGAGCGTAGCGAATTCCGCCATCTCGAAGGAAGGACAGGGGGGAGGTCAAGATTTCTCTAAAGCGACCCCACCAGGAAACCACGTAGATTCCAAAGATGATGAAAACTATGCCCAGTACGGCGGGCCAGGCGATTTGCTCTCCCAGGGTGAGCACCGCGAGGACCGGCACCAACATGGGTCCAATTCCCCTGGCAATGGGATACACCAGAGAGAGGTCACCTCGTGCGTAGCCCCGCCCCAGCAGCACAAAGTAGTAAACATGCACCACTATAGTAGCGAGAATCAGCCAGTAGCCAGGAGGAGTAATGGGATTGAACCAGATGAGCACTGCTCCCAGTGGAGCCAGCAGCAAACTGCCGGCTACCATGAGGCTCCACACAAAAACTTCCTTGTTGTCGGAGCGCTTCAGAAGAAGATTCCAGCCGGCATGGGCCACGGAACCGCTCAAGACCAGGATGAGAGCCAATAAACTCATGGGGAGAGTATATCCCAAATGCGGCAGCGGCAATCGAAGCGAACATCAGGGGGGCAACCAGGACCAAAACAGCAAAAACCCTGAAAGGAGCTGACAGTCCTTTCAGGGTTCGTTGGTTTCGAGGTTGGTAGCGCATAGGGGATTCGTATTTCCATACAAATTACTCTTAAATTCCCTTGTTATCCCACAATTTAACCACAGAAAACCGCATCTCCCGTTCGTCGGCCAGACTCAGGACCACACTCATTTCCACGCTCGATTAAATTGCCCTGCAAACCATTTCATGGAAATTGCTTAATTTCGACGAGTTTTTGGTAATTTCGACAAATTTTGCCCTGTTTTAGCTTCGGCCAAAGCTGAAAAACAGGGTATTGACTTACTGAAATCGTCACATCACCATATATGTTAAGGGTTACTGGAGGACATAAATGGCAAGTATTGTAGATGGTGAAGACCGCTTGCTCACATTGAAAGACGTCATGGCAATTACTCAGCTTTCTAAGCCTTCGTTGTACAGGCAAATCCAGGAAGGGAGTTTCCCAAAGCCTCTGAAGATTGGGCGCAGGTCTTCACGCTGGCGAGCCTCGGACATTGACCACTGGCTGGAAGGCCTGAGTTCATACGAGGGGCTGTAGAGAAACCTTCGCACCTATAAGAGGTGGATACTAATGACGAGGGTCATCGAAGGTGAGAAGCTCCTAACCGCGCGCCAAGTGGCAACCATTCTAGGGGTACATGTACTGACGGTGCATCTATGGGTGCGGGAGGGGCTTCTTCCAAGGCCGTTGAAAATCGGGCATTTCGCCCGCTGGAAGGCGTCGGAAATTGATAGATGGGTGGACCATTTGTCCAGCTAGAGAGTTCCCCACCAGTTCGGTTCAAACTGAGTGTGGTAAGGGAAGAGATAGTAATGAATTCGAAAACACTACGAACTCGAACGGCGAGGGGAGCTAACCATGCGATCCCGAGATTCGACTAGTCGGCGAGCAACGGAGCGCTGCCCGTTGCGAAGTTGCCTAAAAATATTCTAAATCACTTGCTTGGTCCAAACTCCGACAAGACAGACTAAGTATAACAGTTCGATCCCTTTACGGTGGGCAGGA
>VXOH01000092.1 GCA_009840135.1 Chloroflexota bacterium | reverse complement strand
TGGAGCGAAGTTTACTTGCTTAAGGTGCTCCGCAGTTAAAATGCGATTGCCCTGCATTGCACCGCTGGGTAGTTGACGTTACCAGAGGCTATTGCTAATATCAAAACTAGAGGTTCTTCCGGGCAGTGAGTGAATATGCGGCAGGTGGTGTGACAAAATCATATGACTGCTCCCTTGACGACTCGCACGGAAATAATGGCGATTCTGGAGAATCGGGGTTATCGAGCCACCACCCCGAGGAAGACTATCGTTGAACTGCTGGAGGGCAAGCGGGAAGGCTTTACCGCCGAGGAGATCAGCAACGAACTGCCCGAGGTGGGGCGCGCCACGGTATTCCGTACGGTCAAACTGCTGCTGAACGCCGGGGTGGTCTGCCGTCTCAACATGCTTGACGGGGCCCCCAGGTACAGCCTGTCCAGCGTCGAACACCATCATCACACGATTTGCGTCTTATGCGGCAACGTGGGCGAATTCCGGGCGGGCAACATCGAGAACCTGATGCGTGCCCTGAGCGAGCAAATACCCGGAGAAATCGTTGGCCACCGGTTTGAATTCTTCGTTAACTGCCAGACTTGCCTGAATGGCTGATTCTTCCCCGGAGTCTCAGCCGCAGAACAACGGCAGCAGGGGCTGGCCCTCAGGGTGAACGGGCAGGGCTTGGAATTGAAAGATGGTCCTGTATGGAGAGGCGGGTAAGGCCGCCTCTATTTTGTTGTCCCTCTTGCAGCCCCGCCATACAAACGTCATCACCTCTTTGACTTCCAGACGCCATCTGTCCTCCCGAAGCTCGATTTCTATTTGAACATCATTTAATTAATCCAGGATGAATGTGTTTCCTCGTGGAAGGGCTACGAATATTCGGGCAATGACCCCCAACCCAACCCTCACCCGTCGAGAGGGAAGGGGGTTCTGGACAATCGAAAGCCCCGGGTCCACTGGCTCCCGTTCGTTGAAGCGTCTTCTCACCTAACTTATACTTGAAGATCATTATCGAAGAGTTTCCACGGCAGTCCCCAGGATTGATGCGGCTATTGGCCACAAAGGACCCACCTGCCCGACGGCTGAAGCGCTGGCCGGGGTCGGGAGAGCAGAATGGATAACGAGCAGGGGATAACGGTTACCGACCTTGTGGTTAAGCGGGACGGTTATCGGGCCCTGTATAACGTCAACTTTCACATCGGCCCGGGCAACCTGGTAGGGGTTGTGGGTCCCAACGGCGCCGGCAAGAGCACCATGTTCGATGCCGTGGCTGGCATTCTGCCCATCACCAGGGGGCAGGTCGAATTGCATGGCATCAAGGGGAAGAAGGGCGGTCTGGCCTACGTGCCCCAGCGCGACAATATCAACCTGCGGTTTCCCGCCACCGTTTATGACGTGGTGATGATGGGCCGCTATTGCCACCTGGGTCTGTTCCAGCGCATTGGTAGAAAGGACCGGGAGATAGTGAAGACCTGCCTGGACCGGGTGGGATTGTGGGACAGGCGCGATGCCCTGATTGAGGAAAACTCCGGCGGTCAGCGGCAGCGGGTATTTATTGCCAGGGCCCTGGCCCAGGAAGCCAGCATAATCATGCTGGACGAGGCGTTCAGCGGCGTTGATGTTGGCGCCCAGGAAGGAATTATCGAAGTACTCCAGACGCTGCGGGATGAAGGGAAGGTGGTCATGCTGGCCACCCACGACCTGACCAACCTGGCCGAGCGATTTGACCAGATAATCTGCATTAACCGGCATATATGCGCCTACGGTCCTCCCAAGGAGGCCTTCACTCCCGAGGTGCTTGAAGAATTGTACGGTTCCCACGGCCTGGTGCTGGCTCATACCCATGCCGATGGAGAAACCCACATCGAGACCCACATGCCCAATGATTGATTACATTATCGGACCTTTTCAATACTCCTTCATGCAGCGCGCCCTGATTGTTTCTGTCCTGGTGGGCTTTTTGCTGCCGATGGTAGGCGCATACATCATCACTCGTGGCCGCGCCTTCATGACCGACGCCCTGGCGCACTCCCTGGTGGTGCCCGTGGCCGTGGCTTTTCTCCTGGGACTTACCACCTACCTGATAGCGGTGCCCGGAGGCGTAGCCATTGCGCTGCTGATGGGATACCTCGGACGCCATACCGGCATCAGCGATGATACCTCTATTGGTGTCGTGTTCGCCGGTATGTTCGCCCTGGGCCTGATAATCCTTTCAGTCAGCGCCGACATCACCCCGGGGCGCGTACCCCCTATCGAGGACTTGCTGCTGGGTCAGATACTCAGCGTTACCAGGATGGATGTCATCGTTTCCCTGATTTTGACCGTGGGAGTGGCTGTCGGAATTTACCTGTTTCACCGTCACCTGGTTTTCACCACCTTTGACCCCGTCGGCGCCCGGGTGGTGGGCTTCAAAACCTCGGTTGTGGAATACCTGCTGCTGGCCCTGCTGGCGCTGGTAATCGTCATCGGTCTTTCCGCAGCGGGCATAGTCCTGGTAATGGCGATGCTGGTCATACCGTCGGCATCGGCCTACCTGCTGGCTCGCCGCTTCACGGGAATGATTCTCATCGGAGCGGCCATTGGAGTGGTGTCTGCTGTTACGGGACTGTACCTTTCTTACCATGCCGACTGGCCATCCGGCCCGGCCATGGCGCTGGTAGCCACCGTGATTTTTGGCGCGGCCACCCTGCACAAGCGTACTTTTCCGGTGCGTTCCGACGAGTAAACATCCCCCTTTTCCGTCCTGGTTCGCCCAGTGATATTATTGTCCGGTACCTCCGTATCGGCGGCCGGCCAGAGTCTGCAATCCGGCAGAAATCAGGCGGGCCGACCCACTCGCTTTGACAGGAGCAGCTATGCGTTTAGAAGGTAAGGTTGCCTTTATCAGCGGCGGCGCCCGCGGTATGGGCGCCGCAGAAGTTCGGCTATTCGCCGCCGAGGGCGCCAGCGTAGCCTTTGGCGATGTGCTGGAGGCGGAGGGAGAGGCCTTGGC
Organism: Chloroflexota bacterium; assembly: GCA_009840135.1. Lineage (GTDB taxonomy): Bacteria > Chloroflexota > Dehalococcoidia > Lucifugimonadales > UBA3495 > Bin22. The sequence goes on along the minus strand of VXOH01000092.1, from coordinate 21,961 downwards.
GGACGAAATTCAGGCTAGCGGCGGCCAGGCCCTTTTTCTGACCCTGGATGTGACCAGCGCCGACCAGTGGCAGCAGGCCATTGACGCCACGGAGGCCCGCTTTGGCCGCCTGGATATCCTGGTCAACAATGCCGGTGTCCGGGGATCCGGCCTGGTGGAGGACGTGAGCGTGGAAGAGTGGGACCGGGTGATGAATATCAACGCCAAGGGGGTTTTCCTGGGCACCAAGACCGCCCTGCCCGCCCTGCGCCGGTCCGGTGGCGGTTCCATAGTCAACATTTCATCCCAGCTGGGCCTGGTGGGAGTGGACAACAGCAGTTCTCAGTACCAGGCATCCAAGGGCGCCGTGCGCATATTCACCAAGGCCACCGCCATTCAATACGCCGGCGAGGGCATACGCGCCAACTCGGTCCATCCGGGCCCCGTAGCCACCCCCATGACCGAAGGCGGGCGGTCGGACCCGCAACGGTACAACACCACCGTATCCCGCATCCCCCTGGGAAGGTATGGCCAGCCCGAAGACGTGGCTTATGGCGTCCTGTTCCTGGCCTCGGATGAGTCGTCCTTTATGACCGGCAGCGAACTGGTCATAGACGGTGGGTGGACCGCCCAGTAGGCGGCAGGGAACGGCGTGCCACACCCTTATGAAACTATCTCGAAAGTCCCCTCTCCCACAGGGAGAGGGTCAGGGTGAGGGTGAGCAGGTAGATTGGAGAACCCGTTGGGACAGCCAGCACCGGTCTTGAGATATTCCAGAGGACATAGGACAGGATTCTCTTCGTAGTACTGAACCCTTCGCGCCATTGTTGCGGAGCCGGGTCAACTCTGCGAGGAGAAGTCAGAGTGGTAGCCTTGCTGTGGTAGGATAATAGGCGGCAGGCCAGAGGTCCGCCATTGGGAGGACAAACAATGCAGATTGTCAGGGTTTACGCCGGCGACGATGGAGAGTCCCATTTTGAGGACCTCACAGCCGATCAGCTTGCCGAAATCGTTAACCGGGTTGGAGAGGGTGCCATAAACTTGACGACCCGTCCTCCCGGTCACTTCGTTGACTACCACCTGGCGCCCCGCCGCCAGTACGTGCTCCATCTGGCCGGCATAGCCGAGTATGAGACCGCTGACGGTTCGACCCGCCGCCTGGGGGCGGGCGACGTACTGGTAGCTGAAGATCTTTCCGGTCGAGGGCATACGGCGCGTTCCATTGGCGACGAACAGCGGTACTCCCTGGGCATTCCTCTCGCAGACCAGTAGCGGTGGCAGCCCTGGGCTAACAGATTGTATTGCCTGAAGAAGTAACTGGGGAGGACCGGCGAGGCACACCAACAAATGGACAACGACGAATTCATCCAGCGCATCCGCGAAAAAATCGAGCGTCTCACCGAGAGTCGCATTGACCTGCACATAGACCTGGAAGACGTGAACCGGCTGGAGGTCGAGCTTGGTCCGGAGGTGCCGCAGGTGATGCTCGGCGCCAACATATACAATTATTCCGGGTTTGCCCGCATGGGCGTGGAATATGCCGTGGCTTCCATACGGGAACGCAGGAACATCGAGCCCATGGAGTTTCACCTGCTCCTGGCCCGCAACTAGTAACCGGGCCGCTTTTTCCAACCACCAATGAGCCAGGAAAACCTGAAAGAACGCGAACCCGAAGAGGGCCAGGAAGAGTCGGGGGAAACGAGCAATCCCGAAGCAACGCAAGAACCACAGCCACGACAAGAATCACAACAGGAACCGCAGCAGGAACCACAACAGGAACCGCAGCAGGAACCGCAACCAGGTGGTGGGGAAAGGCCGGTTCCCCCGGAAGAGTTGAAGCCCTGGTACTACCAGTACTGGTTTCTGTATCCCACCATCGTTTTCTGGCCCCTCTGGTCCGTCCTGATAATCCGTTCTCCCTGGCACAATGGTCTGATTTCCGGCATCCTGGCCTGGGCCTACCTCATAATATTTGCCGGCCTTGCCTACGTGCGAATCCAGGAGGGGGGCACAATAGCATTGAGTACCGTGGCCATCGCCGCCCCGGGACTGGCGCTTACCATCGTCACCCAGGCCCACTGGACCAGGAACCGGCACCGCATAATAAACGCCGTACCGATTCCCGACGAACCGGAGCCCAAAACCGGTCAGGCCAGGAGGGGCCGCCCTCGCCGGACCACCCGTCGAAGAGGCAGGCGGCGGCGATAGGGACAGGAAAACAGTTCCGATTCTGGAGGGGCGGCCTCTTATCGGTCGCAAAAGCCAGGTTCGACCCGGCCATGGCGCCACGGGCCCAGGCCACCTGAATTTGAGAACTGCCAATATCTGCGCCCCTTTTCCACCTGGACAAGCCTATGTTACCCTGAATTATGTCCCTACTCCCTTGGCGCCTCCCGGAGTTACGAATTGGCCAGCCAGACCTCCAACAACATGCCGCCGGGCCCGCCATTGCCCGACATGTTCGCCAGGTACACGGACCTGGTGCGAGAGGGTCTTGCCGCAGCCGTTCCCCATGCTGAACTTACCGACCTGAACGCCTTGCTTCAGTACCACCTGGGCTGGACGGACCAGGAGGGAAATCCCGCGGCCAGCGGCGCTTCCCAGGGAAAGGCCTTGCGGCCAACTCTCTGCATGTTTGCCTGTGAAGCCCTGGAGGGCGACCTGTCCCGGGCACTTTCGGCGGCCGCATCCATCGAATTGATTCATAACTTTTCCCTGATTCACGATGACATTCAGGACCAGGACCTGGAGCGTCGCCACCAGCCGACGGTGTGGGCCCTGTGGGGGCAGCCCCGGGCCCTGGTGGCCGGTGATGCCCTTCAGACCGTGGGCGACCTGGCAATGCTCCGCAGCGCCTCCCTGGGGGTGCCACTCGAAACTACCATGCGCGTATCCGCAATCCTGACCCAGGCTTACCTGGAAATGATTGAAGGCCAGTGTCGGGACCTGAGTTTCGAATCTCAGACCACCATCACCACGGAAGATTACCTGCACATGATTGCCTGCAAGACGGGCGCCTTGATCCGAAGCTCTATGGAAATCGGCGCGGTGCTGGCAACTGAGGACGAGGACGTTGCCCGGGCCTTCGCAACCTTCGGCAGCTACCTGGGGCGGGCCTTCCAGATTCGCGATGATTACCTGGGCGTGTGGGGCGACGAAAGCGCCACCGGCAAGTCCAGCGACAATGACATCAGGCGCCGGAAGAAGTCCTTCCCCGCCGTCTTCGCCCTGGAGCGGGCCAGCGGAACGGCAAGGGATGACTTGCTGCGTATTTACTCCCAGGAAGAGCTGGACGATTCCGATGTGGACCGCGTGATGGCAATCATGGATGAGCTGGGCGCGCCCCAGTACGCCGAGAGACTGACCCAGGAAAGCGCCCGGCGAGCCACAATGGCCCTGGAAGACGTCACTCTGCCCGCCTGGGCCAGGGGAGAGGTGGACCAGTTGGTTGATTTCCTGGCCAACCGCCAGTTCTAGGGGTCCTTAGAACCGTTACCTGCCCGTGTTGTCGTGAAAGGGTCTTACGCAGCGCAATGGCAGTACGTGGCCGCGCTCGCGATGAAATTCACGGGGTAAACCCAGCTCGCCATTAACCTGAATGACTATGCCCAGCCAGTTTACCGCCAGTACATCAGCCTGGACCAGGGAAGCCGCCAGCAGGTATTGCGCCCGACTGGCTCGCAGCCACTACGAGAACTTCACCGTCGGCTCCTGGCTGGTCCCCCGGGACAAGCTGCGTCACATCTACGCCGTCTATGCCTATTGCCGCACGGTGGATGACCTGGGAGACGAAGCCTTGCCGGAAGAGGCGGACGCAGGGGGCCAGGGCATAGACACAACCTCCCTGCTGAAGGACAGCCTGGCCCAACGCCGGCCGGACGTGGCAGGCGATGTCAGGGAGTTTCGCCTGGCGCTGCTGGACCTGTGGCAGCGGGAGCTGGAGGCCTGTTATTCCGGCCTTCCCACCCACCCCGTAATGGTGGCCCTGCAGGAGACCATTGAGACCTTCGATATTCCCCGCGAACCTTTTCTGAAACTGATAGAAGCCAATCGCATGGAGCAGCGGGCCTCTCGATATGCCACGTACGGAGGCCTCCTGGACTACTGCCAACACTCGGCCAACCCGGTAGGGCATCTTTTCCTGTACCTTTTCGGATACCGGGACGAGGAGCGCCAGCGATTGTCCGACTCCACCTGCACCGCCCTGCAACTGGCCAATTTCTGGCAGGATGTGGCCAGGGACTACCAGAAGGGGCGTATCTACCTTCCGCAGGAGGACATGGAGCAATTCGGTTATTCCGAGGCGGAGCTTTCCCAGGGGGTATTCAACCCGAACTTCCAGCGATTGATGGCCTTCGAAGTCGAGCGGGCCATGGACCTGTTTCGCGTCGGGGCCGACCTGGTCCCCAGGCTTTCGGGAGTAGCCCGGCTGGACGTATCCCTGTTCACCCGGGGCGGGGTGTCGGTGCTTGAAGCCATTCGCCGCAGGCAATATGATGTTTTGAGTGGGCGCCCTTCCTTGTCCCGTGCCCGAAAGGCGCGGCTGTTCCTGTCCAGCTGGCTGGGTTGGAAACTGGGGCTGAGGTTTCGGGTGCCCGGCTGAATGGGGCCCCGCCCTGCCCTATTTCGTATTTCCTGGCATACCGAATCCGAATCTCCCTTGTAATGAAAGAGGTCGCGGTGACTGACCTGGAACTGGCTTACCAGGAATGCCAGCAGATAACCCGGCGAGAAGCCAGGAACTTCTACTACGCCTTTGTGCTGCTTCCCCGCCAGAGGCGTCGGGCCATTTACGTGGCTTACGCCTTCTGCCGCTACTGTGACGATGCCGTGGACTCCGAGTCCTCGATGCCCGAGAAACTGCAAAGGCTCGCCGACCTGCGGCGAATGCTGGACATGTGCTACCAGGGAGAGGCGGAGGAACCGGTTTTCCTGGGACTCTCCCGGGTCGCCAGCGATTATGGCATTCCCAAGGAGCACTTTGAAGCGGTGCTGGCCGGCATGGAAGCGGACCTGGTGAAGTCCCGCTACCGGGACTTTGACGAACTGCGTCAATACTGTTACCAGGTGGCTTCGGCGGTAGGGCTGATCTGTATTTACATTTTCGGGTTCAAGGACTCCCGGGCCGAGGCCCACGCCATTGACCTGGGACTGGCAATGCAGCTGACCAACATTTCCAGGGACGTTAAGGAAGACCTGGACTTCGGTCGAATTTACCTCCCGCAGGATGAACTGTCCCGCTTTGGCTATTCCGAGGAGGACCTGCAGTCGGGACGGGTCAACGAGGCCTTTGTGGACTTAATGAAGTTCCAGACCGAACGCGCGCGGGCCTATTTCCGCAGCGGGTTCCAGCTGCTTCCATATCTCTCTCCCAGGTCGCGGGCCTGCGCCGCCGTCCTGGGCAGCATCTACAGCAGGCTGCTGGACCGCATTGAGGCGGCAGACTACGACGTGCTCAACCACCGGGTCAGCCTCTCCACCACGGAGAAACTGGGAGTGATGGCTCGGTCCTGGGCGGCAAGCCTGCTCCCTCGCCGCCTTCCCGGCACGGATTAGGCCTTGGCGGAGCCCCGGCCCAACGGCGACTCCGTTGCCGATGTAGTGATCCTGGGTGGCGGTATTGCGGGAATTGCCGCTGCCCTGGAACTGCTGGATGCCGGGTTCGAGGTAACACTGATAGAGGCTCGCAGCTTCCTGGGCGGTAGGGCCTTCTCGTTCACCGACCGGGTAACCGGCCTGGAGCTGGACAATGGTCAGCACGTTACGGTGGCGTGCTGTACCCATTTCATCGGTTTCCTGGAACGGCTGGGAGTGCGGGAAAGCTGGCACCTGCAGGACCGCTTGCGAATACCTGTACTGGACCGCAGTGGCCGCAAGGGAAAACTGGCCGCTTCCAGGTTGCCCTCTCCCTTTCACCTGCTGCCCTCCTTTATCGCATATCCCCATTTGGGCCCGCTGGACAAGCTGCGGGCGCTGGCGGGAATGATGCGGGCCAGACTTGCGCACCGCAACAATCCCCGGCTGGAGGAGATTACCTTCTACCAGTGGCTGCGGGAAAACTGGCAGTCGGAACGGGCGATCAATAACCTCTGGAACCTGGTGGTGGAACCCACCCTGAATGACCACGTTCGGGACGTCAGCGCAGCCATGGGGCTCATGATTGTTCAGGAAGGAATGCTGGCCGGCGCCCACAGCGCGGATCTCGGCTACGCCAGAAAGGGATTGCTGGCATCCATAGGCCGTCCGGCCCGCCGTCTTCTTGAGGACCGGGGAGCGCGCCTGGTGCTGAACTCTCCAGTCCGGCAGTTATCCTGCGGCCCTCGGCCTGATGGGACAGTGAATCCGGCGCCGGTATGCGCGGTCAACCTGGCTTCCGGGGAGGAAGTTCGAGGCCGAAATTTCATAAGCGCGCTCCCCTTTAATGTCCTGCTTGATTTATTGCCGGAGGAGCAGCGAGCTCTTCCCTTTTTCAGCACTCTCAAAAACCTGCAATGGTCTCCAATAGTCAACCTGCATATCCTCTACGACCGTCCGATTATGCGGGAACCCTTTTGCGTGTTTGTGGACAGCCCGCTGCAGTGGGTATTCAACCGAAGCCTGATTGAAGGCCGGCCCACGGACAGGGAAGGTCAACTGCTGACCGTTTCCGTCAGCGCCGCGTGGCAGTTCGCCGAAATGCCGCGAGAGGAACTAACGGAGATGTTGCTCCGCGAAATGGCCGAGGTGTTTCCGGCTGCGAACATTGCTGGCGTCAAGAGCGTTAACGTGGTGAAACAGCGGAATGCCACCTTCAGGTGTCTGCCGGGCGCCAATCATTCGCGCCCGGGCGCCGCAACTCCCCTTCCCAACTTGTACATGGCCGGGGAGTGGACTAATACAGGCTGGCCTTCTACCATGGAGGGAGCGGTCCGCAGCGGGTATAGCGCCGCCCGCGCGGTGATTGACGGCCAGGGCCCGTTGCCGGGGCTGGAAGCGGCTGGTGGCAGTCATAGTAGGGAATATTAGCCGGGGTTGTTAGCCGGGGCTGTTGACCGGGAGTTTAGTGCGGGAATTAGTGCCAGAGGTTACGACAAGAGCCGGAGGTAGGCCGCCAGGATGTCCTTTTCCCCCAAAGTAGTCGCCGTTACCGGAGCGTCCGGTTATATCGGCACGCGCCTGTTGATGCAGCTGGAGACCAACCCGAACGTCGGGAAGATTGTCGCCTTCGACCAGAAACCTCTGCCCTATCCCATTCACAATATTTCCTTCTACCAGAGGGATATTCTTTCAGCGAGTCTGAGGGAGTCACTTCGCAGAAACGACGAGGACGCCGGAGAAATAGTGCCATGGAACGATTCGGATTCCATAGCGCCGTTGCTCCGCCTTCACGGCGTCAACACCCTGGTACACCTGGCATGCGCCTATAGCCACACTGACGTTTACCAGGATTGGGCCCATGAGGCCCTGGAAAATCTACTGCTGCTGGAATGGGTCCATAAAGCGTGCGCCGCCGCCGGGGTCAGGCATGAGATCTTTCTCAGTTCCCACAGGGTGTATGGGACCCATGCCGACAACCCGGTGCCGGTGGATGAGTCGGCGCCCTTGTGGGGCGACCCGGGGGACAACCTGGGGTTTGCCTGCTTTGAAGCCGACGACGCTATCCAGGCGTACATGAGAGAACAGGAAGAAGTTGCCCAGGAATCCAGAGTAGGGATAACCATCCTTCGCTCCTGTCCCGTGCTGGGGTATTCAGACGACCGCTTCAGGGCCGAGCACGTTTTCCCTTTCCATTTCCTGGGGACCGGAGCTAATCCTCCCTTCCAGTTCCTCCACGAGGTGGACCTGGCCCGCCTCTTGGAGCAGGTGATTCAATACGGCCATGAGGGGATCTTCAACGTTGCCGGTGAAGGCGTGGTATTCCTCGATGAACTGGCCGAAATAACTCGCCGAAAACTGACCCAACTTCCTTACTTCCTGGCGTATCCGGCGGCGTGGCTGTCCGCGAGAATAGGGAAGGGAGGGCTGGGGAACTGGAACCTGAACACCTCCCGGTATCCCATTATCATGAGTACCGGAAAGATCAAGCAGACGCTGAATTATCGCTTTGATTACACTTCCATGGAGGCGCTGAACGCCTTTGTGAATTACAACAGCCTATGACTTTGTTTGTGACTGGGCCCCAGGGCCCGATTGCTTCCTCCGCCGCCGGTCACAGCTTGATTTCTGGGTAAAGATCCGCGCCCTAATCTCTCCTTGCCGGATACCTGCTGGGCATCAAAGCCCAAATCCCTCGATAAGGACGTGCACCTATGCTTACGAATCCCATGAAACGCAAGTTGCTGGCAGGGGAGCCGGCATTTGGCGTTTCGGTAATGTTTCCCTCTCCCCATGCCGTTGACATGCTGGGGCAGCTGGGATTTGACTGGGTGCTCATTGATTGCGAGCACGGCTCGATTTCGGTGGAGAGCGTGGAGATCATGGTGCTGGCTGCCGAAGCCGCTGGCATCACCCCCATCGCCAGGCCGCCGGTAAATTCCTTCGAGGCCATCGGTCAACTGATGGATCGAGGCGTTATGGGCGTACAGGTCCCCCACGTCAATACGGCGGAGGACGCGCAAAGGGCCGTGGAAGCGGTCAAGTACCATCCCCTAGGCGAGCGTGGCCTGGCTGCCGGCGTAAGGTCTTCTGCCTATGGATACGGTCTGTCCATGTCGGAGTACGCGGAGCAGTCCAACGGAGAGACGCTGGTGTGCGTCCAACTGGAGGAGGGGAAGGCCGTCGAGAACGTTGAGCAGATAATGGGAGTGGAGGGGGTAGATGTTCTTTTCGTCGGCCCCTCCGACCTCTCCCAGTCCCTGGGCTACCCGGGGCGGCCCGATAACCCGGTAGTGCGGCAGGCGATGGAGCACGTTTTCTCGACGGCCCGGGCGGCCGGGAGAATTACCGGGTCAGCCGGCAATGCGGAAGCAACCCAGCGGTATCTCAACCAGGGGGTCAGCTACTTGTACACCCACCTCACCGCCCTGCTTTCGTCGGGCAGCAAGGCACACCTGGATAAGGTAAGGGGATAGTGGAAGGCGATTAGTCCGGCTCCAATGCGGCAACAGAAAAGGGCGACGGTATCAGGCGGGAGATTGCGGCGATGCAATTGCCGCCACCCCTATCCCAACCAACCCCCACGGGCGGACGCCCCGCCCCTATCAAGGGAGAGGCGTTATTGGGGAATGTTACCCGCCGAGAGCCGCGGAAAGCGATTGTCGTGCCCGCAGCGAGTCGCGAGCCTCAAGCATCATGGGATGCACCGAGTGGCCCCGTTTGGTAAGGTCTCCAACCTGCCGTGTTAAGAATTCCAGGATGGCCGCGTCCAGGTTCTCCACGGCCAACTCCATGATCTCCGGCTGGTGGGGCAAGCGCTTACGCTTGTTTGGGTCCAGCTTGTCGGCCAGAAACACCACCTTGCCCAGGTCGTCCACCAGGTAAGGGTGATAGGTGGTATGCCAGTAAACGGCCTGGTAAATGTCCCGCTCACTGTCATGGGCAGCCAGCCCGTCCTCCACCCGCAGGATTTCCGCGCCGACGGGGCCATGCAGCAGCATGGGAACCATTTCGTCCACGGCATCAACAGGCAGGCGGAAGCGCGCTGCCTGCTCCAGCAGTTCTACCCCAGGCATGGCACGGGCAACGTCATGGGCCAGGATACCCAGGGCGGCTCGTTCCGGGTCAACCTGGTGGAAGGGGGCAAGTTCGCGGGCCACGTCCTGGGCCCGGGCAATGTGGGCCTGCAGGCCGGCGGGCAAAGTCAACACCCGTCGCCGGATTCGTTCCTCGATGCGGACGTCAGTCTGCGATGGCATAGGGCCTACCCCATGGCTCCCAGTTCTCGGCCTCCCAGCAGATGTACGTGGGGCCAGGCGATGGTCTGGCCGGCGGCGGCGCCGTTGTTGACCACCAGGCGATAGCCGCTGAGGGTCACGCCCTCACGGCGGGCCATTTCCGCCGCCACTACAAAAATATGCCCCATGGTGGCTTCCATGGCCGGGCTGATGTAGTCCAGGCCGTTGATGGGCATATTGGGGATGATGAGCAGATGCACCGGCGCCTGGGGATTGATGTCACGTACTACAAAGCAGCGGTCGTCCCGGTAAATGACGTCGGGATGAGCCGGGTCGCCGGCCATGGCCGCGAAGGGGGAACTGCGGGCGGGAATCATGGTCATTATGAGGCTCCTTGCATTCGATACTCTCTGACCGAAAAAGAACTGCGACAGGAATGGCGGCGGCGGGAACGGTTATGGGATCAGCGCCCTACGCCTCAATTTCCCGCATGGCTATTTCCTTGTGGAAATTGACGTCGCCGTAGGTCAATTCCTGCACTTTGGCGCGGCGGGTATAAAGCTGGAGGTCGTGTTCCCTGGTAAAACCGATGGCGCCGTGGCATTGGTGGGCGAGGTTGCATACTCTCTGATAGGCGCCGCTGACCCAGGCCTTGGCCATGGCGACTTCCCGGTCGGCCGAGTCCCCCTCCGATATCTTCCAGGCTGCATGGTAGGCGATCTGGCGGCAGCCCTCCACGTCGGTGGCCATGTTGGCGCAGTGGTGCTGGACTGCCTGGAAAGTACCCACCGGACGGCCGAACTGGGCGCGCTGCTTGGCATATTCCACCGTCATTTCCACCACGGCGTCGGCCCCGCCCAGCATTTCGACACACTTGCCGGCGATGGCGCGCTGCAAGGCCCGCTGGATTATGGGCCAGCCTTGGTCCACCTCGCCCAGGACGGCCTGAGCAGCCACCGTTACGCCATCCAACGTGATTTCACACTGGCGGTCTGAGGAAATGGTGCTTAGCTGATTCACGGTCAACCCCGGGGCGCTGGCATTGACGAAAAAGAGGGTAATTCCCTGGGAAAGGTCCTCGGACCGGGTGGTCCTGGCCGCCACCAATAACACGTCGGCCGCATGAGCGTCGGGCACGAATAGTTTCTGCCCGTCAATTCTGAATGAGTCGCCTTCTCGGGTTGCGGTGGTTTCAACACCCCAGGGTTCGTAAGTTGCAGACGCTTCGGTAAGGGCAAGGGTCATCAACGTTTGACCGCTGCAAATGCCGGGGAGAATGTCCCGCTTCTGCTCGTCGGTGCCGGCGTCCAGCACCGTGAAGCCGCCCAGGACGACGGTGGAAAAGAAGGGACCGGGCGTCAGGGAGCGGCCAATCTCCTCAAGCAGGACAGTCAGGTCAAGGAAGCTGCCGCCGGTTCCGCCGTATTGTTCGGGAAAGGCAATGCCGGGCCATCCCAGCCCGGAGATTTGCCGCCAAAGCTCGTCGGTAAACCCCCGGTCATCCTCCTCCATCTCCCGCACCAGAGTCAGCGGACATTCCTGGGAAAGGAACTCCCTGGCGCTGTTTTTCAACATCTGCTGAATTTCGCTCAGGCCCAGGTCCATAAGGTTCTCCTAGAATCAAGTGGTGGCCCATCATAGTGGGCTGTGGCGTGCGTAGTATAGCGTAATTGACAAAGCATCACATGGGCTCACTTGGCGGTTGCCTGGGCGCCAGAGGCGCATGCTAAACCAGCGTTTTAACAAATTCGCCCAGCCGGTCCAATGCTTTTTGGATGTTCTCCTGGGAATTAGCGTAGGACAGCCTGACGTACCCTTCGCCGTAAGCGCCAAAGGCAGACCCGGAAAGCAGTGCCACCCCGGCCTCGTTCAGAGCGCGCTCTTCAAACTCGCTGCTGCTGATGCCCGTCTCGCGGATGCTGGGGAAGGCGTAGAAGGCCCCTTCCGGCTCCGGGCAGTTAATTCCGGGAATGTTGCGGAGGCCGTCGGTGATGAGGCGGCGGCGCTGGGCAAACTCGGCGGCCATGGCCTGAACCTCGTCCTGGGGACCGTCCAGGGCCGCAACAGCCGCTCGCTGGCTGAAGGAAGCGGCGCAGGAAACGCTGTTCACCGCCAGCCGGGTTATGTGGGGCACCAGTTCCTCAGGCATTATTCCGTAGCCCAGCCGCCATCCGGTCATGGCGTAGCTCTTGGAGAACCCGTCCAGGATCACCGTCTGTTTTGCCATGTCGGGGAAGGCAGCAATGCTGAAATGTTCGCCGGTGTAGAGAATGTCCTTATAAATTTCGTCGGCCATCACGTACAGGTTGCGCCCCCGGGCCAGGTTGGCCACGGTCTCAAGTTCTTCCCTGGATAATGCAGAGCCGCAGGGATTCTCCGGGGAGTTGACGATGATAAGGCGAGTCTTGTCCGTGATCTTGGATGCCAGGTCGTCCAGGTCCGGGTGGTAATCCTTCTCTTCCAGCAACTGCATGGGCACTGGGGTGGCACCGGAAAACCGGATCATGGACTCGTAGATGGGAAATCCGGGGTTGGGGTAAATGACCTCGGCGCCCGGTTCCGCCAGGGCGAGAATCACGTAGAACATGATGGGCTTGGCCCCGGGCGTGACCACCACCTGCCCCGGGTCGGTATCAATTCCCCGCACCTCACGGCTGTTGCGGGCGACTGCCTCCCGCAGTTCGGGCAATCCCGGTGTCGGGCCATAGTGGGTGTACCCCTCCTGCAGAGCACGAACACCTGCTTCGACGATGTGCTTGGGCGTGTCGAAGTCGGGTTCCCCTATCTCCAGGTGAATAATTTCCCTGCCCTGGGCCTCGAGCGCCCGCGCCTTTGCCAGAACCTCAAACGCGGTCTCTGTGCCCAGGTTGTACATTCTTTCGGCTAGGGTCATAAGTCCTCCAGGTTTTGCTTTGGGTGAACTGTTCTTAATCGAGAGCTATGAGTCCTTCACGGAAGTCAATGGTGAGCCTCTTCCCGCGGAAGAAGTCGAGGCCCAGGAGGCCGTCTATTGGTAGGCCTGATGGAAGATTTTGACACAGTACGGGCAAGTCTTCACGGTAGTGACCAAGCGCTTCAATATAATGCGCAACTGCAACAGGAATGACCTCGTATCCACTACCGGTAGCAACTCGTACAGTCTCTGAGTCTTCGGTAAACTCAAAACCCAGGAATACAGCAATTTGTCTATCAATAGATGTTCGTGTAGCTCCCGTATCAAGAGCCATTCTTGCAATTGTTTCATTCGATGGGCCGGTTATTTTAACAAGTACACGAACATGGTTTCTATTTGGGTTGAAATGGGTGGTCACAGAAGATATGCAACGTCATCAGGATGCTCTCCAACAAACAGGAATGCGGAGCGGGTCAGTTGCAACTCCTTCATTTTCTTTTGCACCAGGCTCTTGTCCCTGCCATGAAAAACAACCTTTCCCCGTACAATCTCCAGCACGGGCGTAGTTTCCGGGTTCTCAATGAGCACCCACTCTCCATCGAACGCGGCCTCAATTTCTGCCCAGGTCATTACTTCGTTCATTCACTTCACCTGCATACCCCTATCCCTGCGCCTGGTTCTGGGTTCTGACCGGCAAACCGAAAATGTCTATGAAGCCGGCGGCGGCTGAGTGGTCGAACTGGTCTTCGCGGTCGTAGGTGGCCAGATTGTAGTTGTAGAGGGCCTTGGGTGCGCTGCGCCCGACCACGGTGCAGACGCCCTTGTGCAGCCTGACCCGAACATCCCCCGTTACAAACCGCTGGGTGCTGAGAATATAAGCATCCATGTCCAGGCGGTGATGGGTGAACCACAGGCCGTTATAGACCATATCGGCGTATTGCTGGGCAATCTGCGACTTCAGCCGGGCCTGGTCCTTGCTCAGGGTCAGGGTTTCCAGGGCCTTGTGGGCAGCGTGCAGGGTTACTGCGGCCGGTGTCTCGTAAACCTCGCGGGACTTTATGCCCACCAGCCGGTTTTCCACGTGGTCAACCCGTCCCACGCCGTGCTGACCGGCCACCGAGTTCAGGTGGCGTATCAGGTCAACCCCGTTCATGCTCTCGCCGTCCAGGGCGGTGGGCAGACCTTCGTCAAAGTGGATTTCCACGTAGGTAGGCTCGTCGGGTGCGTTGGCGACTGGCTGGGTCCAGTCGTAAGCATCCTCGGGCGGCTCCAGCCAGGGATCCTCCAGCTCGCCGGCCTCGGCGCTGCGCCCCCAGAGATTTTCGTCCACCGAGAAGCGGCTCTTGCTGGCGTTGATGGGAAGGTTGCGGGCCTGGCCGTACTCTATTTCGTCCTCGCGGCTCATTCCCCAGTCACGAATGGGGGCTATAACCTGGAGTTCCGGAGCCAGGGCGGCCACGCCCACGTCAATGCGTACCTGGTCGTTGCCCTTGCCGGTGCAACCGTGAGCCACGGCGTAGGCCCCCTCGGCCCGGGCCGCTTCTACCAGGTAGCGAGCGATCAGGGGGCGGCCCAATGCGGTGGCCAACGGGTACTGTTCCTCGTAGATGGCTCCCGCCTGCAGCGCCGGAAATAGAAACTCGTTGACGAGGGTTTCCTTGCCGTCCACCGTCAGGGCCTTGGCCGCGCCAACTTGCATGGCCCGCTCTTGAATGGCTGCCAGGTCCACCATGCCCAGGTCTATGGTCAGGGTAATCACATCGGCGCCGTACTGCTCCTTGAGCCAGGGCACGGCCACAGAAGTATCCAGCCCACCGCTGTAGGCAAGAACGATTTTTTCATTTGGCATTGGTGGTAAATTACCTCCGGGTATGTCCTGAGGGAGTACATTCACAAATCTTTCCCAAAGGAAGTCGTCACTCAGTTACTCTCAATCGAGATGCCAAAGCGATTTCAAAGCTTCCAGCATTCTGTTTTCGTCAACCTGATTCAAGACTCCTAACCTTTGATCAACCAGGCCCTTTCCCAGTGTAGCCAGCTTGTCCAGTCTTGCGATTGATGGCAACAATAACCCGGCCCCCTCCCAATCACCAATTTCTACGTCATAGCCTGTGCGAGCAGCACGACTGGTTATGCGGGCAATGACTAAATCTGAGTCGCCGGTGTCCAAGAGTACAAGACCGGGGCGTTTCCTTGTCCGGTTGACTTCCGCAAAAGGGAAGGAAAGTAACACAACCTCCCATCTGCGGTAGGTCTGAAGGTTCACAGGGTATCGTACACCGAGTCGGACTCCGCGTAACCGTCGGCAAACCCCTGGGTGACGAACAAGTCCCAAATGGATTCTTCACGATCATCTTCATCTGGGACTATCACTAAGACATCCGCGTCATCCTCCAGGGGAATATCAACCTTAAGCTCCAACATGCGATTGCCTTTGTACGTGGCCGAAAAGGTCTTCATAGGAGTTTCTCCCCTGTATCTCCTCGCAAGGTCTGGCTGTTAAATCTTCCCCAGCGCCTCCTCCAGCCGGACCATACCCTCGTCAATCTCCTCCGGGGTAATGGTCAGGGGTGGCATGAAGCGGATGGTGTTGGGGCGCGGCCCGTTGAGCAGCAGTCCGGCCTCATTGCAGTTGGTCAACACCTGCCCTGAGATGGCGTCATCAAAGTCCATGGCGGCCAGCAGGCCCTTGCCGCGCACCTCGGTGACGATGGAGAAGCGGTCCTTTACATCGTTCAACCTGTTCAGCAGGTAGGACTCCATCTGCTTTACGTGGCCGGGAATGTCGTTCTCGATAAGGAACTTGGTGCCGGCGTAGCCTGTGGCCGTGGTCAGAGCGTTGCCTCCGAAGGTGGAGCCGTGGTCCCCGGGCACCAGGGCCTGGCAATGGGCCTTGGACAAGAAGGCGCCGATGGGCACGCCGTAACCCAGGCCCTTGGCCAGGGTCATAACATCCGGCTCAACGTCGTACTCCTGGTAGCCGAAAAGGCTGCCCAGCCGTCCCATTCCCGTCTGCACCTCGTCAAGAATCAGCAATATCCCCTGGCTGTCGCACCACTGGCGCAGACGCTGCAGGTAATCATCGTCCGGAATAACGACGCCCGCCTCGCCCTGTACCGGCTCCACCATTACGGCGGCAGTGCGGTCCGAGGTGGCATTCATCACCCCTTCCACGTCGTTGTAGTCCACGTGGACAAAGCCCGGTAGCAGGGGAGCGAAATTTTCCTGGTAGTGGGGTTGTCCGGTGGCGGCGACGGTGGCCTGGGTTCGCCCGTGGAAGGAGTTGAAGGCAGTGATGATTTCGTAGGCGCCGTCGCGATGCAGTTTCCCGTAACGGCGGGCCAGCTTCATTGCCCCTTCAACAGCCTCGGCGCCGCTGTTCCCAAAGAAGACCAGGTCCAGGCAACTGTTCTCTATCAGCATTTCGGCGAGCTGCAATTGAGGCACGGTGTAGAACTGGTTTGAAGTCTGCAGCAGCGTTCCGGCCTGCTCGGCGATGGCCTGGGTAATGGCAGGATGGCTGTGCCCCAACTGGTTTACGGCCCAGCCTGCCACGAAATCCAGGTATTCCTTGCCGTCGGCATCCCATACCCGGGTGCCTTCGCCTCGCACGATTACCACGGGCTGGCGGCGCACCGTCTGCGCGTAGTATTTGTTCTCGACGTCAATCCATTCACTGCTGCTCTTGCCGGTGGTCATGGTGAGCTACCTCCCAAGGTGTTGCGTAGATTTTGCAGGGACTCTTCCAAGTCCTTCAGAGCTGCTCCCAGCTCATCAATTGTTGCCTCAATTTGGTCCAGTTGTTCCAACTGACCGGAAGGCGCCGGGCCCGGCGGTTGTGACCCGGTTCCACTGTCCGAAAACGCCCCGTAATCCGCGCCCGTCAGCCGGGCCACGCCTTCGGCCATGGAGTCGGCCATCACCAGGTTGGTATTGTCTGCCAGTATAACCTTTTTCAGTTCCGGAAAGTTCAGAACCGTGGATTGCAGATACAGGGGCTCGACGTACACTATTGTATCAGCAATGGGTATTGATAACAGTCGCCCCCGGATAATCTGGGAACCGGACCCGTTCCACAGGGTGAACTGCTGGGAGATTTCCTGGTCGTTTTCGATGCGGGCCTCCACCTGGCTGGGACCGTCAATCTGGCGATCGTCGGGAATCAGATAACTTCGCAGCTGGCCGTAGTTGGGTGGGTCGTTACGCGCCGCCAGCCAGCCTACCAGGTTCTTCTTTTCGCCCGCCGGGGAAAAGGGCATCATGAGGACAAATTCCTCTGCGTCCTCACCGGGCAGCCTGACCATTACGTAGGTGGGCGTCACCCGTACACCGGGCTTGCCGAACCGGGATTCCAGGGGAATGTTCCATTGCTCCGCCTGATTGAAGAACACCTGGGAATCGGTGACATGATAGCGCAGGTACATTTGGGACTGCGCCGAAAACAGGGTGATGGGATAGCGGATGTGAGCCTTGAGGCCCTCGGGCATGGCCGAGAAGGGGAGGAACAGCTCCGGAAAGGCCCTGCTATACATGACCAACAGCGGTTCATCGGGCTCCATTACGTAGAGGTGAACACCGCCGTCGTAGGCATCCACCACCGCTTTTACACTGTTGCGAATGTAGTTCAGTCCGGGGTCTCCAGCCGGGGCTTCAGGCGCAAAGTAGGTGGCCGAATAGGGATATTTCCTGGTCACGGTGTAGGCGTCCTGAATCCACCAGATCTTTCCTGCCTCGTCCACCACCGGATAAGGGTCAACATCCAGCTTCAGGAAGGGAGCTACTGCCTTCACCCGTTCACGAATGTGCCGGCGGTATTGGATACGGCTCTGCTCGGTAACCTGGTCGCTAAGCAGAATGTTGACATCGCCGAATTTCAGGGCGTATACGATGCGGCGGAAGGCGGAATGCAGGGGAACTCCTCCCTCACCGTCGTAATTCCAGCTGTCAGAGCCGGGATTCACCTCGCGCATTCCGCTGTTTACGATGGCGAACTCCTGGTCTGCCTCGCCGTAATAAACCTCCGGTCGCTTGACCGGCAGGTCGCCCCGAATGGGTATGTCCTGGATGAAATACTCGGGCCTCCCCTCACCCGGGGTGTAGCCGGTGGCCGGAGTCATGGAAACGCCGTACCCGTGGGTGTATTGCAGTTTCTGGTTGACCCATCTTTCAGCTTCCGCAGGTAATTGGCCTGCCAGTTCCCTGGCGCCAACCAGCACCTGCTGGAGTTGACCGTTTACCACGTACCGGTCCGAGTCCATGTTCACAAAGCCATAATAGAGCTCCATGAACTGGAGCTGGTTGTAAGCGTCCTGAAGGGGGGCGGCGTCCCAGAGGCGGATTCCCTCTATGGTCTGCCGATGCTCCCGTGCCGCCGCCTCACTCAGCGACTCGGCCACGGTGAAAACGCTTTCCTCAATTTCATTCAGGCCGTAGGCGGCCCGGGTGGCCTCGATATTGCGCTGGATATAGGGCTGCTCCCGGGCGAACTCGTCCGGGTCCACCCTGAAACGCTGAAACAGGAAGGGAAATACTATCCCGGCGACGATGAACATGATCAGCCAAAGGCTGAAGACTCCCACCATCAACCGAAGGCCGGCCAGGTAAATACTGACGCCGAACCCCGCTGCGGCCAGCACTCCCATGCCAGCCAGGAACCAGTAAACCGGAATGCGGGCCTGGACGTCGGTATTGGTGGCGCCGGCCACTACCCCGCCCCCGGACAGCGTCAGCTCATAAATACTCAGGATGTGGTGGAACGCCAGTACCAGCATGAGAAATATGCCCAGGGAGGCCAGGTGCCGCAGCGTCTTGGGGGTGAGGACGAATCGCAGCCCTCGGAGGAGATAGATGGCGGCGTACAGGGTAACCGACAGGACGATGACTGTGATCGTCAGGGCAAGAAACCAGGACTGGATAAAGCGCAGAATTTCCAGGTTGACGACGTAGAAGGTCACGTCCCTGCCGAACTGGGGATCGGTCACGCCGAAAGGCGCCTGGTAAAGCAGCAGGATAACCAGTTCCCACCTCTCGGATGCGGCCGCTCCGAAGACCAGGCCGGAAACGAGCATGCTCACGTAAATCAGGCCCCGCAGGATTGCCAGGGACAAACGGAGAAAGTCCGCCGGCAGCGGTCGGGTAAAGGGCCCTAGGGACAGGGGAAGGACGATGGAGAAGTTGAGCGCCAGCAGGGTGGCGGCCAGCAGCCCTCCCACCAGAAAGAGGGAGGTCTTGATGGTTACAATGGCAAGGAAAACATCGGAGTAGCCAAGCTGGTCATACCATAGCCAGTCGGCGTACACTCCTACCAGCCACCAGCCCGCTATGGCCAGGGAGGAAACTATCGCCAATATCGTGAGCCAGCGCCGGATCTTCTGCAGCCGCTCAGCGGATATTCCCGGCAGCGGTGGCCCCGGCACTGGGTCCGAATCGTTGGTCAGGTCATAGCTCACGGGTTAGAAGCTCTCGGAAATGGCGAAGCGATAAGGTAAACCGGCTGGTTGCGACACAACCTTACGGATTGTTGAGCGCATTGAATCTCCAGGAGCAAGCGAACTTCAAGGAATGGGAGGTTTTCGCTCAGGGCCTGCCGGTCATTCCCGCAATGGGAACAAGCGGCGGAATTCACCACCTATTGGCCTCGGGGCTCTAGTAGGCAAACAATATTGTTTTGACGGTGGGAAAGGGAGTCCGTTCGTGGTGAGCTTGTCGAACCATGAATCAGCGGCCCTTCGACAAGCTCAGGGAGAGCGGAACATATCCATCATTTCAAAGTTGCTGGACTACCAGGCTTGTCAAGGGAGAAGGGAGCTGCCTGCGCCTTACGGCCCTGTCTTCAAGGTAAAGAATTTTACTATGCCACGATGCGGGTGCCCCCGCCATCGCCTTCCAGGCATTTCAAGAGCGCCCCCTGATCCCGACCGTCCACGATGTCCGTAACCGGGGAAGTCTCAAGGGCGCGAACACAGGCCTCCAGCTTGGGAATCATTCCCCCCTTTACCACATCCGAGTTGAGCAGCAACCTCGCCCGCCGCCGGTTCAGGCGGGCCATAACCCGGCCGTTTCCGTCCATTACCCCCGCCACATCGGTTAGGAAGATCAGATGCCTGGCGCCCAGGGCGTGGGCCAGTTCTCCGGCCACCGTATCGCCGTTAATGTTCAAGGCGCCGCCGGAATGTTGCGAGCCGTCTCTCTCCTGCATGGCCAGGGGGGCCAGCAAGGGAATATAGCCCCCTTCCAGTATGGTATTGATGGGTTCGGGGTTGACTTTGGTAATCTCTCCCACAAATCCCAGGTCAGGGTTGGCGATGCGGGCCTCCAGGATGCCGGCGTCTATTCCGCTCATTCCCAGCACCTTTGCTCCCAGCCCGTGCATGATGCCGACAAGCTCCTTGTTGACCAGGCCGGTAAGTACGGCCACCACGATATCCAGGCTCTCGCCGTCGGTCACCCGCAACCCGTTAACGAACCTGGGCGCGATTCCCTGTCGCTGCATCCACTGGGAGATGACCGGGCCGCCCCCATGGACAACTACCACGTCCTGTCCCTGCTGCTGCAATTTCACCAGGTCCGCAAGGCTGGTGTCGTTGTTGCCAAGGGTGCTGCCACCTATCTTTACAACTATGGGTGGCTCTTTATGGCCGTCAGCCACGCCGGCCTCCGTAACAGAATTAAGGGTTTGGAACCAAAAATTACGAATTGAGAAAGGCAAACCCGACCAGGAATGGCTTTCCAATTCGTAACTTTTAACTGGTAACTGGAATCAGGTGGTATAGGCGCTGTTGATGATTACGTACTCTTCAGTCAGGTCGCAGCCCCAGGCGGTGGCCTCGCCATCACCCAGGTTCAGGTTCAGCCGGAAGGTTACTTCGGGCTGTCTCATCAATGCCACCACGGCATCCCGGTGGAAGGGTATCGGCTTTCCGGCCTCCATAATGCAGACGCCGTTGATGAAAAGATCTATCTTTTCCTCTTCGGCCGCCGCCCCGCTGCGTCCTACCGCCATCAGCAGCCTGCCCCAGTTGGGGTCCGTGCCGTAAACCGCAGACTTGACCAGGTTTGAAGAGGCGATGGTTCTCGCCGCCAGCCTGGCGTCGGCGGTGTCCGTGGCCCCTGCCACATCCACCACTATCAGGTGGGAGGCGCCTTCGCCATCCCTCGCCAGCTCCCGGGTCAGGTGGGTGCAGACCGTTCGCAGAGCTTCAACGAAGGTATCGGCTTCGGGTGAACCCGCAGAAACCGGTGAGTTGCCTGCGGCCCCGTTGGCCAAGACCAGGACCGTATCGTTGGTGCTGCTGTCGCCGTCCACTGACAGCATGTTGTAAGTTTCGTCGGCAATTTCGCTCAGGGTTGCCTGCAGAAAACCGGGTTCTACCGCCGCGTCGGTGGCTATGAAAGACAGCATGGTGGCCATATTGGGATGAATCATGCCCGAGCCCTTGGCTACGCCACCCATGTGTACGGTGCGGCCTTCCAGTTCAAAAGTTACCGCGGTTTCCTTGGGCCGGGTGTCGGTAGTCATTATGGCCTTGGCCATGTCCGGGCCGCCGCTGCCCTGGAGTTCTATCTGGTCCAGCCCGCCCCGAATCAGGGCCATGGGTAGTTCCACACCGATGATGCCGGTGCTGCACACCAGGATCTCCTCCGGCGAAACGCCCGTCTTCTGGGCAGCCAGTCGAGTCATTTCGACGGCGTCAATATAGCCCTGCTCCCCAACACAGGTGTTGGCTATGCCAGCGTTGACGATAAGCCCCCGCATGGAAATGCGCTGGGCCAACCGCTCCCGGTCCAGGGTTACCGTGGAAGACCTGACGGCGCTCTTGGTGAATACGCCGGCGGCAGCGCAGGGAAGCTCGGAGAACAGGATGCAGAGATCCAGCTTGTCCTCGGCAAAGGTCTTGAGACCCGCATAGGTGGCTCCCGCCAGGAAGCCTACCGGGGAAGTAACCGTCCCGCCGTCAACAAATTCTATTGCACCGGCCATGAATGGCGCCCCCTAAGTGAAGTCGTATTTCAGCAGGCGAAAGTATAACACAGAGGCCAATTAGCAAAAAGCTGAGCCGGGGGCTTGCTGGGGTCTTTCGGTTTTCGACAGCATCCTGTCCAGTCCGTTTGTGGTGAGCTTGTCGAACCATAAACGGGCGGCCCTTCGACAAGCTGGGCGAACGGGCCCGCCAACAATCGAAAGCCCCGGGGGGCTTGCGCGGTCTTTCGATTATCCCTTCGCCCTTGACGGGGGAAGGTTAGATACCGTGTTATGAGTCAAGGGTGGCTGGCAGGC
>VXOH01000163.1 GCA_009840135.1 Chloroflexota bacterium | reverse complement strand
AGCTTTAACTCCTCACATATCTGCATGGCAGGTACGAGAACCTCCCCGACCAGGTCGTCTTCAGGTATCTCGTAGGCCGGGCGTATCTGTTCGAATTTGACGTCGAATCCCAAGTGCACCAATCCCTACCTTTGTTGTAACTGCTCTTCGAGCCTGCTCAATGCTTCATCCAACCCGGACGACGAAAGACAGTCGTCTGGAATTGCCTGTGCCACGGCATCGTCTCCCCTCGATCTAAGTGTTGCCCGGACCTCACCGACACCGCAATCCAAGGCGCTTGCCAGCCCAGTCATCCCAGAGCCAGCTTCGATGCCTGTCAAACGGGCTACTAGCTGCCAACCGGGTGGATGCTCGCCAATACTTGTTGCTGTACCTGTAACGGACATGTCGGAACGGTCCAGAACCACCGTGAGATATTCTCCTAACCGTGATCCAACTGACTCCGCCAATGACCGCGCCGAACCCATCGTCGGGCCAAGGAATGACGTTTCGGGGTAGGTAACCGTTATCGATGCCCCATTGCCATTCCCAAAGGTCAACACTTGGTTGATTGGCACATCGAGAATAGCCCCTAATACCGTGGGCACACTGCGCCCGCTCCCACGGAGCAGGTCTTCGTTCACATTGACCAGGAGCGATACTCGCCCTGGACCCAGGACGAATACACCTCTCGCAGTACGTGGAGAGGCATCTGGATACTTAAAGGTGTCCAGATCATCCCTAAGGCTGACCCGTCCGCCCTCAACCGCGAACATCGGAGCGTAGCAATATGCCCTTATTGAACCCTCGGCGGCTCCGAAGTCATTTTGTATACGGGTGATGATTTCATCGATGGGAACAGGTGCATTCGAACGCGATACCAAGTCACGAATAGACATCGCTATACTGCTGTATTCGGGTAGTCCCCAAGAGGCGAGAGCCCATTCTGAACGGTTGACTCTCATAACCCTATAGTCACCGGACAGCGCATTGAGAGCCGATCCCCTCGATCTATCTTCCTGGATGTAGTCCAGCAAAGCATCCAAAGTGGCGGGGCGTCCAAGATCAGCAAGTCCTATGATCAGCTTGTCCCCAATTGACCCATCCCAACGGGCGAGCCGGCCGTTGAAATCTCGAATTCTGCCGGTACGGGTAAGCCATTCTCTGTAGTACGGCTGGGCCAGCCCCCATCCCGCAGACTCGCGTTCGGCTAGGTCTTGGTCGATGAATCCAATTTCATCGGCAGACTGGCACACTTTCCCAGTGGGGTCGTTATCGATAGCTGACCTCAGTACCAACCAATCCCCGGAAATGTCGTAAGGTCCGGCAAATCTCAGCAAGACGGACCTATAATCTGTCTGCCCATCGGGGGGACGAAGCACCTGTTCGACTTGTCTCAATGGAGCGGCAGTTCCGACTGTCTGCTTGATTGTTTGGATACGCCATTTTACGGGTGATGCCACGACCTTCCGGGTGAAAGATGTGAACTTTGACAAGGCTCGCTTCTCTAGCTGCCGAACCCGTTCACGGGTAATGCCCAGGTCTTCCGCCAATTGTTGCAATGTACTGCCACCGCCAATTTGCGCGACCCGCCTCTGGAAGATATAACCTTCTCTCTCGGGCAGGTCAGCTACCCAGGAATCAATGATCTCATACGGATGGCTTGGAATCTCCGCCAGCCTCGTCAATGCCATGCCTGTTACCGCTCGCCATGCCGATGCTGGAGTACGGTAATTCGCTGCCGAAGAGATAGCTGCTCCCAATGTTTCGGCATCAGTCTCCGACAAGGCCCATGCGGCCAATTCCTGGAGGTGGCCCCCTAGCAAGTCAGACGTTCTGAGGGCTTTTCGAGTCGCCTCTTGAATCGCCGCTTGGAACTGTGCCTCGCTCATCACCTTGGGTTTGGGAGGTGTCGCAGGTTGCAGTTGTCCCTCGACGATCCCTAGTTCCACGCTCTCCAAGACACATAAAATCTCGATAAGCGCTGTCTTACCGCATTGCCGAATACTCAGAAAATCCTCGCAGTCCATCGGGTCGGGGAGGATTTCGTTGTGATGTCTGTCTCTAAAGTGCCGGGCTAAAGCGTTGTGGAGGCGTGGGTTGGTAGGTAACGCGAGCAACCATGCAATAGGTACTCCGCCTGGAATGGCTGTTTCCTTTTCAGGTACAGGCAACTGATAAAGAAACGCACCTAAATTTTGTCGAGACTCCGGTGAGAGTTCTTGATCCTTCAAATGTTGCCACACATCCAGACTCAAATCTCCCAGTGTTAGACGCGAGGCACCGAGCAAGGCGCATAATCCGATAGGCAACTCGGTTTCACCCTGCTCCGTCCTGTAAAGAGCCGGTGCGAGAGGGCATCCTGGGGTCCCATAAGAATGTGCTGAAGCTGCCGAAGCATAAGCCATGCCATCTTGAGCGATGCCACCATCCGCCAACCATTCTTCCGAAGAAGACACTTTTCTAACTGGGTACATCTAGCCTAGTCTCTCTACTGGCGACCCTCTCGCGGGCAATCAGCTTGCGTCAGGGGGTTTGTGTTTATATGAATCATTTGTGACACGCCAAGCAAACCTTCGTCTGGCCGTAGAGGTCGTCAATGTCAATCGGTTCCTGATCTGGACGTAGTGGGTTGACAGGCCGCTTGCCCCGCATCCTCTCCAACCTCTGCTGGTGCTCCTCCTTAATCTGAGCTATACGCTCTGGACGAGCCAGTTGCTCCAATGACTCACCCTGACTCCAGGTGAAAGGGGAGCCGTGATCAATCGCATTCTTCTCGTATCTTTTCGCTTCTTCGAAGTAGTGGGGGTGCCGCTCCAACAGACGCACCCACTCGATTTTCTGCTGAAAAAAACAGAAAGTACACCCGCTTCGAGTGCGCCACTCATAGTAGTGTGGCAATCCCAAACCAGTCCCTTCCAGGATATCCAGCACTCCGACCTTGTCAATGCCGGCCTCCTTCAGAGGGAGCCTTACAATAAGGTTTTGGTGTTTGGAGGCATACCCTTCCCGGTACTCCTCATCGGACCGAATGGCGACATAGCTGTAAACGGTATCTCCGCTCTCCAAGGCCGGGCGAATCCATTGCTCGAAGGGGCGCAACTTCAACTGGCGAGTACACCATCGGGTTTGAGGCGAAGGAAGGAAGTTGTTGTATTGCTTGAGCCAGAAGTCAAAATCCCGGTCGGGGTTCAACCGTACAATAGGCTTGCCGAGGAAGCCCTCCAGCTTCACTAGGAACTCGTACACCTCTGGCAGTTCCTTTCCGGTGTCAGTGAAAAAGTAATCTACCTCTACCTCGGGGTGGTTTTGCCGCATGTAGACCGCTAAGGCTGCGCTGTCACGCCCTCCGGACAGTCCCAAGACGTGGTGCTCACTTACTTCCATTTCAAATCACCTATTTTGGAACCGCGGGGTCAGCAGAAGTGCCGTTTTCGGCGGTCTGCGGGTCCAGGTAGAGGGCACTTACTTCTGCCAATGCGGCCAGAATCACGTTGCGCCGCTCCTCGCCTACGGACTGCAAGGCCCGCTCTATCTCCGAAGCCAGGAATTGAACATCAGCACGTTCTAAGGACGTTACTTCGAACTCATCCTGGACGGTAGTCGGCTGTCCGCTCATGCCCACCGTAACGGCCATAGAATGGCGGTTGTCGAAACGCCCCTTTACGTGGGCGAAGGACTCAAGCCGCATGAACCTTTGAGCCATATCGGCAAGCTCAACGGTAGCCCGGTCAATGTCAGCGTCCACCCAGTTTTGGGCGGGTTTGTTGGCGACCATGCTTGCCAGGCTTTCCATGTCGGAATCATTCCCAACGAACTGGGCAAGACGAATCACAAATGCTTCCATTCTGTGGTCCCCGCTGAGTTCTCGCACGTTTTTGGCCCTTTCCCGCAGTTCGGCGAGCATAGGACCGGCAGTGTTGGGGACCTGCAATTCAGCGAAAAGGGTTTCCCTCAACCGGTGCAACATGGCCGGATAAGCCTGCTGTAGCTCCTCCAACCCTTCTTGGACGCTGTTGGAGATTGCAACGAGGGCGCTTTCTTCTTCTGCCTCGGAGCCGTCGGACAGCAACCTGGGGATGTCATCGAATATAAGACTGTTGGGGTCACTGGCCTGCTTGAACAGTTGACGAACCCTTTTGGCGCTGGAGGACAGGTGTTGTGTCCTCCCAACCCAGGGAGGAAGCCGGTCATGGATGGCAACCAAACCCTTTGCCACGTCGATAGGCTCTAGATTGGGAAGGGCGTTGCTCTCGTCCAGGGTTCGAACTATGCCCGCCATGTCAGAGAGCAATTGCCTTGATGTTTCTGATAGGTCCATCCAACGCAACTGTACATCACGGGGGTCCTTGGCGAGGTAATCCATGTCCAAGTCCGTCACGCGGGCTTGGAAGATACTCTGCCGGTAGAACGCCAGTTCACGCCGCTGGGACAAAATGAAGGCCGCACCCAACACCGGCAGCAGGCCGTCCTTTATCCCGTAGGGCTGCTCTCGCCAGATGTCGTAGATCTCGGAAACCGGCACTGCCCTAGACCGATTGGATTCCAGTAATTCTGTAGCCGCATTCCACGCCGGGGCCAGGTTACACGGGTCGCTGCCTCCATCGGTAGGCGCCACGAATCGCCACCCCTGGTTAGCCTTGCGATAAAGTCCACTCCTTTCCAAGAGGGACGCAAATAACCCTCCTTCCGCAGGAAACCCTGCAATTCCCAACCGGCTCTCTCCCTCGTGGAGCGCCATACGACGCAGCAGGAAGTTTTGGGCTGCCACCGCGTTGCTCGATGGCTTCATCCGGTTCAAGAGCTCATTGTGCAGGCGGGGAGTCTTGCTGAACCGCTGGCTCGCCAAGCGGGATGCCAGTCCATTGAGCTCCGCCTGGGACAATCGCTCACCCGGCCTGTCGCTGGCGTGCCAATGGGCCGAGTCAAAGGCGCGGCCCAACTCGCTTTCGATGTAGCCGCGCAAGTTGGCTATCCGCGCTTCCACTTCCCGTCTGGCTACCCGGTCACCCTGCAATTCTGGAGACTCATCCCTGACCTGTTCAGTGGCGAGGAGTTCCCTGGCCAAAGATGTAAAGCTCCAAGCCTCCTGGGACACTCCGACGACTAGGTCCCATTCCTGAATCTGCTGGGCAACTTGCGCTGCTGATATTTGGGCTGCTTCAAGCGCTTCGTTGAGGGTGGGTACAGCCAAGACGAAGGTGCCGGCCCCGCCGGGCTTGGGTCGGTAGGTATCGGGGTTAGCTTCCACGTCGGACAGTGGTGCTATTGCCATGTCGTACCAGCGCATGGCGCCGGTGTCGTGGTAATGTCGCTTGGCCACAATGGGCTGTAGATTGGCTATGTCATTGAGCAAGGAGAGGTCCGTGTCTTCCATAGCCTCCAGGACCTCACCCACCGCTAGGTCAACGTCGAAGTCGCTGCCCTCAAAAATGCTGTATGACTCGTTGAATTTTCGGTAGATAACCAATGACCATTGTTGCAACTGTGCCAGAGTTGAGGTCAAGGTCGGGGAATCCAATTGCGGAAACACGCAGGCAAGCAGTTCAGCGCTTGCTACCAGCCCGGACCGCTCCTTGAAGAGGTCTATAAGTGCAACGGTTTCCAGTAGACACAGGTGCGACTCGCTGCCGCCCAGGGCTTGGCAGCGCTCCAGTGCATCCACCGCCAACGCCCAGCGATGCCCGTCCGGGGAAGCCATAATGGAGGGCTCCAGGTTGAGGCGAAGATATTCCCAGAGAAGGTTGGGGGCATACAGGTCGGCATCCTGGGCGCGGCGCAGGAAGTCCTGTAAACCGCTGGGTTCACTGGAGTTCAGAAAACCGAAGATGCTGCGCTGGTTCTGGCCGAATCTTCGGCGGGAAATCGGGCCAAGCAGGCAAGCGACTACCGGGTGGAGCGGCCAGCAGGCTTCCAGCAGATCAGGAAGATCCTCCGTGGTGTTGCGGTTGACCAGTTCTGCCACTGCGAGGGACATCTCGCCCGGTTTCGCGGGCCGGTGGTCGCTTTCGATGGCCCGCCCCAAGAGACTGATCTGCTCATCGGTGCCGGTGTTGACGGGAAGGTCGATGAAGCGGCCCTGAATCTTGGACCACTCTTCACGAGCCTCCCGTGACAAGCGATAGGAATACTCCTCAAAGGCTTGGTGAAGGATGCCGACCACCAATAAGCGGCCATTACTCCGGGAGGCCAACTCCGCGAGTTGCTGGAAAAAGTAAACGTCGGACCCATCCCGCGCTGCCCCCTCTAGGAGTTTGCCCATCTCATCGATGAAGACGATTAGGCCACCGGTTTTGTTGGACCCCCTGAAGGCAATTCTCTGCAAGGCGTCCAGAGCCTGCTTTTCAGACCATCCTCGGCGGCTACCCTGCCCCCCGAGCTTTCTGGCCCGGATGGCCTCTTCCACCAAACGCTCGGGACGATCCCGCCGTCCCACAATGGGCAGGACCCTCCACCCTTCTCTGTTGAGCGGCATGGCATTCCAGACAGCGGAAGCCGTTGCTTCGCCAATCAGCGATGCCGCTTCTCGCCTAGCATCGTCATTCGGTCCGATGAGGGCGGAAAGGGCCACCACGAGGCTGGACTTGCCGCTACCGTAAGGGCCGGTCCAGGTGAAGGCAGCCTGCCCTGACTCTGACAGGTGCCGCGCCATGTTTTCTAGGACTACAGCCGACGATTGGGGGCAGATGTATCCTTCAAGGGCGTTAGGGTCATCCAGATCCGTGTCGATCCTGATGGCTCGCTGAAATCTACGGGAGACGGTGACCCGCTCAGCCAAAGGCACGGCTCAACTCCAGTTGGCCATAGTGCAAATGGTCCTTTTGCAACCACTCAGTGGTCTCGGCCTCCGAAACCGGCTGCCTGCGGATGAGTTGCTTCAATCCCGCCGTCTCGGACCACTGATAGACGCCCCGGCTCACATCTTCCAGGGCCGTCAGCATGTCAACCACGTCGTTTTCTTCGAGAAGGAAGGCCCGCCCCGGAGAACCAGGCTCGTGTGTGAGGGACTCGAAGGACAAAGTGTTGGCGGAGGGGAAGTGCTGTTGCCAATAGTCGGTTACTGCGTAACCGAACACCCCGGGGCCCAAAGAAGGCTTTGAACCCCGCACGAATCGAAATCCGTCACGCCGGCCGGTGGCTTTGATTAGCCCCAATTCGGTGAGGGGTGACTCTAAGCCGTCTTCGTAGCCTCCTACACCCGACGGAGCTTGAACAACGTAGGTGCGGATAAAGCAGGAAACGTCTCTCCGAATAGTGTCGACAGAGGCGCGAGGCCACTCCCTTTCTTCGGCTAGCTTTTGTATTCCTTGGACCAGCGTATCCCTCTCAAACGAAACTGACGGGTAGTGATGAAATGCCCAGAACCAAGTGGTCTTGGTGTCTCTGCCGCAAAGGTGCCAGTGCAGCAACCATGCCGTTGCCGGGTGTTCCATGTAGGGGTCGAGTCCTCCATCGGAGAATATCAGGCGTCCGAGGGAAGTGGTGGAGATATGACGGCGGGCAGGGTCTTCTTCGATAATTCCGGTGACAGTGGCCCAATGACGCATCGAGGCAACCATGTTCTTGCCTACTCCGAAACGGGCTATGGCGTCCGGCCCGGTGAACACTTGCCGATTGTCCTCTTCGTCTACGGTACCCTGAACCGCGTCGAAAGCCTTCTTCAGCCATCCGTACCGGATGGGGAAAGTCTCATGGCCTGATAGCTGTGGGGGATATCCATCCCGGTAAAGAGGTCCTCTGAGCACTCATCCTCCTACTGGCGGCATCGTCCAGGTGGACGATAGCACTCGGTTGCTGTATTGTAAAGACGGGAAACGCCACGGTTCCTTGAACCCCGAATTCTGGATTGACGACTACATGACGTTCAACGCCCCCATCTACGCAGACTACCAAGCTACTACGCCCGTGGACCCACGGGTGTTGAATCAGATGTTGCCTTTCTGGGGCGGCTCTTTTGGAAACCCCCATTCGAACGACCACGTCGTGGGGTGGAGGGCAGCGGAAGCTGTACGCGAATCCCAAATTTCGGTCTCTAGGCTCATTGGTGCAGATACCGACGAGATTGTGTTCACTTCCGGGGCCACTGAAGCCAACAATCTTGCGCTTTTCGGATTGGCACGGGGGGCGTCGCCTTCCCGCCGCAGGATTCTGGTGAGCGCAATTGAGCACAAATGCGTCTTGGCGGCGGTGGGAGCATTGGAGGAACGCGAAGGTTTCAATGTTGAAGTTGTTCCCGTGGACAGCGAAGGGTTCATTGACTTAAGCGCTTTGGAGGATAAGCTCGACGATTCGGTGCTCCTTGCTTCGATCATGGCGGTCAATAACGAGGTGGGAACCATTCAGGACTTGCCCGAAATTGCCGGATTGCTGGCCCGGCATGGCGTAGTGTTCCACTGCGACGCGGCTCAGGCGCCCTGCGCCATGGATACCGCCCATCTGGCTGAATGCGCGGACCTGATCAGCCTGTCAGGGCACAAGATTTACGGACCACAGGGCATTGGCGCTCTGTACATCAGAAGGGAACTGCATTCCAGCATCGAGCCGATGATTTACGGTGGCGGACAGCAGAACGGCCTGCGCTCTGGAACGGTGCCGGTCCCATTGTGCGTGGGCATGGCCGCAGCGGCTGAGATCATCCGGGTCGAGGGCGCCGATGAGCGCCTACAGATAGCTTGTCAGCGCGACCTTTTCATGGGTCTGTTGCTTGACAGCGGCTTCCAGGTTGCCGTCAATGGACCGACCGGAGGGCGACGGCACCCTGGCAATGCCAATTTGCGGTTTGGCGGGTTTGCCGCCCAGGAGATACTGGGCTCGGTTCAGCCTCGGCTCGCGGCCTCCAGTGGGGCCGCCTGCGCCTCGGGAATCCCTGAGCCTTCGCATGTCCTTCGCGCATTGGGACTCGGTGAGAGGGAAGCCGATTCTTCCGTCAGGTTCAGCTTTGGCCGGTTCTCGACCAACAGGGATGTGCGTGAGGCAGCAACCTTGGTAGTGAATGCTCTTGAATCGCTGGTTCAAGGAGGCGTAGCGCCGGTGCCTGCGGTTGAGGGTTAGCTTGAGACCGCCGGTTGCTTCAACGAAACCTTCACTGCTTTATGAATAGTTCCCAGCAACCAGTTTGGGCAGAACTTCGGCCCTCGGGTTGAACCGCGAGGCCAAGTAAGAGCTAGGAACCGGAGAGCATGAGATTCACGCCACGCTTTTCGATCACCAACGCGACCGCCGCCGCCATCACCGAGATAGAGCGCGCTCGGGGATTTCTCGAAGCAGCCACCCTTTCGGATGAGTGGGTGGCCTCGATGCAGTCGAGGGCGTTCCTCCTTGAAGCGCACCACACGACCCACATCGAAGGTACACGCCTCACTGTGGATGAAGCCGCGAATCTCCTGGCGGGACGTCTTGTTCTTGGCGCAGACCCGGACGACGTGCGGGAACTGCTCAACTACCGCGATGCGTTTGAATACGTCAGTGCCTACCTCGACCACGGCGGGCCTATTACCGAACGGCTTATTCTGGAAATACACGAACGCCTGGTGGAGGGCGTCCGGGGCGGGAGCGCGGCCCCGGGAGAATATCGGTTGGTCCAAAACTATGTCGTGAATTCAGCCTCCGGGGAGACAATATATACCCCTCCCCCTCCCAACGAAGTGCCTTCCCACATGCGGGAACTCGTCGCCTGGTTGAACCGCCCCGGCGACATACATCCCGTAATCGTCAGCGGGATTGCCCAGTTCCAGCTAGTTCACATCCACCCTTTTCTCGACGGGAACGGTAGAGCGTCCCGGCTGTTGTCAACTCTTTGCCTTTACAGGGCCGGTTACGACTTCAAGCGCCTCTTCTCCATTAGCGAGTATTACGACCGGGACCGCATGGCCTTCTACCAGGCCCTGCAAGACGTCAGGCGGTCCAACATGGACATGACCGGCTGGGTTGAGTTCTTCACCAGGGGACTGGCTACTCAGCTCGTAGAAGTAAAGGAGCGTGGAGAACTGGCGATTCGGCAAGATGTTCTGTCGAGGCGTCACCAGCTTTCCGAGCGGCAGGCGCTAGCCCTTGGTCATGTGCTGGAGCACGGGAAGCTCAGCATCGGGGACTTTCAGGAACTTTGCCCCGAGACGCATCGGCGGACACTCCAACGTGACCTCAAGATTCTGGTTGACGAGGGTTTGCTTTTCCGGCGCGGCAGTACCAATCAGGTGGAATACTTTCCAGTGCAAGGGGTTGCCTGAGCTCGCGCCAAACTTGCGACACAACTTGCGTCAAACTTGCGACACGACCGGGTTACGGCGGGGCCACCATGTATACAAGCACCAAATAAGAGAAGGTTTCATGGACCAGCGAGATGACTGTTTGAACCATGACCAAGAGGGTACTCGTCAGAGTTCCGGTCTCTACGTGGACGTAGAGAACCTTCACTCCGACGGCCAAGTCATGGTCGAGAAGCTGGTTGAAGACTGGCCACCTGGTGTTCCTGCGCTTACGCGGCTAACTCTGTACGTGCGGGCCGATCAGGTAGAGTTGTGGAGGTTGTGGGCCGCCAACCGCTTTAAGGACCTGGTGGTCTCAGTCAAGGGAACCCAGCACTTCAGCCTGTCTTCATCCAAAAATTCGGCAGACATTGCCATGGCAACCAACGCAATGGCTGATTTGATTCTCAGGAGAGTCACCCACGTCGTGGTGTTCAGCGACGACAGTGATTTCATTTCCCTGTACGTTGCCATACGTGACGAACCGGATGTCCTTGCGGAGCATGACGAGGTGCCGTTCCTATGGGTCGTGACTGACCGGGAAGGGTCGTTATCAACCACCATCAGGCAGTTCTTCCCTCTGGACCAACTGTATGTAGTCCCAGCAGGCTCCAGCTATTCCAAAGTAGTTGCGGAAGCAAAATCAACCCGGTCAGGCAAGTCGGGCAACCCGTCAAACGTTGCTGAGACCACTTGGTCCGAGATGGCGGAGCGAATCCTGCAAGAGATACCGGTAGGGGGATTCAAGAGCACGGATTGTCAGGCTGTAATCAAGAAACATTGGCCCCAACATCCTATGGCCAAGGCTGGTGGAGCTGCCTTCGGCAGCGATTTCAAGAATAACATCTGGCCGGTTCTCCAAACGCACGGAGTGAAGATAAGCGAACCGGGCAAGGCCCCGATCCGCTATGAAATGACTGCTGAAGCAAAGGGTTCCATGCCGTGAATACGGTACTTATTCTCAACCCGCGAGCCAGTTGCATGGGAGGAACAAACTGCTGAGACTAGGCGATGCGTTATGAGAACTAGGGAAATCATGCCGTCACAAATCATGGACCGTCTGGTTGAGGAATGGGACATCGACATCATTGATTCTCAAGACGTTAAAGCCGCCATGGATGCACTTCAAAAAGCAACTGTTGGCCTAGCTGATGCTATAGACCCGACATGCTTGGTAGCTTCCTCAATGGAACTTCGGGATTCTGGCCCAATACCCCATAAGCCGGTCGATTGTGGACTGCCGGCGTCTGCTGACAACCACTCTATTCAGGAAAATGGGGTATTGAGTCGACTTGTAAGTCCATCTAATCGTTCCAAAACTGTTCTCCAACTGTTCCCTACCGCTTCAAGCCTGGCTAGCCAGCTGAAGGAGCCAGGCAAACATCCTGGCAGTGAGTTTGTGTGGAATCATGCTCGTGTGATCCCTAAGCCGCTTTCCACATCCCTAGCCAGTGTACGCCACTTTGCTTGTGGACCCCACGATGGAGATACATTAGCGCTGGCAGATAATTTGGACTTTCCTCCCACTGCTGGCTATTACCAGATTGCGGACGGCCAAGTGCCAGGCGAGTTAAGGGGCTTCGCCAGAGGCCTGCACCGCCTCGCATATCGGACCCTGCTGTTTCGCATTAGCCAGCTTCGCGGTACTGAATTGGTTGTCACCCAGCAACTCGATAAGCAAATTCGCGGTACGGAATTGGTCACTGGCCCGCAATCGGATAGGCAAGTGGGGGGCGCAAACAGATTCGCAGTGGATTCTTTGCTTAAGAACTTGACAGAGTGTAGTGCCGTTTCTGCCAAGTTGTATCGGCAAAAGTTGCTGTTTGACCAAGACCTTGTTGAAAGTAAAAGGCTTCGTCTCGTCCATCACATAACGCCCTTCATTCCTACAATCAGGTACGCTGCCTCAGAGTACCTGATAGAGACCCTCGTCGGATTGAAGGGGAAGCCCGAGGTTTCCTTTTCTTTCAACTTGATCCCAGATGACGTCGTCACCTGGGCTGTGCTATCTCATGCCGACACTTACGATAGACAAGTAACGAGCCACCTCAAGAATAAGCTACTAGATGTAGCGTGTACCACGGAGCACCTACGCAGAAAAAACGACCTGGAGTTTTTGTCCAGTTTTACCAACATGTACGTATCCCAGGAAGACTACAATGCTCTTCCCGAGAGTGATAGGTCCCAAATAGAAGAAAAGCTGGCTTATAAAGTGTGCGAAGAACCGCATCTCAAGACTATCGAGTTTTTGAAGTCTTTTCCTGCGGGAAAGTATCTCATAGAGCGCATTACCAGGAAGATAAAAGATGAGATGCGCAAAGGTAACTGACGCCTCCCCGGAGGATGGCCGATTGCACTGCTAGAGTGAACCTAACTACGAAGTTCCTTGATGGTGTCGAGATTGGCTGGTGGGTTGTGTTCCTCTTGCACCACCTGAATCTCCAAAGCTCCCATAGGACAACACCCTTTCGGGATAATCCCTCGAACCGGTAGGCTGGGAGCCGCAATTGTGGGGTCAGAGAAGAGTGCATAACTCCCCTGGAGGTAATACCGTGGGAGGAACGTTGGTCAAGTAGCGGCTGTCTATGCTTCGCTGGTAGAGCAGGAGAACTTGGACCTACTGGTGCTTTGGACAAAGAAATCTGCTACGTAATGCCCGTGCCTCCGGGAAGAACTTGCAGTACCAGCCGATTGGTGGGCAGCGGCGGCTGATTCCACCGTGTTGTCTGAAGCGGCTACACTGTTGGCGATGCACGGTAATGTGCTGATGTGGGGACACCTGTTCACATAGATGACGAGCATGTTTTCTCACTTACCTCTAGCTGAATTACGCACTTTTCTCCCCAGTAATACCGGCCCCCGTCTTGTCAGGCGGTGGCTGTGTCAGGCAAGGAGTTGGTGTATTCGGAGAGGCTGTTCAAGACCTGCGCGATGTAACCGAATTCAGGCTCTACCCACCATTCGTTCGGGGAATAGTCCTCGAATGAATACCTCCTGAGGAACAGGGTGATCTCGTCCAAGTATCCCAATAGTCCGCTGAAGGAGGCATCATAGTTAAGGGGTGGTTTCTGCGGCTGCTGGCTGGCAACTATGTAGGCGTTGAATAGTGGCCTCTCGGGCTGGCTGGTCCATTGGCGAAGGTCTGCTGGAACAGTGCTCCGAGGCTCGATTGGATGCTTGGGTTGAGGAGGCTGTGGAGTGCGGTCAGGTTATGACCGTGTATCCCTTCCTCGGATACTGGGGTTCGCAACTTGTAGTGAATCAACTTCAGGTAAAGTTCCAGCGACAGGCCGACGTTGACCACTATCGCGGTCCCGAGGCTGTAATGTGCCGTCGAGCCGGGTTGGGCTCCGATGGAGTTGCGGTGGTCATTGGTCAGCCTCGCCGCTTCGGTGAACGCGAAGGCGTCACAAGCTAGCTTTGTTATCTGTTCTTGGGTGAAGCGGGGAGTTGTCATGATGCTGTCCACATCAACGTCAGGATGACTTCTAGCCTATAATTTTAGCGCGTTTCTCTCTGGGGGTACGGACGTGATTCTCCCATTCTTGGATTGCTGGAAAAGTCTCTCGGGACGCCATTGGCTGGCGGTCGCGTTCACCATCGTCCTGCCCGTTGGAGTCCCTACCTTCTTGCGTCATGTCTTGGTCGAGAGCCGGTTGTTTCTGTTCGTCGTGGACTCTGTGACGATCCTATTGTGGTTCCTCATCGTTGTGGTCGCCGTTGCTCTGCTGGTCAGACGCGACTCCGCGGCGGCGCGGCAGTTGGTCGAATCGCGGGTGGACCCGTTGGAGGGCCAACTAAACGATTTAGACCGCTCGGCCCGGACTGCTCAGACCGGGATCGATGAATTGGAACAGCGTGTCCGGGAAGCGATTGAAGACTTGGGCGGCAAACTCTCACCAAGAGTCAGCCAAGCGAGCGTACACCTCCGGTCCGGGGCACCTAGGGTAAGGGCCAGAGGGACCAGCAGCCCGCCCCCCATCCTACGGGCTCGCCTCATGTGGTGGTTTGGGCGCGTCCGGTGTGCCGTCTGTGAGGCGGTCAGATGGGCCATTTGGGACTTCCGGCGGGACAGAGAATCAGATTGAATGTCAGCCCACCCTAGGAGTTTTGCGCAACCCTCGGTTCAAATAGTATTGGTCACCGACACGTGCTTAGGCTAAACTTGGCGGTGTAATCGGCTGGTTCCTTGAAGAGGAACTTCCCACCGAAAAGTTCGCAATTCAGTACGCTCAGGCCCACCACCCACACCCTTCCCGGCCTGCCTGTAGCTACTTATCCACATCCCTATCCATTCTCCTGGCATTCGGCTGGATTCACTCCACTTGCCCTCTTCGCGGGAGCGGTAACGGGCGCTTGCCATGTGTTCACCAGTCTGGCCACCGGCCCAGTCCTTCTCGGACATGACCGTGGCTGATTACAGGCACGTCGTGGGCCCTGGAGTTTTTCCGTTTGTTTTATCAGGTATGTTAGAGTGGTGCCGGAGGTAGCGGAATGTCTCACACGGTTGGAATTGTAGGTTGCGGCGCCATTGGCCGGGCCCTGCTGCGGGCCGGCGATTCCGGGCAGCTCGGCATGCCCGTTGCCGGAGTAACCAGTCGTACCTCGTCCACTGCCCGGGCTTTCCTCTCAACGCTGGCCGGTCCGGTTCCATACCTCGGTCTGGAGGAACTGGTGGAGCGGTCGTCTCTGCTGGTGGAGACAGCCGGCGGCCACGTCGTTCCTTCCCTGGCTGAGGCCGCTTTCGGGGCTGGCAAGGACCTGATGGTTATCAGCATTGGCGCCCTCCTGGATAATCCGAAGGTGATTGAACAGGCTCGTGACTTGGGTTGCCGGCTTTACGCCCCTTCAGGCGCCATAGCGGGCCTGGATGGAATCAAGTCCGCCTGCCAGGGACGGGTGGACCGGGTTGAAATGGTCTCTCGAAAACCTGTTGAGGCCCTGGAAGGCGCGCCCTACCTGGTTGAGAACGAAATACTGGTTGCGGACCTGACCCGGGAACAGGAGGTCTTTAGTGGTTCCGCCAGGGAAGCGTGCCGCGGATTCCCCTCAAACCTCAACGTGTCGGCAGCCGTAAGCCTCGCCGGTATCGGCCCGGACCTCACGACGGTTCGGATTGTGGCCGACCCTTCGCTGGACCGGAACTGCCACGACATAACGGTGGAGGGCGAGTTCGGTCTTCTCCGGGTGCATATTGAGAACATTCCTTCTGAAAATCCCAGGACGGGCCGTCTTACCGCGCTTTCCATAATCAGGTCTATCCGTGATGTGGCGGACTCCTTCAAAATCGGAACCTAGGCTTCCATTCTTGGCTATACCGCTAGGGTTATTTCGGTATGGCTGTACCGGTGATTTCGTGCCTGGGTCTGTGGCATTGACCCTCCGCTGGCAGCGGTTGCCTCTTGTCAATCTGCTCTGCGATAATCGCAGCGCGATTGCTCACAAAAAAGCGGTGTTGCCCCTTTTAGTTTAGGATGCCGGTTGGTCGCGAATATTGGCGGTCGCTGCCCCTGATTAAACTGGATTGCCCATTTCCCTACCCTGACAATTAAATTAAGTTGATCTCATTTCCCGCGAGGCACATATGCGTTTTGGTTCGTTCGTATTTCCCGTCAGCCACCACCCCGAAAATGATTCCGTGGTGATTGACAATACCCTGGAGGAAATTCAGCTGGCTGAGGAAATTGGTATGCACTCGGTTTGGCTTACCGAGCACCACTTTGACGGCGCCGCCGCCCACGCCGACCCCCTGGTGCTGGGTGCCGCCGTGGCTGCCAGGACCAGCAAACTACGGATAGGGTTTGCAGTGGTTGAGCTGGCCTTCCACCATCCGGTAAGGCTGGCCATTCAGACCGCCCTCCTGGACAACCTGAGTCACGGGCGACTGATTGTAGGTACCGGGCGGGGCTCTGCCTACAACCATTACGAGTACCTGGGATTCGGCATCACCATGGAGGACGGAATAGCCAGGCTGGACGAGGCCGAAGAGTTAATGGTCGCCGCCTGGACGGGAGAAGACCTTCAGCATCGGGGGGAGCACTGGAGCATTGAGTTTCCCCTGTTGCGCCCTCGGCCCTTCCAGAAGCCCCATCCTCCACTGGTGCGCGCGTGCATCAGCGAGGCGTCGACAGTGAAGATGGCGGAAATCGCCCGCCCGGTGATGATCGGCATCCAGACCCTCCCCAACCTGCAATCGCGGTTGGAACGTTACCGGGCCACCATGCTGGATGCCTGGCACTCTGAGCAAGATACCGAGGCCACCCTTGACCAATGCTGGGCCTCCCGCGACTTGTTTGTGGCGGAGAGTTACGACGAAGCGCAGGAAATCGCTGCTTTCGGATTCGAACGCGAACGTACCCACTTCCGGCGCGCCCGGGAGTTGTTCAACCCCGGCGGCTTTCCGCCCCCCGACCCAAACCGTCCTGCTCCTGCGGGAGAGGTGCTTGAACATGCCTTCATCGCGGGCACTCCCTCCCAGGTGGCAGACCAGGTCGCCGAGATGCGCGACATTGGGGTTCGCAATCTGATGCTGAAGCTCAACACCGGAGAGATGGACACTCACCAGGTGCGAAAATCCATGCGCCTCTTTGGCGAGAAGGTCATGCCCCTGTTTAGCGATGCCAATGCTAAATAACGGCCCCGTGGACACGGCCCATCCTGAGGAACCGGGTGAATGAAGCAGGTAATTGTTGATACCGATCCCGGCGTGGACGACGTTGCGGCCCTTTTGCTGGCCCTTAACAGTCCGGAGTTGGAGGTTCTGGCCTTCACAACGGTCTATGGCAATGCTTCCGTGGAGACCTGCACTGCCAACTTGCTAAGGGTGCTCGCCGCCAACGGCAGGTATGACATCCCGGTTTACAGGGGCGCAGGCAAGCCACTGTTGCGGCCGGCCAGCCCGGGCTGGGCCTCCCACATCCACGGTTCCGATGGTCTGGGCGGCCTGACTGCCGCGGAGTCTCCCGCCGGCGGCCAGGAAGACCGGGTAACTCGCTCCAATTCATTAGTGCCGGAGGTGGCAGACCGGCACGCAGCCCTGGCAATAATCGAATCGGTATTTGCCCAGCCGGGGAATGTTTCCATATTGGCCCTGGGCCGGCTGACCAATGTGGCGCTGGCCCTGGCGTTGAACCCGGGGGTTGCTGCGGCAGTCCGGGAAATAGTCGTGATGGGCGGAGCGGTTACCGTTCCCGGCAACGTTTCCCAGGTTGCCACGGCCAACCTCCATGAAGACCCGGAGGCGGCGGCCATCGTGTACGACTCGGGCGCTCCCATAGTTCAGGTGGGCCTGGATGTTTGTAATCGAGTCACCGTCAGCCCGGCCCAGTTGCAGCGGCTTTCCGAGTCCTCGTCTTCCGCGACTCAACTGCTGGTCAAGGCCACCAGTGGCCTCAGGGATGCCTACATCAGGACGGGACGCATCGGTCCGGAGGAAGGCGTCCGGTACAACGACTTGCCGGCGGTGGCCTATGCTGTCGACCCTGCCCTCTTTTCCTCCCGCCCTGCGCTGGTCAGGATTGAAACCCACAGCGAACTCACTCGTGGACAAACGGTTGCCAGTTGGGACTCGGATGATTCCAATGCGGAAATTTGCCTGGATGTTGACGCCGAAGCGCTCACTGCCCTCTTTACCGAGAGGGTTTCTGCCCTTGGCTGAATCCCGATTGTTCGGCCCGACCGCTACGACATTGGAGCTCCGCCGCAGATTGGCAACCGGCGCTTGTTGTCGTCCCGCCTGATCTGGCGCAAAGGAAAACTCCATTCTTGCCCAGCACAATAATGTTGAAGTCCCAGGGCCCGTGGACATTCAGTTACCGAGTTCACCCGGTACGGGAGAAGTAATGTGAACTCTACGGGCCAATTCCCACGTTCCCGGGC
This sequence comes from Chloroflexota bacterium, assembly GCA_009840135.1. Taxonomy (GTDB): domain Bacteria; phylum Chloroflexota; class Dehalococcoidia; order Lucifugimonadales; family UBA3495; genus Bin22. The sequence goes on along the minus strand of VXOH01000163.1, from coordinate 6,953 downwards.
CGGATTTTGTCCAGGTTGCAATAGGACTGTTATTCCCATGCGGCCACCCTTTCCTGTTAAAGGGTGGCCCGCCTGGACCGGCCTATCGGTTATAGCCGTAGCCCTGTTGCTGAGCGGTATACTCCTGTGGGTTGTCATTGGTCCCGTTCTCTGGAGGAACAGCAAGGCGGCCTGCCCGGAATGCGGTCACGACCCCATAAAGGGAAACGTCGGATGGACCAGCGAGTCCATCATTCTGTGGCTTGCACTGGCTGCCTGCTTCATTATCAGCATGTGGTATACGTTCTGGATCATCAAAGCAGTTATATGGATTCTCGACCCGGTGCTTGACTGAATGGCCGCAGGCTCTGGCGGATTGTCACTGGTTTGGCTTTGCTACGCAGGGCAACACCCACGAAAGCCGCATTCAGGCCGATAATTGGTGAACCAGTCATCATGTCGGTAGTAAAGGGTCACGAGAGGTTCAGCAAGGAATGAGGTAGCGGCCGGTCAAGTCTTGAGTCTAACTGCAGTCCTGACCTTTGGCTGATGTGTCCATGAGCTTGCCCAATGGCCCGGAACTATCCCTTGTGGCCTTGGTGTGGGCCCGGGAATCGGAACATAGCCGGCAAGTTAGGTTCTTCTTCCGCGCGCGGCGGACCGAAAATGTCAGGCTCGGCCGTGCAGGATAAGTTCCTGCAAAAGGCGCGATTGTCCTTGTTAATATGACCGGGTTTCCTTTTACGGGTTACCGGGTGTATCGTACATGTCGTTCGTGGTTCAGAGGTTGGGTTACAAGTCCCTGACTCTGAACCGGAATTGCGGCCGGGCTAACGGAGCGGTACGGTCCCTTCACCTGAGCGGTCAGGGCACTGCAATCCAATGGGGTAAATCGCCCCTTCCATCGCGCCCAGGAGGCATTTTGGCAGACCCCGAACATATTGCCATAGTCAAGTCGGGTCCCAACGCCATTTCCCGGTGGCGCGAGCTGACCTTTTGGGTCCCCAACGAGAACCCCATAGTTTACAGCCTCAACTACAGTCTCGGAGACCGTTCCACCGGGGAGACCTTCGAGCAGGAATTTGTGCATGGACGGGCCAAGCTCGACCTTTCCGGGGGCTACCTCAGTGGCATCAAGCTGCCCCGGGCGGACCTGGCCCATGATGACCTCAGCCGGGCGGATTTGACCGCTTGCGACCTGCGGCAGGCGCGCCTGGCTGGAACCAACCTGCAGATGGCCCACATTTCCCGGTCCAATCTCTCCCACTGTGACCTTACCCTGGCCAGCATGGCCGGCTGTTCCCTGATCCGCTCCGACTTGTCCAGCAGCACCCTGCAGCAGGCTTACATGGCCGGGACCGACCTCAGCTATTCCAACCTGCATTTCGCCAATTTGCAGGGAGCCAATTTGGCCGGCGCCAATCTTTCCCATGCAGATCTCTCCTGGACGAACCTGACCGGAGCCAACCTCAGGGGCGCCACCCTGACCTCGACGTCGCTTACTCTGGCCGACCTGACCGGCGCCGACCTGCGGGGAGCCACCCTGAACGGCGCAAACCTGGAAAGCGCGGTTCTGATGAATGCCCTGATGGGCTTTACCCGGGTATTAAACTGCGATCTGAGCCAGGCCATCGGTCTGGAGGCGGCGCGACACACCGGTCCCAGCACCTTCGGGCTGGACACCATCGCCAGGTCTGGAGGGAGGATTCCCGCGGTATTCCTGGAGAGTGCCGGGGTGGCCAGTCCGTTGCTGGCGGCGCAGGAAGCCATGCTGGGGGTGTCGCGGACCTTTCCGACCGTGCTCATTGTTGGTTCGAAAGAAGACGAGCGACTCGCAACGAAGCTCAGTGACGAGCTGGTCTCGGCGCAAATCCCGGCCTGGTCCATTGCTGCCGATGATGAAGAGGGAATCCAATCCGGCGCCATTCTGGTGGAGCAGACTCCCCAATTCGATTGCCTGGTATTGCTTTGTACCGAGACTTCCCTGGAAAGCCCGCAGTCAAGCCGGTACCTTGCCCAGTTGGCCGGCGCCCATCAGGGTGGTACCGGACAGTTGACGGTAGCCCTGGCCTGCTGCGAAGCCTTCTACGTCCGTGACGACCATTTGTGTACGACGTTGAGGGAAGGGCGCGCCCTTGATTTCAGGGGTTGGGAGGACTCCGGCGCTTTTGAACAGGCGCTTCCCGGGCTGATAAGCCTTCTGTCGTCCAGGCGTTACTGACCCCTGCCGCTGTCTTGGCGCCGGCCGCTGCAATGGAAGGACAGGGAAACGCCGTCCGCCAGCGCCGATGCTGATTCGGATTGTGTAATGTCGCGGTCAAAGACTCGCACCGGGGAATTGCCGGCCAGGTCTTCAAGTTCGGGAGCAACTACGAGCCGGTACGGCCCCTCCGTCCAGGGGAGGTCCGGGGCGAATGTCCAGCTTGATTCACCGTTTCCCGACCGTGCCCCTCCGGCAACGGGGTTGCCCTGGGGCCCTTCTATCCAAAGAGACCTTTGGAGCAGGGCGTAGTCCAGGGGTCTGTCGAATTCCACCAACAAGGGGTCCCTTGACCCAACCGGCGGAACGGTCAATTGCCAGCGGTTCGGTATTAGGCGTTCGCTGACTTCAGGCCCGACCTGGTACACCCGCTCGGCGCAGGACAGCATTGGGCTTCCTGCCGCGTTTCTGAATTCGCTGCCAATGACCAGGCGAAAGGGCACGCCCTCTATGAGCGGGTAACCTGCTTCCATGTTTGGGACCAGCCCATGCTTGATTCTGGCCGGGTCCAGCAAGAGGGTCAGCCTTTTCCGCTCCGGGTCCCATAATTCCGGGTCCAGCGGCACGAAGACTCCCTCCAGCGGTTCCCCGGTATCTTCCCGGTACACCCGTATTGACCGCTCGGCCCTGCCTTCACTCATGGACTCGGAAAACTGGACGTAAATCTTCAGCAGGTTCACCGGCACGCTGGACACGTCAGGATAAATGGCCTCCACGCGAGCGGTGGGAGGCACTTCCCTTGAGGGCCGCCGGATATTCCGTACCTCCGGAACCCTGGCATGTCCGGATGAAGGGGTTCCGTACAACAGCAGTGAATAGCTCATTCCTTCAACGAAGGGAAAACGGGGCACAAAGAACACAGAGTCGCCGGCAATCCTGAAACTCCCGGCAACTCGTGGGAGCTGATCATTGTCGGCCAGGTCAGGCGCGGCTTCCGCCGCCTCGGTAGTGACAACTGCAAGACGCCGGCTAAACTCGCCGGCGTCCAATTCTTCCATTGTGCTGAGGTCGTTGGCGTCCCACCCGGAGATCCTGAGCGTGGGTTTTCCTTCCAGTAAATCCCATGCCAGGGTCAGGTCCCGGGCGCCAACCGGGCGGCGCTGACTCACAACTGGTCAACGGTATAGGTGTGCAGGTGAATGTTCCCTTCCTGGTCTTCCTGGAGCATCAGCACCCGTTCGCCGTCCAGATTCGCCATCCTTCGAACGCCTTCCTGGGGCAGCAACTGGCGGGGAACACCCACCGGCGGCGTTACCGGGTCGGCCGGGCTGCTGTCCAGCGACTGGTCGGGCACCGTAAGCGCACCTTGCTGGTCAATATCCACGCAGGCAATCTTGATCAGCGGGTGGCGGTCGTTGGCAACCAGCAGGAACTCGTCTTCACCCCGTTCGTACGATATCAAGTCCAGGGGCCGGTTGTGGGCGCCCAGTTCAGCCACCGTCTTGCCGTGGGCCAGTTCGCCGGGCTTGAAGGAACCGACCGAAAACTGGACTACCGGGGTGCAGGTATAGCTGGCCAGGATGCTGTTGTTGCCCTGGTAGGGGACGAAGGCCCGTATGGGAGCGGCGGTTTCGTACTTTCCGTGAGAGACGTGGAAAATCTCCAGGGAATTGGAGGAGGTATCCCCGGTGAAGGGGAACGGAATGCGGCGGAAGGTGGATGAGAATTCCTCGTTGGAGGTTCCCGCCACCATAAGCAGTCCGTTCACGTAGGACATGTCCGTAATGGTCACCGTTCGTAGCTTGACCCGGCTCACTTCACGGGGGTCGTCCTCGTCCGCGGCGTCCTCGATGGCCGTTTCGGAGAAGGCTACGTTCTCCAGGGAAACATCCGAAATTGTCCCCCTTCCGTCCAGTCGTACTATTACCGGTATCGCGGAATCGCCCGCCCCCCTCATCACGCTCAGGTACACGTTGTGGGAGTCGGGGTGGACTGCCATATCCCGAATTTGAACGTCGTCCCGGCCGCAGCCCAGGTAGCCCGCCAGGGAACCGTCCAGGTTCTCCAGGTCAAGGGAAGCGGCCTGTCCCGAACCGGCGGTATCAGCGACATCAACGGCAAAAATGCTTGCCCCGACGTTGTCCCCGATAAACAGCACTCCTTCAGGGCCGAAAGCCAGGGGTCCGACCGACTTGATGGCAGGGGATCCTATCGTCAATCCCAGGTGTTCCAGCGCATTTGCCTGATCTACCATAATGCCCTCCTGTTCCTTTCCAAATATGGTCGCCCAAATCATTAAGGGAACTGGTTTCTCATGCCAAGAGAGTATTCATTTGCCGCTTTTCGTTGCAATTCTAGCAGTTTGAGATGGAGTTCACCACCCCGACGGGCTCGCTACCGCATCCGCCGCACGTCGGAAAACGCAGCGAAGGCATAGATGGTCAGCGCCAGGCTGACCAACCCCACCACCAGCACCACCAGGTTGACTTCCCAGAATTCGGCCAGCAGCCCCAGGGTCATGCTGGCCAGGGGAGTAAGGCCATTATCCAGGTTGTAAATGGCCATTACCCGGCCCCGCAGGGCATCGGGTATGGTGGATTGGACCAGGGTGTTGTTGTTTATCTTGAACACGAGCCGGAAGAAGCCCAGGCCGAACATGGCCGCCAACGATACCCACAGCCAAGTGGAAATTCCCAGGACAATCGCCGAGCAGGCCAGGAACATCAGGGCCACCAGCCCCACTGACCCCCTCATGAAAGACCTACCCAGGGAAGCGAAGGAAATGGTCGCGATAATTCCGCCGATTCCCGTGGCCAGCACCAGGAATCCGTAAATCCTGGAGTCTCCTCCCAGCACCTCGTCGGCCACCACCGGCATCAGGTGGACAATGGGGCCAATCATAATGTCCGAAACGCAAGCCACCAGCAAAAGCCGAAGCACCACCTGCTCGCTTATAACGTAGCTGAACCCCTGCTTCAGGTTGGCAAACACCGAAGTGCGCGTGGCCGTAACCGCCTCCCGGAATGGCAGGGATATGGGGATCATGGCAATTACCATCAGGATATAAAAGACTCCCTCGATGTAGAAATTGAGGGCTGGCCCCAGCCATGCAATGAGTACGCCGCCCAGCCCCGGGCCCACCACCCGGGCCACATTGCCGGCAATGGAGTTCAGGGCAATGGCATTCCACAAGTCTTCCCGGGGCACGGTGTTGGCCACCATGGCGTGCCGCACCGGCTGTATGGTCGCATGCAATATGCCGGTAATCACGGAGAACAACAGGGCGTAAATGACGCCCAGATTCCCTTCCACATATCCCATGTGGATGGCTGCCGCAAAAGAGAGCACAACGATCGCCATGACCGACTGCACCACCAGCACCAACTTGCGGCGGTCTATGCGGTCAGCGAATACCCCTGCCATGGGGCCGATGACCAGGAAGGGGATCGAACGCGAACCCGCGGCAATCCCCACCAGGAAGGGTGACCCGGAGATTTCCCACACGAGCCAAGGTATGGTTATCTGCTGGAACCACACTGCGGAAGCGTTGCACAGGTTGCTGAGCCACAGCAGGAGAAAGTCCTTGTGGCGCAGTGAAACGAAGGTGTTGAAGCGAGCGGGGCGTCGGCCGCCGGGTCTATGGCTTGAACCGCCGGACCGGTCAGGGGTCTGGCTGGTTCCCGAACTGGATGCTTGAGGTGAAGACGTTTGGGGTGCCTCCTTGGTTCGGCCGGACCTCTGGCCCGGGTAGCCCGGGGCTCGCTGAAATTCAATGGGGCCCTGGAAACCGGAGCAACGTTGATCGAGGCAGGCCGACTGGCACAGGCATTATAGCGTCAAATCAACGCCCACGGGGGCTGGCCAGGGTAATTTCACGCTGGCCTCGCCACTGGCATTGGCCATGCTGGGCGTGTCTGCAACCAATAAACCGCTTCCCACAATCCGGCTGGCGGCTTGGCACTGTTCGACCATGGCCCTATACTGAAGTCCCCTGGCCCTTAAGTTTGATTGGGAAACTCCTTCCGAAAGCGCTGGAGAAAGGACGGTGGATCCATGCAGAACCAACCGGGTAGATTGAGCGGTAAAGTAGCCATAGTGACAGGCGCCGGAGCCACTGGCGCCGAGGATTTTGTGGGCATCGGCCAGGCCATTTCGATTCTCTTCGCCAGGCAGGGCGCCAGGGTCCTGCTGTTTGATCGAGACCAGGCCAACGCCGAAACCACCATGGCCACCATCAGGGAAGAAGGCGGCGAGGCGTCGGTGTTTGTGGGCGACGTTACCAGCAACGCCGACTGCCAGGAAATGGCCCAGGCCGCCGTTGACCGCTACGGCCACCTCGACATCCTGATTAACAACGTGGGAATCAGTGGCCCCGGGTCGGTGACGGACGTAGAGGAAGAACTGTGGGACACGGTGCTGGACGTGAATCTGAAGAGCGTGATGCTGACCAGCAAGCACTCCATCCCAAGGATGATCGAGGCCGGCGGCGGTTCCATTGTCAACCTGTCTTCCATTGTCGGCCTGCGGGCCGGCAGCGGCCGCCCCAGCCACCCCTACGCCGCGTCCAAGGGCGGAATAATCGGTCTCAGCAACTCCATGGCCGTCCACTACGGTCGCGACAACGTCCGGGTTAACTGCATCGCCCCGGGCCACGTCCGCAGCCCCATGGTGGCCCGCCATACTTCCGAGGAAATGCTGACCCTGCGCCGGCGCGCCGGCCCCAGGGCAATCGCATTTTAACTGCGGAGCACCTTAAGCAAGTAAACTTCGCTCC
>VXOH01000024.1 GCA_009840135.1 Chloroflexota bacterium | reverse complement strand
GGGTACGGCCTTTGCTCCGCCCACCTACAGTTCAATATACAAGGATGGGGGTGACGGCCCGAGTATTCGTGGTCCTTCCATCAGGAAACACTTCCCTCCATGATTTTGAAATAGCTTCTTGCAGGCATAATTAACGGACACAAAAGGAGGCGGAATGGCTATATACAGGTTGTATTCGGACTCTGACGGCGAGAGTCACTTCGAAGACATGAAACTGGAAGACCACCCGGAACTGGAGGCGATGCTCAATGTGTCCGAGGTGCGGATTCAGGAGTTCGATGGGTCGCGTCTCATGGACTACCATCCCCTGCCCGAACGCCGGCTCATCATTCACCTGTCCGGCGAGGTGGAAATCGGCGCCAGCGACGGCTCGAAGCGGGTCCTGCGGGCCGGCGATATCCGGCTGATGGAGGACGTCGCCGGCAAGGGTCATACGCATAGAGACCTGAGCCCGTCGGCAGCCGTTTACGTCCTGCTGACCGACTGAGGACCCTGTTAGTCCCTCGACTCATCCCGCGCGGGCTTGTGCTGCCCTTACAACCTGGGAAAGAAGGGACACGAGCCGCAGCGTTCCGTTTCGGGTGGCTTGCTGTTGCAACAGCCAATGGGGTCAAGGGTAGGGGCGGTTCGCGAACCGCCCCTACGGATACGAGATCACCCCCCGAAGAACGCTACCGCCGCCGGCTGGTTCGAGAGTCGAGGGAAGATTGAGTACCTTATAAGTCCCCTCTCCCTCTGGGAGAGGGTTAGGGTGAGGGCGAACAGGTAAGATAGACAGCCCGCTAAAACATCTACCACCGGTCTTGAGATAGTCTTTTACTGACAGTTGCCCATTGCGTCAGGCGCGCCTCCCGAACCACAATGTCCGGAAACACAGGGTCGGGAAGGATTCGATGGTCTCTATGGCATCTATGGTAGCTACCGTCACGCCGGACATTGAAAGTGCCCACGGGGCCTCCGGATGGGCCTCCGCCTACCAGCCCAGGATAAGGGATATGCCCCAGGGGGAACGCCCCCGGGAGCGGCTGCGGGAATACGGCCCCCGCTACCTGAGCAACGCCGAGCTGATAGCCATCCTGCTGCGCACCGGAGTCCAGGGGGAGAACGTGCTGGCCATGTCCAACCGCCTGTTGAGCCGGTTTGGAGGACTGGACGGCCTGGGGCGCGCCAATTTCGCCGAACTCTGCGCCGAGCGGGGCCTCAGCGAGGCCAAGGCCAGCCAGTTGCTGGCCTCCCTGGAGTTGGGTCGCCGCTTCATATCCCTGGCCCCCCAGGACCGGGCGGTGATTAACTCGCCGCAGGACGTTGCCAACCTGCTGCAGGCCGAGATGGCTACATTGGAACAGGAACACCTCCGGGCGCTGCTGTTGAACACCAAAAACCAGGTAATCAATACGGTGGAGGTCTATGTTGGCAACGTCAACAGTTCCATCGTGCGCCCCTCGGAGGTTTTCCGGCCGGCGGTAAGGGACAACGCTCCATCCATAATTGTTGTCCACAACCACCCCTCCGGCGACCCTACGCCCAGTCCCGAAGACGTGGCCATAACGAGGGAACTGGTTTCCGCCGGCAAGCTGCTGGGCATAGACCTGCTGGACCACGTTGTAATCGGCAGCGGGGGCCGCTACGTCAGCCTCAACGAGCGCAGGCTGGGCTTTGAGTAACGACGCCCACCCGCCCTCAAACCGCTCATACTGAGTCTAGCCAGGTACGTTTTGTCGAAGTGGGTGCCAGCGAAAAACGTTTTGTATAAATACTTACCGTCAAAAGGGAGGTGGTTCGACGAGCTCAACATGTGCGGGTTCGTCCGTTGAGCAGGCAATCACCATCCAGTGCGACCGCGCTTTAATTGGCCGTCATGCTGAGCGCAGCGAAGCATCTAAAATCTATCTCCGGAACCAACTTGACTACCCGTAACCGTACTGAGGAGAAGGACTCCAGGCCCTTCGGCAAACTCAGGTGCCAACTTCCGCCCTTCGCGCGGCGGCATGACCTTTGCCTACCGCATTTAGGCCGCCTATAGCCTGAATCTATAGCGCGATTGCCCTGAATCACCGCCGGCCGCTGCCCAATCGGGGACTGGTGAGAGCTATAATGCAACTGCGCGGTTGCGCCCAGGCTGCCAGCGCCCATCATCAACACAAGGAGACCAATAGTGTCCTACTTCAAACATTCCGAGGGAAGAGATACCAAGGAACTGGCCCCCGGCGCCCGCACCCGTACCTACTGGGGCGATAACATGCTGCTTTCCCTGGTGGAAATTGACGCCAACTCCCTGGTGCCCCTGCACACCCACCCCCACGAGCAGGGCGGCATAGTGGTGGAAGGCGAAATGGAAATGGGCATCGGCGGCGAGGTCAAGGTGCTGCAGGTTGGGGATATGTACATAATCCCCGGAGGGGTGGAGCATTACGCCAGGGGCCTGGACAAACCCTGCAAAGCCCTGGACGTCTTCAGCCCCGTTCGCGAGGAGTTCAAATACTGATTCAAGCACTGACAGGGTAGCGTTTCCCGCCGGGAGAGGGGCCATGTTCAGGCTTTCCTGGAGTTCCGGCCTGCGATGGAAGGGCGAGGTAAAGTCTTTCAGCCCGTCACATCAAGAATGGCCGAGCTGCTGTAGCCTATCGCACCTGAATTGATGGTCAACCGGAAAGTCCGTTGGCGTAGGGGGGCGCCCCCCCGGGGCCCCACCGCTGGAAACACAACAAGGCAATAAAAAATGATCGCGAAAATATCACAAAAAAAAAAAAAAATTTAAAAGCAA
>VXOH01000023.1 GCA_009840135.1 Chloroflexota bacterium | reverse complement strand
CCACAACGCTTACAATGAAAAGGGGATTCGCTACCAGGGCGAGGTCCTCCATTTCAAGCCTGGCAAGGCAGCGGCCCGCAAGGCCTAATATCCAAATTTCAGAACGATATCAAAGACCAAAGTGGAGTAATTCAGGACAGCATGCCGAGAGACAGAGACGCCCGCAAGCTCAGGAACGTACGGCACCGCCGGGTAAGGAAGAAGGTTTCCGGCACGCCGGACCAGCCCAGGCTGTGCGTGTTCCGCAGCTTGCGCTCCATTTACGCACAGATTATTGACGATACCGGCGGAACGACCCTGGTAGCTGCCTCGAGCCAGGAGGCAGCCAAGGAGGCCGGTGGAAACCTGGGGCCCAAAATTGCCGCTTCTACGGCAGTGGGCAGCTTGCTGGCCCGGCGGGCACAAGAGCAGGGCATATCCAGGGTTGTATTTGACCGGGGCGGGTATAAGTACCACGGCAGAGTACGGGCCCTGGCCGAAGCAGCACGCGAGGGAGGGTTACAGTTCTAATGGTAAGCACTGCAAACAGGCCCCGTCCGAACAGGCCTCCCAGGGAACGCGAAGAGGACCCTTCCGGATTTACCGAGCGGGTTGTTTATACCCGTCGCATAGCCAAGGTGGTGAAGGGCGGCCGGCGGCTGCGCTTCAACGCCCTGGTGGTGGTTGGCGACGGAGACGGCAATGTGGGCGCCGGCATGGGAAAGGCCCTGGTGATTCCCGACGCCGTCAGAAAAGGCAACGCCATCGCCCGGCGCAACATGGTGAAGGTCCCCATCAAGGGCAGTACCATTCCCCATGATATAACGGTGAAGGTGGGCGCCTCGATTGTTGTAATCAAGCCCGCACCTGAAGGCACGGGCATCATTGCGGCCGGAGCCATGCGTGCCATCCTGGAACTGGCCGGCGTCAGGGACGTGGTTGGCAAATCGCTGGGGTCCAGGAACCCAATAAATTCCGTGCAGGCTACGTTGGAAGCGCTGCGGCGGCTAAGAGATCCCCAGGTGGAAACGGCCCGGCGGATGGGCAACCAGGCAGCCAGCTAACCGGCCAATCAGCTAGTCCGCCAGGCTCAAAGTACAGCAGGTGTTTAGATGGCCCAACTGAAGATAACCTGGACCAAGAGTTGCATCGGCAAGCCCCAGGACCAGCGGAAGGTGGTCCAGGCCTTGGGTCTGCGCCGACTGCACCATACCGTGACGCACGGAGATACCCCCACGATCCGGGGGATGGTTAACAAGGTGTCCCACCTGTTGACCGTCGAGGAGATCGCCGAAGGCTAGACAGCATTGCCGCAGAGCCTTTACGGAAGGCCTGTGGCCCTGTTTCTGAATAGTTCCCCGGTACTGGCCAGTTGGAGAACGTGTGGCCGGTCCGGGGTGAATTTTCCAGGAGATTGATATGCCATGATGGAGCACAATATCATCCCCTCCCCCGGTGCCAGAAAGGCGCGAAAGCGCGTCGGCAGGGGAGATGCGGCGGGCCAGGGCAGCTACGGAGGCAGGGGCATGAAAGGTCAGAAGTCCCGCTCCGGCTACCGTATTCGCCCAGGCTTCGAGGGCGGCCAGTTGCCACTCATCAAGGGTCTGCCCATGAAGAGAGGCTTCAATAATAAATTCAAGACCGAGTACTCCCTGGTCAAGATAGAGGACCTGGCCGGATTTGACGCCGGGGAGCGGGTAACTCCGGAGATCCTGTACCAGCGGGGACTGGTATCAAACTTGAGGAACCCGGTCAAAGTCCTGGGGAACGGGGAGATAGACAAGGCCGTTACCGTAGTGGCTAACAAGTTCACGGGTTCGGCCAGGGCAAAGATTGAGGCGGCCGGTGGTGCGGTGGAGGAAGTCTAGGTAGATGATTTCGACCGAAACACAGGGAGGTCGTTGGCCGCGCTTGATTCAGGCGGCAGTTGATGCGTTCAGCCTGCCTGATCTGCGCTACAAGATACTGTTCACCCTGGGGATGCTGGCCATATACCGGTTCGTATCCCATATTCCCATTCCCGGCATTAACACGGTCCAGCTCAACGAACTCTTCGATAACAACCAACTGCTGGGATTTCTGGACCTGTTCAGCGGCGGCGCTCTCAGCCGCATGAGCATCGTGGCGCTGGGGGTGTTTCCCTACATTACCGCGTCCATTGTGATGCAGTTGCTGACGCCGGTTATACCGTCACTGCAGCAGCTTTCGCGGGAAGGTGAGGCCGGCCGGGTTAAAGTTAACCGGATGGTTCACTGGCTTACGGTCCCCATTGCCGTAGCCCAGGGATTCGGCCAGTTGATACTTCTGCAGCAGAGCAACGTGCTGACCAACGTGGGCTTCACGGGAGAGGCGCTGTTGCCCACAATGGCCGCGATTATCTCCATGACCGCCGGGACCATGTTCCTCGTCTGGCTGGGTGAGCTCATTACGGAGCGGGGAATCGGAAACGGGATTTCGCTGATAATTTTCGCGGGCATAGTTGCAGGATTCCCCGGATTGATTACCCAGGGATTCCTGGACCGGCAGGACGTGTTGGGGATCGGCTTTTTTGTAATTATCGGAGTGCTGATTATTGCGCTGATTGTACTGTTCAATGAGGCGCACCGCCGGATTCCAGTCCAGTACGGACGAAGCATCTTCCGGGGGGGCAGGATGTACCGGCAAAGCGGTGGGACCTACATACCACTGCGGATTAATTCCGCAGGCATGATTCCGCTGATTTTTGCCTTTTCCATCGTTATTCTGCCCGGTACGGTAGCCACCTACTTCGCGACCAGCACCGGCGTCGTGGGAGA
>VXOH01000135.1:2162-2794 GCA_009840135.1 Chloroflexota bacterium | reverse complement strand
TGGAGCGAAGTTTACTTGCTTAAGGTGCTCCGCAGTTAAAATGCGATTGCCCTGTTCAGCCTACCCAATAAACAGCATATAGGTCAATCCTGTAGGCTGGGTCACCATCTGCGGGTCCAGCAGGCGGCGGTTGGGGTCCAGGGCCCGACGGGCCACCTCCCGGTTTATGGGCGGCACCTGCTCCAAAGCGTCAATCTCTTCCAGCGAAAAGTAACCTGCCATGTCCACCTCGTGTTCGTCGGGTGTGGGCTCGCCGGACACGGGCCGCAGGGCCAGGATCACATAGGTACTGTTGTCGGTATCCGGGTCGTAGCGGTTGCGGACGCCCAGCACGCCAACAACTTCGGCGGTTACCCCGGACTCCTCCTCGACTTCGCGCACCACCGCCTGCTCCATGGTCTCGTCCTGTTCCACGAAGCCGCCGGGTATCTGCCAATTGCCCCGACCCCGGCGCGACGCGCGGCGCACCAGCAGCAGCTTATTGTCCTTGACTACGGCCCCGCCTACGCCCAGGTTATAGCGGGTGTTGTAACGTTCCGGTGGCGGCATCGCATTAAACCTCCGTGGGTGGTAAATGGCGGGAGAGTCGTGGGTCGCGCCGCGCTCCCGGAGTGAGGTGGGGCATGGGCTCC
>VXOH01000135.1:0-2152 GCA_009840135.1 Chloroflexota bacterium | reverse complement strand
CTCACTCCCTCATCCCGAAATCTCCAGATTCCCGAACGTGGCTGTTCCCGATATGGTCAACTGCCCGGCTACGACTTCCGTGACTTCGGGCTCACGTTGCTCGCGGTTGTCCTGAACTTCGGCGAAGTGAGTGCTTACCCTTTCGTAGTTTATCCTCCAGCCCGCCGGTACCCGCAAGTGCAGGCCTCCGAAGGTAAGATTAACGTCCAGCCGGGCTCCGTCCTCCGGCAAAGTTGCGCCCCGCAGGTCCAGCGTCACATTGCCAAAGTTGGCTTCCACGTCGCCGCCCCCAAATTTCCCGCCCGCATAGTCTTCTTCCACATTGTTGAAAACCGCCCGCCATGACCCGCCGGAGCCGGGGCGACTGACCACGGAACCTTCGACGACGTCTCCCACCCTTGGGCGGGAAGACCTGCCCCGGCGCCGCGCCCGCCTTCCCCTGCGTCCCAGTAAAATGGCCAGGCCCACGATGACGATGAACACCGGCCATACTACTGCAAAGTCCCATTGCCACAATTCCAGGGCCGACAGTTGAAACCCAATGCCCAGCAGCAACAGGATTATGGGCCACAGGCGGAACCGGAAGCCTCCCGAAACCAGCTCCCACAATCCCCACACAATAAGCAGGATGGGCCACCACGTGCGGATGAAGTCCCAGCCCCAGTCCAGGTTGATGACGTCCGTGTTGCTGAGCAGCAGCAGCCCACCCAGCAAAACCAGGATACCGCCGATAATCAAACGAGCGTTGCTACGCCGTGAGTTCATCAAGATGCCTCTTGTTGCTTCGAAAAACTCGCCTTCCCTGTTTTCTTCCACCTTGAGGCGGGGAAGCAGGGACTAGCCTTCAAAAACTATGTCAAGAATCCCCTCTCCCTCTGGGAGAGGGTTAGGGTGAGGGCCGACGGGTAGAATGGAGAGCCCGTTAGGACAGCCAGCGCCGGTCTTTTGATAGTGCTTTAGAAAAATTAGCCAAGCAAAGCCTGTAAATGTCTCCCTCCCCTTGAGGGTCGGGGAACCTGTGCAGAGGTTCCCCAAACTTCTAACCAACAACTCCAGAAGGTTACCCCTGTGTAGGCACCGGTATTCCCGCCACGTTTACCGGCACGCTGCCCAGGGTGTGGCGGGTCGTGTAGAACAGGGTCTTCCAGTCGCTGCCCCCGAAGGCCACGTTGGTCGTCCCAGCCTCGCCGTGGTCAATGATGCCCAGGTGCTGACCTTTCGGGTCAATCACCCAGATGCCGCCGGAACCGCCGCAATAAACGTTGCCCTGGCTGTCCACCTTCATGCCGTCCGGGTTGCCCTCCCGCTCGCCGTTCAGGTCACAGTAGACCCGGTCGGTGGCGATGAGGGGCATGCCGTTGGGCTCAAGGTCAAAGGCCCGGATATGGCGGCGGCGGGTGTCGTTGATGTACAGGACGCTCTCGTCTGGCGACAGGGCCAGCCCGTTGGGCCGGCTGAAGTCCCAAACTATCAACGTGATGGTGCCCAGGTCGGGTGTCACGTGATAGACCCCATTCCAGTCCAGGTCCAGCCCCGGCGTGGGAAAGCCCGGGTCGGTGAAGTAAATGTCGCCCTTGGAACTTACGATTACATCGTTGGGCCGGTTGAGACGGCGGCCCCGGTAGTTGCTGGACACCACCGTAATGCTTCCGTCGGGTTCCATACGGGTCACCCGGCGGGTCAGGTGCTCGCAGGCCAAAAGGCGGCCGCTGGGGTCTCGGGTCAGGCCGTTGGCCCGGTTGGTGGGCTGCATAAAGAGGCTGACTCCCTCCTGTGCGGTCCACTTCATGCGACGGTTGTTGTGAATGTCGCTGAAGAGAAGGTAATCGCCCTCGTGCCACCACAAGGGCCCCTCAGCCGGACCATCGGCGCCGCCGTAGCCGCTGCTAATCTCGGTAACGGTCGCATCTGGGGATACTACGCTTGCCAGGTCGGGGGATACTACTTCGATAGGCATGGTATTACTCCTTATCTGCGGATACTGGTAAAAAGGCTCACATTACACATGGGCCATTGTTGCTAAGGTAGGGGCGCACGGCCGTGCGCCCCTACGGGGGTGGTGAAATATTTTCACCTGTGACGGAAAAAATCCGAAGCGTTTGCGCGCTACCCTTATCATAACATTTTCGCCCGGATTACACCCACCATATTA
>VXOH01000102.1 GCA_009840135.1 Chloroflexota bacterium | reverse complement strand
CTCGGCAACAAGGCCACGGCGGGCAAGCAATCCCTCGCAAAAACGGGTGCGGAACTCCTGGCGATAGCGCTTAAGCTTCACATTGTCCGGCAGCGCGATTGATTTGAGCGCCAGGATACCACTCGTATCTCTCCCCAGGACGACCGTCTCGTCGGTCGCAAACTCTTCTAAGACATACGGCGAGTGCGATGTAAAGAGTGTCTGCGAAGCCAATTTGCGGACCTCATGGACGATGCGCTTTTGCGCGTAGGGCGGGATGGCAGTCTCCGGTTCTTCCATCGCAAATACAATGCTTTGCTTGCCTTCCGCAATCTGGGACAGCATCGCCAATACAAGCATGTTGATAGTGCCGGTGCCTTGCCGGTAGAACGGCGCGGTGTGGTCTCCACCGCCTGTTGAGATGAATGCCGTAATCACCTTTCTAAGATGTTCCCGGGTTAGAGTGGAAACCTTGAGAAGGGGCCCCACGCCCCACTCCTTCGGAACGTACTTCATGAGTGAAGCGTTGATAGTCTCAAGCACAGGTGAGAGGCCGAGTTCCGGTCTGCTCGCAACCGCGATTTCTGACAGCGAGCCAATCATATCCTCCCACATTCGCGGCTTGACTTCCTTCAGGCGTAGGATGATGTCTAGCAAGCTGCCACGCTCCAGACTGAGTGCGCGGGAGCCAGTGCGCAGGGATCGGAGGTAGAGGAAACCGCATACCTGTTTGTCTCTTTTCGAGAACATCACCGGATGCTCGCTTTCCGTGAGGCTGCGGGTGAAGTAGGTCCTCCCCTCGAAGTCGTCCACTTCCTTGTCGTACCAACCGTGGAAGGTGATGCGGAGCGCCTCGGTGATGCCAGTAGAATCAACGCCAGCAGGGTCAGGTTGGTCATAGAGCGTGTCGGTTGCCGAATCCCAGAATTCGACGTAATCGCCGAACCTTGCTCTCTGCTCCTCTGTCAAATGAGCGAGCGTCACCTCGATCTCGATTTTTGGGAGTCCAACGGCAAACTCCGCGGTTTGGGGCACCTGAGCCGCATGTTCTTCGACGGTGTTTCCACTGGCATTTGTAGACTTAACCCCTGGGTCGCTTCCGACAGGTTTGGCCGTGTATTGCCCCCGAAAAAAGTCGTGCTCGTCGACCGGTGGCTGCCGATTGAGACGGTCAGGTCCTAAGACTAGGTCCAGCGCCTCCAGGATTGTAGTTTTTCCGGAGTTGTTGTCGCCGATGAGTACACCGTGCTGCGGCAAAAAAACACTTGCCTTCTTAATCCCTCTGAAATTCTTTATTTCAATTCGGTGCGCCCGCATGGGTTGCCCTCCCCATTCCATGCAAACTCTAGCTCGCCGCGCCTCTCAATCCTGGGGCCCAAGAAGCATGGACATTGTATGTATTCTTGAACGCTGACCCATCCGCCGCGCCGATTCGGCCGATATCGAAAAAGACGTAGACCGTCGCGATGGCACGGTGGGCCTGTCGTTCACGACAGTAATATTTCATCAGAGCATTGGATTCTCCGACGTACACTCTCTGCACAGGTAGGCATTTCGCGCCCATCAGGACGCATCGGCCTTTGAACAAGTCCGAGGGGCATAGCCCCGGTAAGCTCCAATCTGGACGTTCTGCGCCAACACATCTGCGATCACCGACGGAGGCAATGGCGAACTCTTTCGCCGACTCGCGAACGCTCCCACCGAATTCGCGCTGCACCACTGCTACCCCGAGTCTCTGCCACCTGGCGTGGATTGAGCGGGCGGATTCACGGCCTGTGCTGGGAATAGCTTGATTGCCAGCACTAGTCCATTTAGTCACAATAAGGGTGCGGAGGATGAATTGTGCGGTAGGGGATCGGATGAACTTCTTTGCAAACCGAGCTATTTACCACCCTTTCATTCCTCGGTACCAAGGAACTTCATGGCTTGGCTTGTGAACATAAATCGCTGCAAATAAATATCTTATTGTATATTCCTAAATCCACGGAAACTATTCAAAAACCCACCCCATTCACCCAGCAAAAACCTCCTCCAGCGCGGCGCGCATGACCGGGCTGTCGGGATCCTGGCCGGTCCAGTAGCGGAAGCTGATGACGCCCTGGTTGACCAGCATGCCCAGGCCGTCGAGAGCGGTGCAGCCTCGGGCGGCGGCATCCTGCAGCAGGCGGGTCTGGGGGGGGTTGGCGATGACGTCGGCCACCACCATGCCAGGCGTGAGGGTGTCGGTGCGGAGGGGGATTCTGGCGCCGGCATCGGGGTGCATGCCGATGGAGGTGGCGTTGATGAGGATCTCGGTGTCCTCGGATACGGCGTGGTCTCCCTCCCAGGGAAGGAAACGGGCCTCCACCTCGGTTCGGGTCTGAAGCAGCTCCACAAGTTCCTGTCCCCGTTGGGGGCTGCGGTTGACGATGGTGATGCGGGAGGCTCCGGCCAGGGCCGTCTCGACCGCGATGGCCCGGGCGGCTCCGCCCGCGCCCAGGATGGTCACCCGCTTGCCCGCCGGTTCGGTCACTTCGCGTAGCGACTGCAGGAATCCCTTGCCGTCGGTGTTCTCGCCTACCAACTCCTCGCCGTCCACGACCACGCAGTTGACGGCCTCCATGACACCGGCGGATTGGCCCAGGCGGTCCAGGTGGGGGATGACGGTGACCTTGCAGGGCATGGTGCAGTTGCCGCCGCGGAAGCCCAGCACCCGTACCGCCCGCACGGCCTCGGCCAGCCGCTCGTTGCCCAGCTCGAAGTTGACGTAGCGCCAGTTCAGGCCGTGATGGCGAAAGGCCTTCTCGAGCATGTACTGGGTGGGATTGTCGGCCAGGTGGTGGCCGAAGCAGAACACCAGTTCCTGTCTGAAGTTCCACCGCCGGGCCATGGGTTCCTC